>NZ_CP126163.1 GCF_030127105.1 Haloarcula pelagica | reverse complement strand
CCATCGAAACCCGGGCCGACGAGGCAGCCACGCAGGTCGAAACGCTCGACGAGAAGATGGACCAGATCGGCGAAGTGGTCGAGATGATCACCGAGATCGCCGAGCAGACGAACATGCTCGCGTTGAACGCCTCCATTGAGGCTGCCCGTGCCGGCGAGGCGGGCGAAGGATTCGGGGTCGTGGCAAACGAGATCAAATCCCTGGCAGAGGAGGCTGCCGAGGCGACTGCCGACATCGAACAGCGCATCGAAGAAGTCCAGGCGACGACGGAGGATACCGTCGAGGGAATGCAGCAGATGAGCGATCAGGTGCAACGCGGGTCTGATACGATCGAGGACGCCATCGAGATGTTCGACGAGATCGCCAACGCCGTCCAGGAGGCCGAAAGCGGTATCCGAGAAATCAGCGACGCCACCGACGACCAGGCGGCCTCCTCGGAGGAAGTGGTTTCGATGGTCGACGAGGTCTCCAGCGTCAGTCAGCAAACTGCAGCCGAAGCGAGCAACGTCTCTGCCGCAACCGAGGAACAGACCGCTTCCCTGTCCGAAGCCTCGGAGAACATCCAGCAACTGTCCGGTCTCGCTGAAGACCTGCACGACCAGGTGTCGGATTTCGACACCGGGTCAGGTGCTGGGACAGCAGTCGAGGCGACAACTGGATCGCCGGCCGCGGCCGACGGCGGGCACCACACGTCTGATACTGAGGATCAAACGCCAGGTCACAAGGCGGAGAAGTGAGCCCATGACGTCACACCAAATCCTCGAGTTCACACTCGGGGAGGAACGGTACTGTATCGACATCGAGTACGTCACCGAGGTCGTCAGTCGCTCGAAAAAAGATGTGACTTCGATCCCGGACTCGCCTCCGCACGTCGAAGGAGCGATCGATCTCCGAGGTGAGACGACGAGAGTCATCGATCCGAGTGCCAGACTCTTGCAAGACGGATACGAAGACAACGGGATCAGCCAGGACAGGATGATCGTCTTCGATACCGAAATGACGACTGGCGGGCGTTCCGGCTGGGCGGTAACGGACGTGCGCCGGATCCTGACGATCGAATCCGACTCTGTCGAAGCAGTCGACGAGGCAATGGTCAACGGCCTCGTCACCCGGGAAGACGGACACATCGTCTGGATCGATCCGGAAACTATCTCGGCTGAAACATGAGTGAGGCACAAGTCCAGAGTGAGACCGTAGAACTGATAGAGGTTCTGCACGTCGAGGATGAGTCCGATTTTGCTGATCTCACCGCGACGTTCCTCGAACGAGAGGACGACCAGTTCACTGTCGAGACAGCGACCAGCGCCGAGGAAGGATTGGAAAGAATACGTGATCACCCGCCCGACTGTGTCGTCTCGGATTACAACATGCCCGGCATGAACGGACTCGAGTTCTTCCGGGCTGTCCGAGAGCGGTATCCCGACCTGCCGTTCATCCTGTTCACCGGCAAGGGCAGTGAGGCCATCGCCAGCGACGCCATCTCCGCCGGCGTCACCGACTATCTCCAGAAGGGCTCCGGCACCGAGCAGTACGAACTCCTGGCCAACCGGATCCGCAATGCTGTCCGGACGCGACGCGAGACACAGCGGGTCGACAGACAGCAACAACTGATGCGACTGACGGAGTTTGCCGGCGACACCGGTGGGTGGGAGCTGGACAGAGAGAGCGGGACTATCTTGCTGACGGCTGGCTCCCGGCGAATCATCGGTCGTCCTGATCAGACCGAAATATCTCTCGAGGAGGGGATAGCACTGTTCCACCCGGACGACCGCGAAGAGATCCAGCACACACTCACCAGGGCCTTCGAGACAGGCGAGGAACAGCACAACACGTGGCGACTTCAGCCAGGGGACGGCGACGAGCGTCTGATAGACATGACGATCACGCCGGTCGTAGAATCCGGTGGGAGGGTAACAAAACTCCGTGGTGCTGGTCACGATATCACCGACCGCAAGGAGCGTCGGCAGGAACTCGAAATGCACAAGACGATCATCGAGGCCTTGACCGACGCCGTGTACGTGCTCGACGAGGAGGGACGATTCACCTACGTCAGCGATGAACTCGTCGAGTTGGTCGGCTACGACCGGGAAACCATTCTCGGAAGCACGCCGTCACTCATCAAGGACGAGGATGCCGTCGAACGGGCGGAACACCACCTGGGACGGTTGCTGTCAAGTGACGGTCCGGAGACGGTACAATTCGAGGTGACGATCCAGCCATGTGACGGCGACCCGATCGTCTGTGAGGATCACATGGGTGTCCTTCCCTACGAAGGTGACGAGTTCGACGGGTCAGTCGGGACACTCCGAGATATCACAGAGCGCAAAGAGCGTACACGGGAACTCGAACGGCAAAACGCCCGTCTCGAGGATTTCGCAAGCATCGTCAGCCACGACCTCCGAAACCCGCTCATGACTGCCCAGGGCCGCCTCGAACTGGCACAGGCCGATTGTGACTCCCCTCACCTCGATGAAGTGGGTGACGCAGTCGATCGCTGTCAGGCGCTCATCGATGATCTATTGACGCTTGCCCAGAGTGGGAACGCAGTCGGAACGACGGAACCGGTCACCCTGTCGGAACTGGCCGAGGAGTGTTGGCAGACGACGCCGGGTGCGGACGCAACGCTCGCCGTCGAAACAGACCAGACGATATCGGCTGACTGGAGCCGACTTCAGCAGTTGTTCGAGAATCTCTTCAGGAACGCCGTCAACCACGGCGGCCGCGAGGTAACGGTGACCGTCGGGGAGCTAGCTGACGGGTTCTACGTCGCGGACGATGGAGCAGGAATCTCCGACGAAGACCACGACGATATTTTCGAGGCTGGCTACTCGACCGCTGACGATGGCACTGGATTCGGCCTCACAATCGTCAAGGAGATCGTGGAGGCACACGGCTGGGAGATCCACGTGACCGACAGCGAGGCGAGCAGTGCCCGCTTCGAGATCACTGGCGTCGAAACCGCACACTGAGCGAAGATATATTCTATCTATCAGGTGTCCCGTTATCTAGACCTCCGAATTATATCTCTCGGTTCCCGCTTACAAGACGTGATATACGGTGCCTGATAACTCCAGCGACACGACGAACGAGGAAATCAAGCTGGTAGCGTCGGGTATCCCCGAGCTGGACGAACTGCTCAACGGAGGGTATATCCGGGGCCGTACGTACCTCGTCCAGGGCGCATCGGGAACGGGGAAATCGCTTCTCGGTCAGCACTTCCTACGAGCGGGACTCGATGCCGACGAGACAGTCGTCTACATCCACGGCGAAGAGTCCAGACACGACATTCTCGTCAACGCAGCACGACTCGATGTCGACATTCGGGACGCCGAGTTTTTGGACATCGGGCCCGGGACGGACTTTTTCGCCGAGGACAAGTCCTACAACCTGGTCGAGGCAACTGAAGTCGAATCCGAGCAATTCACGCAGGATATCAAACACGTAATCGAGGATGTCGACCCGGCCCGGATTCTCATCGACCCGATAACACAACTCCAGTACGTGGAACGGGACGAATACCAGTACCGGAAGCGCTTGCAATCGCTCATCCGCTTTCTCCGGGACCGGCAGGTGACGACAGTCGCAACGCGAACACTCGACAGGGAACGGACTCGCGAAAGCACGCACGACGATTTCGAATCGCTCAGCGACGGCGTCATCAACCTGTATCTCGACGAGCACGAACGCCGGATCGCGGTCCCGAAACACCGTGGCCTCGGACAGGTAGACGGCACTCACGGACTCGAAATCCGCGAGCACGGGATCGAAGTCTACCCACAGACCATCCCGGAACACGACAACCGAACGTTCGATCCGGAACTCGTTTCTACCGGACACGCATCCCTCGACGGTCTCCTCGGTGGCGGAATCGAACGCGGGACCGTCTCGTTTATCAGCGGCCCGACCGGCATCGGCAAATCGACCACCGGTGCGCAGATACTCTCGGGCATCGTCGAAGACGGTGGGACAGCACTCGGATACCTTTTCGAGGAGTCTATCGACCAGTTCGTCCATCGTTCGGAAACCCTCGGACTCCCGATCTCGGAGATGCAGACGCAGGGATCACTGGCGCTGACAGAGACCGAACCGCTCGTGCGTTCGGCCGAGGAGTTCGATCAGCACGTCCTCGACCAGGTCGACGAGCACGCACCGGACGCGGTGTTCATCGACGGGCTCTCGGGCTACAAGATCTCACTCCAGGGCAGCGATCAGCGACTCGTTCGCCGGCTGCACGGTCTCACCCGGATACTCAAAAATCGCGGTATCGCGGTCATCGTCACGGACGAGGCGGACCGTCTCACCGGCATCCCGGAAGCCACGAGTACGAACACCAGCTACATCGCGGACAACATCGTGTTTCTCACGTATGTGGAGGTCGACGGCGAACTGGACCGAGCGATCGGCGTTGTAAAAAAACGGCTCGGTGATTTCGACAGCCGGTTCCAGCGGTTTGCTATCGAGTCCGGCGAGGGGCTGGTTATCGAAGGACCGTTCGAGACCGTTCGAGGGATCATGCAGGGTAGTTCAACGCATCGCGTTCCAGACGAGTACCAACAGACAACCGACCAATCATGACCGACCGGTCGAGTCGCGAAGTGAGTGAGCGACACACGGTACAACTCTTTATTCACGGGGACAACGACCGGGAAGCGCTCGAAGAATTTCTCGACGAGCGGTACGACGTCATCGTCGATGACACCCTCCAGCCCGTCGATTGTTATCTCGTTGGTGAACAGATGGTACCGACGTACCGCGAGACGTTACGCGAGCACAAAAAAGAGGCCCATCCGACCTTCACGCCCGTACTGTTGATCCAACAGGAAGGGTCAAGGGGAACGGTCCCGCTGCCGTCAGAGCAGAACGGCGACGGCCCACCGCTCATTGACGAAGTGGTGGCTGCACCCGTCGACCGGACGACCCTGTTTCGTCGTGTGGGGAATTTGTTGGCGAGGCGTGAGCAGTCGGTGGAGTTGTCCACGCGCTACGAGGACGTGCAGATTCGATTTCAGCGGCTGTTCGATTCGACGAACGACGCGATCTTCGTTGTTGCTCCATCTGGCGACGAGATCACCGAGTGTAATCCGGCAGCGTGTTACCTCGTGGGATATTCGCGCGACGAATTGCTCTCTGTATCCCCGACTGAGACGATCCACGCCGACGATCGAGAGCGGTTTCGGTCCTTTCTCCAGCAGGTACAGGAGGCGGGGCAGGGATCGACCGACGACCTCACATGTCAGACGAAGGATGGAGAAAAGCGACAGTTGGAGGTGTCGGCCGCGACGCTCGAGGATTCCGACCAGTCACCGGTAATCCTCTCTGCACGCGACGTGACAGACCGGAAAGCGTACGCACGAGAGCTTGAACTGAAGTCCCAGGCGATGGACAAAGCGCCCGTCGGGATCACCATTACTGATCCCGACCGAGAGGACAACCCGATGATCTACGTAAACGAGGGATTTGAAGCGCTGACGGGGTATTCTGAATCGGAATCGCTCGGGCGCAACTGTCGGTTTCTCCAGGGTGAGGCGACTCGAGAGGAACCCGTCGCCGAAATGCGGACGGCGGTTGAGAAGGACGAGCCGGTGTCCGTGGAACTCCGGAACTACCGAAAGGACGGCAGTCAGTTCTGGAACCGCGTCAGTATCGCGCCGGTGAGAGACGACGCCGGAACCGTCGAGAATTACGTCGGATTCCAGGAGGACGTCTCCGAGCGCAAAGAGCGCGAGATGGACCTACAGCTGTTCAAAAAAGCCGTCGAGAACGCAGGACATGCGGTCTTCATCACTGACAGGGAAGGAACTATCGAGTACGTGAATCCGAAATTCGAATCCCGATCCGGCTATACTCGTGAGGAAGCCGTCGGTCGAACCCCCCGCATCATCAAATCAGGCAAACAGGACGAGGAGTTCTACGATCGGATGTGGCAGACGATCCTTTCGGGCGAGCAGTGGAATGCAAGTCTCATCAATCAGCGCAAAAACGGGGAGCTGTATCACGTCGACCAGACGATCTCGCCCATAGCGAACGACGACGGAGAGATCACGCACTTCGTCACGATCGAGTCCGACGTGACGAATCGACGGTTGCGCAAACAGCAACTCGACGTGCTCAATCGCGTCTTGCGCCACAACCTCAAGAACGGGATGAACGTGATTCAGGGCCGGGCCGAACTACTCCGCGAATCGCTGAGCGATGACGAATCGCAGGCGCACGTGCGGGCGATCGAAAGACGATCGGATGCCATGGAGTCGCTGGGTGACAAAGCCGAAACTGTGCGCTCATTGTTCGAAAAGGAAGTATCAGCTGAGACTGCTACCAATGTGACGGAGTTAGTTAGCGATATCGTCACCACCGTTTCTGAAGAGTATTCGACCACTTCATTCGATCTTGATGGTTCTGACCCACTCTACGTTCGAGCAGATAGCCGGTTGAAGCTGGCAGTGAAGGAACTGCTGGATAATGCTGTCGTCCACAACGACCAACCCGAACCCGAGGTGACGGTTACCACCAGACCATCCAAAAAAAAGCAGTCTGCAGAGTGGATCGACATCGAAATTGTGGATAACGGACCGGGGATTCCAGATCAGAGCTGGAGACGATCAATCAGGGCGAGGAAACGCCGCTCCAGCACGGCAGCGGACTCGGGCTCTGGATCGTCTACTGGACTGTCTCGCTGTACGGTGGCGAAGTCACCTTCGTGAACAACTCACCGCGTGGAGCAGCAGTCATATTGAGCCCCCGGGTGTCCACCGACTCGTCCGTTCAGGCAACGCCTGTTGAACACAACTGACCAATGGAAGACACTGAGACATCGGAAACTCGGAACGAGAATCAGACGGATCGGTATCGGACGCTCGTCGAAGAGTCGAACGACATCGCCACGATCATCGACACTGACGGAACGATGACGTACGTGAGCCCCGCCGTCACACGAGTGCTCGGCTACAATCCCGAGGAGTTAGTCGGGAACACCGGATACGAATACGTACACCCCGACGACCGTGAAAAAAACGCCGACGCGGTTGAAGCTGTTCTGGAGACCCCGGACGAACCCCAGACCGTCGAAGTCCGATTCAAACACGCCGACGGGTCGTGGTGCTGGATCGAAGCCACGATGCGGAACCGGCTCGAAGACGATGTCATCGACGGTATCCTACTCAACAGCCGGGAGATTACTGAGCGGAAAGAACAGGAACGGGAACTCCGCGAACTGGCTGGAGAGTACGAGGCCCTCCTCAACAATGCAGAGGACGCGATTTTCTTCCTCGATGTCGACGCTTCAGACGACGACATTACGTTCGAGTTCGACCGTCTTAGCCCGGCATACGAGCGACAAACCGGAATCACGACCGAAGAGGTGCGGGGAGAAACGCCTCGTGATGTATTCGGTGAGCAAGAGGGAGCGGAACTCGAAGCGAACTATTACCGGTGTGTCAAAGCTCGTGAGCCGATCTCGTATCAGGAAGAGCTAGAAATCGATGAGGAGGCACGCATCTGGCAGACGAATCTCGCGCCGGTACTCACTGACGGCGACGTAACCCGTCTCGTGGGAATTACCCGGAACGTCACCGACCGCGTCGAACGGGAACGACAGCTTCGTCGGCAAAAGGAGCGTCTCGACGAGTTTGCGAGTGTCATCTCCCACGACCTGCGCAATCCGCTCAACGTCGCACAGGGCCGCGCAACGATCCTCGATGAACAAACGGAGAGCGAACACCTCGATCCACTCCTGCGGGCACTCGACCGGATGGAGGCGATCATCGCGGACACGTTGACGCTCGCTCGGCAAGGCGAGACCATAGACGAAACGGAGTCGGTCAGTCTGACCGATCTCGTCGGGAAGTGCTGGGGAACGGTAGACACAGACGCGGCGACTCTCGAGATAACCGATGAGATGACCTTCCAGGGCGATCGCGACCGATTACGGCACGTGTTCGAGAATCTGTTCCGAAACGCTATCGAACACGGCGGCACGGACGTGACCGTTCGTGTCGGACGTGTCGATGAGAACACTATCTACGTCGAAGACGATGGGTCCGGGATCCCCGCAGATCGGCGCGAGGAGATTTTCGAACCAGGCCATTCTTCGACGAGTGGGGGGACCGGATTCGGACTAACCATCGTAAAACGGATCGTAGAGGCTCACGGGTGGACGGTGTCTGTGACAGACGGGTCTGAGGGCGGGGCGCGGTTCGAGCTTGTGATGTCACAATAGGAGGGATGGCCAGTACTCGGACACGCCCTGTCGTCCATGCATCGAGACTACACCCGCTATGGAGGGGGCGGTATGCGTATCTCACCGATATGCCGAAATCGACTATGTGGCACGTAGTACCCCATTTCATCGATCCATGTCGACAGCCACTCGTCGGCAGTTGGCTCATCAATCTTTTCAGCCTCGATCGCAGCCAACAGCATCCCGACCGACCCGACAACGGTCACGCCCTGGTCTTTCGTAAACGATCGGGCATCCCCGTCGTCGGTCAGTAGCCGACCGTCCGCCAAGGCAAACGCCTGTGCTTCACCGGGATCGAGATGGTCACTGACAACCGCCTCTCTGTTTGCGACGGTATCCGAAATCGTCGCGACTGGAATCTCGTCGTCGAGTGTATCGAGTGCCGACTGAAGATATGGATGGTCATCAACGCCGTGTTCGAGCTCCTCACGGACGACTGGTACCGTACAGATTCCAGCGAGGGCAGCAACTACCCACAGCTGATCGATGTAGGCGAAATTCGAGAGGACGGTCGTGTTCAGGACGCTCGGGTTCGCTGGAATATCGTCACCTGTCATTTGGCACGTGACTCCTCATCAGACGAGTCTTCATCACCGAATTCGAGTTCGCTCGCCGCCTCTACTTCGTCGACTGCGTCTTCTTCGTCGACGAGTCCGAGGCGGAGTTCAACACCGTGCTCACGGAGGATGTCACGCATCGTCCAGCGGTCGACAGCAGCGAGTCTCGCAGCATCACCGAGTGTGATCCGCTCGCGTTCGTAGAGGGCGACCGCAGCTGCAATACGCTCGCTTTCGTGGTCCTCGAAGTATTCACGCACGAACTCTCGCAACGCATCGCTCTTGCCACTGAACACACCAGCCTCGACAGCGCCCTCGATGAGGAGATCGAGATCGTCTGGATACGAGCCGGTGATTCGAGCCATCGTTCTATCCCAAGCTACGTCTTCATACTATTTATGAACTACGCCAGAATGCCATATGCATTGAGACCACTAGCCTCAACTTCTGACGACGTCGTGGAAGTTCACAGTTTCGGAGGATAGGGGTCTGATGCGTGCCAGCGGCAAGATAAGTGGGGTATTGTTCCAGTGGAGAATCGACAGATGTGAGCTTATTCACTCCAGTTCTCGTGAAAATAAGACGCGCATCACCGGGCCAAACTCCGAGGTTGTGGAAGTTGAGACTACAGCGGGTTTAGCAGGGCTGTGATGCGTGAATTTGGACGATTCGGTCAGCGAAAACTGCTCCTGATCACTCTCCAAGCAGCCATTATTGTCACACTCCCAACCGTATGGGCAGATTTTCGAGACGTCCAATAGTGTAGCCACTCAGACAGCGCGCTAACCCAGACAGAGTGTCTCTCTACCCGATTCCAGTCTCCTTCTTCAGCAGCGTCAGCGTGTTGTCGGCTGTTACGATCGGTGAATGTTCGTACTCACCAGTCAACTCAACCTGCACGAGCAGATCGACAGCCCGCCAGATCGAGTACAATAGGCAGGCGAATGCGAAGTAGAAGAACCGTAGCCCGAAATCCTTCGACGTCGTCGCCGCCATGAACCGCTTTATCGATCTATAGCCGCTTTCGATTTCCCACCTGTAGCCGTACTCCGTAAGGTGTCCGCTCCCGCAATTCGTCATAAACACCGAATACTGTCGATGATCGTCGTGCTCTGAGTCCTCTTTCCGACGGTAGATTAGCGTCGTCTCGTGCCACTCGTTCTTCCCAAGGTGGAGCTTTCCGGTCAGTCTCATATCGATCTTGATCACGGTGGAGCAATCGCTTCGCCTGCGCTTTCTCGCTGGTCTGCATCCGTTTCGGAACGACGTAGGAAAGCCCGCGCTGGCTGAGCATCTCCAGAACGTGTTGGCTATCGAACTCCCGGTCCATCAGGATGTTATCGACATGAACGAGATCCTCAGCCGAACCCACCAGGTCCTCGACGATCTCCTTTCGTGACTCTCCTTTCCGTACCGGGCGCGCGTCCAGCACGATTGGGACGGCGTTCCCGACCAACTGGACTGTCGCCCACTGATAGGCGTACTCGTCGGTCTGCTCTTTCGTCCCGATGATCTCGTCTTCGTGGCCCGTTCGGTCGCCCGTGAACGGATCGGCTTCGGTGATGTCGATCGCGACGATTCCACCTCGAAAGAACTGCTCCGTCTCCGCGACCTCATTCAGGAGCCTATTCACGGCCTGTCGGTACATTTCACGAATCTCTGAAATTGAGAGGTCGCGAATATGCTCTCGGTGGGCATGTCCCATCGGGGTTCGGTCACAGGACGACTCATAGACGAAACTGCGAGCCCCTTCGTTCGCAGCCAACCGCTCTCGGAGTCCGAGATACGTCTGGAGGTCCCAGTACGCGTTCTCGTGGATCTCACAGCCCCTTCCTCGGTCCAGCGAGAACGCTGCGAAAACGATGCGGCTGACGTGGTCGGTGATCTTCTCTGCCTGCTCCAACGTAGTTTGATCGTCCGGGTCTGACTCACCAGACTCGTTCCCGTGGTATCGGAGCTTTCGTGTTGGCTCACGCGGAACCGCGACACCCGCATTCTGGGCTTTGATGAGGATTGTTCTAGCCGCTGTCTCGACTGTCTCCCTGAGGTCAGCGGAGAACCGCTCGTGCCACTTCGCCACAGTGTTGACTGATCCGGAATCGTTTCGAGACCCAGTTGCTCACAGAGTTCAGGACGGTTCTCTAGGTAGTCGACGAGAACTGTTTCGTGCTCCCAGCTGTGGAGTTCTTTCAGTACGAACATCCGAAAGAGAGTGTCCATCTCGTATTGTGTGGGCCCGGCGTAGCGATCCTCAGCGTCAAAGATAACATAGGCCAATGGAAGCGAGCAGACGAACTGCTCGACGGAGGTATGATCATCGTGTCTGAACCACGTTGTAGAGACGATACGAACGTCCGATTCCAGACCGGCAAGCGACGTCCGATCGTACAACGGTGTCGAATCGTACGCCGGCCAATCAGTATACAAACGTCTTGCGATCCGTCGGAAGACTACCCGACGAGACTCCGGGGTTGCCGTCATTTTCACTACCTCAGTATCTCTTATCGATGAGTTTCTCTGGAGCTATAGAGATAGAGATGTGTTGGCGGACCAGTCAGGCATACGTTTGATACGCGATAAAGAGCGCAATAGCGAGACATACGACACCGAGTCCACGAATGAGCCACGTCCACTGGTCGGAGAGCGAGTCGTGCTTGTCTGTGCCGTAGTCACCACGACGTCGACGGTTCGGGCCAACGAATACGGACAGTCGGAGTGCTGTTTGTGGGGCGACAATCAACACAATGCCGAGCAGGACGCCGAGAACGACTGCGAGGAGTTCGCGGACCCCGGGCATCTACGAGCGGAGCCGCTGGATACGCTTCTCCATGGGCGGGTGCGTGGAGACGATTTGTTGGAGGAAGCCACGGTCAGAGCTGGAGATACAGAGTGCGCTCACCTGCTGATCAACGTTCGCGTTGCGGGAGCGCTGCCTCCCCCGCCCGCGGCCGCGCCGATTAGCCGACCCACGGCCGCGCTGGGCACGTCCAGCCGACTGTTGGGCCTGCTGGTTGCCCTGATGAATTTTCTCAAGCGCGCGAGCGAGTGGTTCGCCCTGCCCGATGACATCCCTGGCGTCGGCGTCGGCGACGTATTCACGGTACCGGGAAATCGCGAGCACGAAGATCATCACGACGAACTGGACGATGTTCCCGACGACGACAGCGAGGAAGAAATCTGCGAGGTCGTTCTCGCCAGTGAACAACACGATGTACTGCGCAACGATAGCGACGATGGATGCGATGCCTTGAGTTGCATCGTGATGACGTCGCGATTGTCGATGTGGGCAAGTTCGTGGGCGATAACGCCTTCGAGCTCGCTTCGGTCAAGCAGTTGAATGAGTTCCTGAGAGATGACCACGGTTCCGTTTCCGCGGCGACCGACCGCGAACGCATTCGGAACGCCCATACTGGCGATTTTCAACGACGGTTTCTTCATCTTCTTCTCTCGACAGACGCGCTCAACGAACTGATGAATCTCTGCGTATTGGGTCTCAGGCAGGTCTTCGGCCCCGACACTCCGTAACGCGGCCCACTTGCCGACTTTATACTGGATTCCGATCAAGAGGATGCTGCCGACGATGGCAATCGGGAGGATGCCCTCGCCGAACGCGACCATCGCTGCGGCGACGGCCACGAGGTAGAACCCCGCGAGAAGTGCACCGACGACGGCCATCCGTATTTTGAGTCCAAAATGTCGCATGTGAATTATGTTGTAGAGATTGTATCGGGAGTATACTCAGTTTCGGGGCTGGCTGGTTCATCAACCCGATTCAGTCTCCGGTTGACGATTGTTCGATCGAGTCCGGCCGTCAATCCTGTATCGGGTCTGCTGTTCGCGATGAGTCTATGCATGTGTGTGTGTGATTAGTCAATCGCGTTACGTTCACGGTCAGCGAGGCTGACCGAGAGTTGCCCGTCGCTGTGGACCGAGACGACACACTCGGAGAGAACGAACTTGACCACCCCAGTCGATGGCGTCGACGCTCCGTCAGCTCCGCCGAACAGCTGACTGAGCGCGAACGCATGCGCCCGATCATAGCGGGAGGCGACTGCCGAACGGGCATCGCCGGTAACAGTCGAAACGGCGTCAGTGACGGCTTCGTAGAGGGGTGTATCATTGCCCCAGCGAGCCAGGTAGCGGCCGTGCCACGATGCTGTCAATTCGTCAGCGGGCCGAGATTCATCGGTCATTGTGTATTCGGGCGCTTCGGGTCGCGCCACAACCCTAACTGAACGTTCGGTAAGTATCAATCTTTCCCCTCATCTCACGTTAGAGTAGATCGCCTCGAACCAGGCAATATCCTCAGCCATAATTTGGCTATCTACCGAGTATTCGGCTTAGAACTAGTTCATACGGATATGTAGTGTGTATCTTATCATGCCTCTGGCAATGGCCTTTTCCAGTTAGACGAAGGGTTTAACACCTACTGAACGTTTAGTCAGTAGTATGGGACAAGTCTCACTCAGAAACAATCCACTACTCGCTGCGCTTCTGGGGACAATGGTTACCGGACTTGGCCACTTCTACCTCCGGCGCTGGCTGAGAGCGCTTGGATGGTTAGGACTCATCGTTGCTGCTTCAGTTCTGTTCGTCCCCGAGTCAACGATAACCGCGCTTAGTTCGGGTACGCTAACCGATCCATTCTCGACTCTCCCGATAGTCCTGATCAGTGCCGCTAGTGCCCTTGACGCGTATCTCATCGCGAAGGTTAGAAGACAAACCGATAGATTCCAGGCAGACAATACTGTCGGGTCAACAGAGGCTGATGAATCTCTAACCTGTCCTGCCTGCGGAAAGCCGGTCGATCCCGATCTCGGATTCTGCCACTGGTGTACAGCCGAATTCAACGTTGTCGACGTCTCCAAACTGGAACGGATCGACGAGAACCAATCAGACTGACTATGACTTCTGATTCACCCAAACAGCACTGGAGCACCGCCGAAAAAGAGATTATGGAAGCCACTTATCGAGCACTACTCAAGTTCGGTTACGCCGACCTGTCGATTTCCCGAATCGCCGACGAACTCGATAAATCGAAGGCTGCTATCTACTACCACTACGACACGAAAGACGACCTTCTGGTCGCGTTTCTCGAGTTCGCCGTCGATAGATTCGAAGAGACGATCGAGACAGAGACAGGCGACGAACCGCCAGAGGATCTCAAGCACGTCATTGAGAAGCTCCTCCCGCTTCAGCCCGACGAGGAGCAACGACAGCTCAAGCGGTTCTAGCCGGCCTCCGTTCCCAAGCCGTGACGAACGAGGTATTTCGCGAGCAATTCACGCAGATCGATGAACGACTGGCAGCCACCGTCCGGAGCATCGTCGAACGCGGCATCAACGACGGCACTTTCCGTGATGTCGACCCGTCGCGGGTTGCGGAGCATATCCTAGCTACGGTCAACGGCGCGATGTACGGGCGCGCGACGACAGACCGCAAAAGCGCCGCCGCGGCAGCACGCGTCTCACTGGCCTCGTATATTGACTCGGAACTGAGGCGTACTGCGTGAGCACGCGCGATGTCAACGTCACCGACAGTGAGCTGCTGAAGCCGCTGGTGATACTCTCGCTTCCGATCGTCCTCTCCCAGATGCTCTAGTCCCCGTCAATCAAACCTCGGAGGGTCTCGCACCGGGCAAACAGATAGATTAAACCCTAATATTCCCACTACGGTCAGAATTCCTGCACCTGAATCCAAAGGAAGATGTCAGAGGTCGTCTTTGCGGAACGAAAGGAACCCGCCAATCACCGGAAGTACGGCCCACCCTGCAAGAGCGAGTAATGCCACCGCTGGTGTCACGAAGTCCGCAGACGAGTCTACAACGGCAGCGGGAATGGCCCCGGCATCAAGTACCTCTCCAAGCACGTAATTGAACGATGTATTCGGACCTATAAAACTCACAAGCGTGACCCACGTTTCGGGTTCTCCCGATGTCGAACGGAAGCGAAAGAGGACTGTTTCTGTAAGATTGACAAGTGCGGTCCAAAAGAGCGTTAATCCGATGTACGCTCCGAACGCCGCAGCGATCACCCGACGCGACGTTGATAATGCCATCGAGAGTGCGGCTGCGATCCAGAGGAACGTTGTTCCATATACGGTTGACATTGCTGTGAAGCCAACAAAACGAGACGCGGAGAATGACGGGAAGAAATACAGAAGAATAACACTGGCGAGGAGGGCAGCGACTGCAATGACAGCGGCGAGCAGCGTCGTTCTGCCAACAAGTTTGCCGACGATAAGACTCGCTCGTGAGTGTGGCATGGATAGCGACAGCACAGCAGTCCCCGATTCTCGTTCGCCGATAATGGCCTCGTAGCCGAGGATGATCCCTGCGAGTGGAACTAGCAGGCCAACACCAGGTGCAAGAAGGTCGAGATATCCCTCAAACTCGGGATCACCGAGTTGGACGAGCAAGGCTGCGAGCCCTCCAAACCCAAGGAAGAATCCAGCGAAGAGTGCCCATGCCCCCCGCTCATGAATTGCTTTGCGTAGATCGTTTCGCGCGATCGCCTGCCAGCTCATAAGTCCGTCCTCCGGAACTGGAGGTACCCTCCAATCGACGGCAGGATAATCCAGCCTACTAGCAGCCAGGCGGCCGGTCCACCCTGCAGATACCACGGCCCGGCGGAGCCGAGAGCCGCCCCGCTGGTGAGTTTGTTCGGACTCACGTATGTGTCCAAGACGCGTTTGTACAGCATGCTGGCTCCGCGCCGTGGACAAAGACGGCCCAATTGGGAAGTTCGTCACTTGCCAGGTTCAGGTACTCCAGCCCTTGCAGAAAGAACCCAGTGAGCTGCGGCCATCCGACGACGAATAGGAAGAATAACCCGAATGTGAAAACCGTCGCTCGGCGAAGCGACGCGGTCAGTGTCGAGAGCGCCATCCCAACCGCAAGAAACGCGAATCCAAACAGGAGGGTCGCGCCCAGATAGCTTACGAGCCTGTCGAGCGCGACGCTCCCGAACGGATACTCGATGAGTGCGGCGCCACCGAGAACACCGACCGTGATCGTCACGAACAGGACAAGTCCACGTCCGATCATCTTGCCGAACACAATATCCGCTCGGGAATGTGGGAAAGACAACGTGAGTGTCAAGCGACCCGCGGCTTGCTCTCCGACTACCGCACGGTAGCCAAGCAACAGCCCGAACAAGGGAACGAGAAACAACGCGATCCCGCGAATGAACCCATCGTAGTCAGTCATCGTCGGGTCGGACGCCGTCGTTGGAACGATATACCCGCCAAACACGAAGATCAAGACAACGAACGCGATGCCGGCCTTCCCCGTTCGGCTCCCTATCAGGCCGCGGATATCCTTCCGGGCCACAGTCAGCCATCTCGTCATTCACTTCTCCGTGTATATTCGACGAACAGGTCCTCAAGCGATGCCTCTTCGGTTGTCAAGTCGAGCACCTCGACGCCTTGTTCGTCCAACGCAAGCAGTACGTCCATCTTTGCGCCCTTCGCACACGTGACCGCGAGCCGGCCCTCGTCGGTGAGCCCCGCTTTGTCGACCTCGTCGAGTGCTTCGACCGCATCGATATGTGTGTCTTCGAGATTGTTGGTCGCAATGAGAAGTCTCGTCTCACCGCCAGCCATATCTCGCAGCCCGCCGATCGTGTCGACGGCTGCAAGCTGGCCCTGGTGCATAATACCGACACGATCGGCAACCGCTTCGATCTGTTCGAGGATGTGACTCGAGAAGAAGACAGTCGCCCCTCGCTCGTTCTCTTCGAGGATGATTTCACGCATCGACCGTGCACCCGCCGGGTCAAGTCCCGACGTTCGGCTTGTCAAGAATGAGGAGGTCGGGCTCACCAACGAGTGCCATTGCAAACACCATGCGCTGTGTCATCCCCTTTGAGTAACCCTCAGCAGCACGGTCGGCTGCCTCCGTAATACCGACTCGGTCGAGCAGGTTGAGTGGTTCGCCGTCGACGCCCTTGGATTCCATTGCGAACTGGACGTGCTGGCGGCCCGTGAGACCGGAGTACACACCATACCCGTCCGGAAGGATCCCCATGTGCTTGCGCGCTTCGACGCTGTCCGTCTGACAGTCGGCGCCGAACACCTCAGGTCACCCGCAGTCGGACGGATGTGGTCCAGAAGCATGTTGATCAGTGTCGACTTTCCGGCACCGTTGTGGCCGAGAAACCCGAACACCTCGCCCTGTTCGATCTGTAAGTCGACACGGTCGACGGCCGTGAAGGAACCGAACCGCTTCGTAACGTCGTGTATCTGTATTGCTGGTGGCATTATCTGAGTATCCTTGATGAGGCAGTTATCAGACTACTCAACGGACCAGCTGGCAAGCTATCGTTGATGCTCATTAGTTTCGCCACCGATACACTCCGATCCCAGCCCCGACTACCACGATCACGAGGAGACCGATTGCTAGCAGCGGGGAGCCACCTTCTTGGTTGCTGTCTGACTGAGATTCG
Source organism: Haloarcula pelagica (assembly GCF_030127105.1). NCBI lineage: Archaea > Methanobacteriati > Methanobacteriota > Halobacteria > Halobacteriales > Haloarculaceae > Haloarcula > Haloarcula pelagica. Next base: position 240,886 of record NZ_CP126163.1, on the reverse strand, counting down.
ATGGTGCCGATATCAACGGGGAGCGTGCTGGACACCCGCTGGCCGTTGATGGTGTACTCTACTTGAATCGGGATCTGGTCAAGATTCGACGAGGCGTTCACCGTCGCTTCGAACGTTTCGAACTCATTTGAGTCGATGTTGTCAATGAAATATTCTTTTGTCGGCCAAACGGGCGTTACGGCATCCGTGTTAGCAGCACTGATCAGAACCGAATTCACCTGTGCGGTGCCGACGTTCGCTGCCTCACCCTCGATGGTCAACGTTCCCCCGCTCCGGGTGATTCCAACATCGGTTAGTGCAATCGCAGAGGTTGGCGCTGGAGAATATTTTGAGTACCGGAGACTCTGTTGGATGGTCTGTCGATCTGTCCCGGCGGTGAACGTTGCCACAATCGTGATGTTGCCGGCTGGAATATCGTTATCATCCAGAGCGACATTTCGGGATCCATCTCCCGGAACGTTTGAGATAGGGACTCTGGCAACAGTGCTTCCATCATTCACTGCACGGATCTGTACGTCCTCGAGTTCTACGTTGCCGAACTGATGGAGTTCTGTAAGGATGACCGATGAATCATTACGAATCTGATTGGAAACATCCAGTGTCACATCACTCGTCGCCGCATCAACGTTGACGGTGTCAACTTGAGACACCGTCCGTGTCTTTCCGGACGGAGTATCATATGTAAGTGTCGCGTTGAGTGATTGCTGTCCGGACCGGAAGAACTTCACCCGATACGTGTGGCTGGTTTGGTCTCCGGACGCGATTGAAGCACTAATCCGTCGGGAATTTTTGATATCCGCATCACCGTCCAGACGCAATTGGACGTTACGGAGTGGTTCTGTGTTCCCATTGGCGACAGTTACGTTCACCTGCCGTGTCGCTCCGACGACCGGATTAGAAACCGTGACACCTCCCGTGTCACCAGTCTTGGGTTCAGTGACAGCAATCCCCAAACTCGGGCGTTGTGGCTCGCGCACGTCCACGACGTATTGAGACTGGACGTTAATTACCGTTCCAGAGGTACTCCCATACAGTTTGAGACTGATAGTTTTCTGTCCGGGGTCATTGATTGTCACTGGGACGGATACAGTCATCTGTGACCCAGGCGTCAATTGACCGAGTCCATTTACTATGTGTTCTCGATTGCCATCAACCTCAACGACGAGATCATTAAGATTCGCTGTCCGTTGGCTATTGGGATAGTTCGAGATCGTGACCCGGAGTGAGAACGGCTCTCCCGCGGTTGACGTCTGAGTGCTTGTAGTGACATTTGAGATCGCGATTGCAGTCCCACTCGACTGGGCAGATGCGACGGGGGTAGTGAGTGCGAATACGCTGATCACCAGCATCAAGAGTATCATGAGCGAAGCCACCAGTTCTAAGCGGGAGCGGCCGGTAGTCATACTATTGCCTCGATTCATTATTTCCAAGAAGTAATGGTAGAAACATAGCTGTGTGGTAAATATCGTGTATTGTAGCGCTCACCAGAGACGGATTTTGACATTACACTCGTAGGAAGTATTTACTCGGGGTTACTCTTTTGCCGGACTTGAGCCAGAAGTCAGACCAGATCGACGCACAATTACACCCAAATTCAGATAGAGTCGCGAACCAGTAACCGAACTTGACTCCACACCACCGCTTTCTGACATAGATTTCAGATTTCTGTTTACCGAGCGAATCGATCTCACGCAGTCTGGATGAATTTGGGTGCAATTCTGGCTCAAGTCTGTCTGTACGTGTGGTAAAATTCGGCAAATAATCTTATCCGCGGGCCTTGGAGTGATAGCTGCTGGAGCATAGTACAATCACAGTAGAATGGGTATCCTGTGGTTGACAGAACTGATTCCCTGCTGGCGCAACCTCCCATGAGCGACCGATTATCCCAATCGGTCCTCGTATATCCTACAGATTCAATCCACTCATATTTTTATATTCCCGGTTGTAGTCGCACACAGATGCGTCGGGTTCTCTGGTGGTTGATTGGTGGTTCACGAGGTGGCCGGAATCGCCTTCGCATCATCCTCACACTCCACGAGACACCGATGAACGCAAATCAGCTTTCGGAGAGCTTAGAGTTAGACTACAAAACTACCCGCCATCATCTTGACCTGCTCTGTGAGAACGGGGTATTAACCACGATGGGCGACGGATACGGAATGACTTATTTTCTAACTGATCAGATGAAAGAGAATCTGGACATCCTCGAGCAAGTAGCTCGGAAAGCAGATATGGCCGAACTATTACCGACTGAATCATCATCACCAGGGGCAGGTGCGAACATGGAATCAGACGGAGAGACACAGAATGAGCGGGAGTAGCATACAGATGAAATTTGATGAGACAGAGACGACCCGGCGAACGGTTCTATTAGTCACTATAGCGGCGAGTGTCGCACTCGGAGTGACGCTCCTTGTCTGGATGCTCTTAGAGCAACCGTTCTCGGGAGAACATCTTATTCGAAGTCTGTTTATCCTAACAAAAGTGTTCGTCTCGATCTTCACCGCAGCGATTCTTCTCGGAGTGGCAGTAACGTATTTCCGCATTTATCGGCGTCTTCCTAACCCGTTCACGCGGACGTTGCTTCTCATCAACGTCTCGCTATTTCTGTATGCTATTTGGGCAAATCCGATCGTGTGGGTTGTTTTTGGCGTCGAGCCGACTGGGATTGGCCTATTTACTGTTCTCCCAGACATTTTTACTGCACTCGCTGCGGTCATGCTGTTACAGCAAAGCGGGATGTGACAATTATGAGCGCTCTTGGGTAGGGGATTGTTGGTCAATGCTCAGTAGTAGCTGGAAGTCACAGCAGGCAAGGATGACGCGACGGCGTCACCCGACGAGCGATGTTCCCAATTAAGACGTTCGTCTCGGAGCGTCGCGCCGCGAACCTGCTCGCGGGGGGAGGATGTCAACCACTGAGAGCGGTAGGCGAATGCTCAGCGTTCACCCACGAGTGTCCGAATCAGACACTAGATGACATCGATTCATCTGCGAACAATCCTGAGACGATCGTGTCGATCAGTGCCTCTTCAACCTCATCGTAGCTCTTAGTCTGGACGACAGGCGTATCCCTGGCTTGCGTGACGAACAGCAGCGACTGCAGGAGCCCTCGTACGATGTCCGGATCATCCATCCGGATCTCGCGCGACCCATTCTTTCGGCTGTGGTAACACTCGGAATTTTGGTTCTGTGTCGAGTTTGTTGTCGCTATCGGCTTCACTAATCGTTCCCGTGTTATAGCCGTCTCCTGTGTCCGTTGCGACTTGAAGGAAGTAGGTGATCAAGGAAGAGACGCTGCTCCTGCTCACTCGGATCGATCTGTCGATGAGGTCGGCGGGTATGAATCCACCTCAGGTTGGCCGCTCAGCTCGTCGTCAACGACTCGAAAGCCACCGGTCTCTTTCCTCCCCATGAGTTCACGTTGCGGGAACGGGATCTTGATTCCCTCCCGTCGGAACGCGGCCTTGACATTGTGGATGACGACTTGCGTGGCTCGCCATTTCCGTTGTGGAGTCGGTTTTGTCGACCCAGAATCGCAGTTCGAGTATCACGGCTGAATCGTCGAATCGAGCCGGGAGTACTTGCGGGGCGGGCTGAGTCATGATCTCCTCGAGTTCCGTGAGTGCGTCCAGAGCGACAGCTTCGGCATGGTCGGGATCAACGTCGTAATCGATCCCGACTTCGACCCGGAGCCGAAGTTTTCCTTCGATACTGCGATTGATGATCGTTCGATTGTTCACGGCTTCGTTCGGGAGCACAACGTGTTCGCCGTCGAGATTACGGAGGCGGACGTTGTTGATGGTGATCTCGGTGATGAATCCCTCGTGATCGCCGATTCGGACCCAGTCCCCGATGGCGAACGGGCGCGAGAGCATGAGGATAAACCCCGCGAGGATCGATCCGAGCGTCTCCTGGGCCGCAAACCCCAGCACGATACCCAGGACGCCGGCTCCTAGCAGAAGATCGCTTAGCTGGACACCCCACAGTGAGAACGTTCCGAATACGGCGAAAACGTAGATCACGACTTGAGTGACGTAGTAGCTGACCCGACGCTGGTGGTCGGACGTGACGCGGTGTTTCGAGCTGCCACTGCCGAGGAGGAACCGCTTCAGGATACGGGTGACGGTGTACGCGGCGACGAACAGGAGTATCGTAAGTAGGAGGCGGACACCAGCCTCGATACCGAATTCAAGCACACCAACGACCGAGAGTGCGGTCCCAGCCGCATTCCATCGGAGCACCAAGACGACGGCGGCGACGCTTGCCACAACCAGGAGGGGTCCCGCCCGGACGACTTCGGCGTTCTCCGTTCGAAGTCGGGTTCTCAGGCGTTTTCCCAGGAACCAGATCACAGCACCGACGATGACTGCTGCAGCGACTACTGCCACTGTTTCGGTGAATTCCGTGCTAGATTGAAGCGGGACAAGGAAGGACGAGAGCATAGACACAAGCGTTGGCACGTCTCCTATGATAATATACGGGGTGTAACATCCTCTCCCCGCCTGAAAGCGGAGGAATCCTCAGGCTGTGTGAATAGCTACCAAGATTTTTTATATGACAATCACGAAGCTTTATTCAGAAGGTGGTATGTATGAGCAAACCATTCTCGGTCAGTCAGGAGGCAAGACCAGCTAGCAATCAGCTATCCACCCCTTCACGGATTGAGCACTTTGTATGTGCACTCGCCGGATTGGGATCTGTTGTAGTCCTGATCCTCATTTTCACACCCCTCCTATTCAGAACGGTAGAACCGTTCGGGGTGCTCTCAACTACAGTTCTTGTGGTGGGCCTGACCGCCCTCTGGATATTGGTTTGGATATCAGTTGAGTCACTGTGGGAGTGGCGTGCTGGTCGTCTTTTCAGATAGCCCCCGTGGTTACTTTTTCCTCTTTGATTGTCGGTGGTGATCGCTCTTTTTGTAAACATTAGACAACCTCCGTGACGGTGTCTCGCTGGGTTCAAGCAGATCTAGCCGACAATTCAGATGTCGTCTTGGTTTCTCACGGCGATTGCGTCATGATGTTTTTCGCATTGTCTTCTGGGCGATAAATGAGCCAACCACGATTGTAGGTTAACGAGCGAAAGCCAGCACTCCAATATCAACATACCTTTTCCATACCGTTGTAATCATTAGCTGAATGAATTACGACGCAAGACTACGGCGAAGAATTCTTTTCGGAATAGGAGGGGTAGGATTGCTGATTGCTGTCGTTTTTGTCTTAATTCAGTTTCAGGCGACGCTCGTGTTCACGGTTTTTCTCTACTATGCAAGCCGCCCAATTTATCGAAAGCTCGATAACTTCTCGCTTCCATCGCGACTCCAAGGCCGTTACCTTCCCTATCGCCGTCAGGTGCTTGCAGTGACTACGATTGCTGTTTTCCTGCTGCCGTTTCTCTTCTTGCTCACCTATACCCTTGTGCTAGTGGTACCCGAGATCCAGCGCTTCGTCGGCGGGAACGGTCCTGGTGCAGCATATCTCTCTGCACTGCAGTCGGCACAAGGGAGTGGACTTCCGGCACCACTTGTAGGGTTAGAGATCAGTGACATACTAGCAATGAGTCCTGAGGAGGTTGCAGCGATTCTCAACAATCCCGCAGTTCAAACGTGGGCAGAACGAATAGTGACTACGCTGATTGATTCAGTAGGCCTCATCGCAAACGCAGCACTCCATGGATTCATTCTTCTGGCCGGAACGTATTATTTACTCACCGATGGTTCGCAGCTCGTAGGCTGGTTCCTCGACAATTTTGATGAATCAGGCGTTGTCGAGTCATACGCAGTAGCTGTTGACGATGAACTGTCTTCTATTCTCTTCGGTAATATCCTGAACGCATTTGTGACGGGAATTATCGGGATTCTTGTCTTTTCTGGATATAATCTCGTTGCACCCGGAGCAGTAAAAGTTCCATTTGCGCCCCTAGTCGGTGCACTCACAGGAGCAGGAAGTTTAATTCCAGTTGTTGGGATGAAAATCGTGTATCTCCCCGTCGGAGCGATTCTCGCGGTTGCAGCCGTCGCCAGTGGTCAGCCAAGCGCGTTTGGCTTCGTGATTCTGTTTCTCCTTTTAGCGTTCGTAGTCGTCGATACGATTCCTGACTTTCTGATTCGCCCGTATGTGAGCGGCAACCGGACGCATATTGGCCTACTGATGTTTGCGTATATACTCGGACCGATCGCATTCGGCTTCTACGGTATTTTTCTTGGCCCAATACTGCTTGTCCTCCTCGCAGAGTTCTTTAGAACTATTGCACCGTACGTGCTCACTGGCAGACAATCACACCAACAATCAGATCTCTCGGACTACTGAATAACGTGGATTGTCCGTGTTCGCCTATGGAAATTCTGCTACCTGAACAAACCACCGTTGACGACATAGTATTTTGGACCGGTGCGCTGATTGGACCCAAAATCTAGGAAATGACCAGACGAAAGGCTGATGTTGATCTCAATCAGTGGCAGGCGGGAGACATCGTGTGCGGTAGCTGTGGCTGATGCGGCCTGCGACCCGGCTACTGACCGCCGCCGGACCGGCGGCGGTCAGACACTCACACCTGGCGGGTTATACACCTCCTTTCGGTCGAGCATGTGGAAGATAGACACCAGCAACTTGCGAGCAGTTGCGACGATCGCTTTTTGCGATCCTTTCTTTCCCGCTAATCGGTCGTAGAACCGACTAAGATACTCATCGTTGCAGGTATGGACGGCTGTGCGCGCACACTGGACGAGGATCCAGCGTAACTGCCGGGATCCACGTTTCGAGATACCACCTTCGATCCGCGAGTCGCCTGACTCGCGGATCACCGGGTTCAATCCAGCGTAACTCACGACTTCTTTGTCCCTATCAAACCGCCCTATATCGCCGACTTCGGCGTAGATCATCAGGGCCGAATAGTAGCTTACGCCGGGAATCGTCATCAGCAGGGTCTCCTTCAGAGACCCAGCGCGCTCTTCGATTGCGCTGAGTCGCTCGATCTCTTCGGTCAGTGTCTCGATCATCGTGAGATACGACGCTAACAACTCGTCCCACGGCGTCGGGAGCGAGAGGTCCCGAAGGGACTCTCGCCCCGATACACTCAGCGGCTTGATCTCACGCGTGATCCCGTGTTCGGATAACAATCCGTGGATCTTGTTGGCGTAGTCGGTCCGAGTCTCTACCAGTTTCTGTCGCCCGCGCACTCGTGCGCGGGCTTCCTGATTTCGTCGGTCGGAACGTAACTCTCCGGCACTGAATTCAACCGACCCATCCGCGCCAACTCTTTAGCGTCGACGCGATCAGTCTTCTTGTCCGCGTTTGCGATCAGCGAGAGTTTCCCAGGGTGAGCAACAGTCACATCCAAATGCTCTGACAGCGTGTCGTGGATGTGGTAGTAATTGGTGGTCGCTTCGATGACGGCCTCGGCACCAGCGTACCGCTGGGCGAGTTCGTCGAGGTTCGCGTTCTCGACGCGAACCTCTTCGACAATCTCACCGTCTTCATCCATTACTGCCACCTGTGCGTGCCGCTTGTGAACATCAATTCCAAGGTACATTGATTCTCACTCCGGGACGCCAGTGCATGGAACAGAGATTCACCTATGCGGGCTTTCCCGGATGCCGCGCCCCGCGGCATCCGGGCTGTAGCGCCCAATCCTCGGCTTCTTACGCACTTAGACCAGTCAGTTAAACGTGCTCGACGGCACGAAACACGGATCGGTCTCTTGCGTCCCATATCTTGTTCCACGCTCTCATGGGATAGCAGAATTTCCATCGAGTCAGTTAACACTCTCAGTAGTATTCTGTGTGGTTCAAGATTGCCTGAGTCGGGCGTACGCGGTGGGGCCGGCCGTGCTCAAACCGTACAAAACCGTCGATTCGAGGTTAACCGAACACCAGTGAACGTGGACACAGCGGTCGATTGGATACGGACGGAAACGCATAGTTAGCTACGGGCCAACTTTCTGAGCATCCATGTACACAATCGCTGACCTGCCCATCGAGAACACCCTCCAGACCGTCAAATATGACCTCGGGCTCGAATCGGCGCTTCGTCGGATGTTCGAGAACAGCTACACCCAGATTGGTGTCGAACGTGACAGCGAACTCGTCGGGATTGTCACCTACAGGTCCGTGGTCCGGACCCTCCTTGCATTCCAGCGGCTGGAGGTCGGACACAAAACGCTCGACAAGATCTCGGTCGGAGCGGCCGTCGAAGATGCACACACCATCAGTGAAGACGAGAACCTTCTTGCCGTATTCGATTCACTCGCAGAGTATACGTACATCGTGGTAAATCGAGATGACGAGTGGCGGATTCTGACCGACTACGACCTCCTGACGCGACTGAAACAGATGCTCGAGCCATTCCTGTTGATCGAGTCCATCGAGATGCAGTTGCGCGAGATTTTCACGCGGGTGTTCGGTGATGCGCTGTCGGAGCAGCTAGCCGAAACGTTCGACGAGGAACACCCACTGCCAACGCCAGCGTCGATCGAGCACTGTAGTTACGCACACTATGCCCAATTCATCTCGATTCACTGGGCAGAATTCGAATCACTCTTCGATGATCAACAGGATGTAATTCGCGAGCTAGTGCTTGGAATCGGGGATATGCGAAATCAGCTCTTCCACTTTCGAGTCGACGACCCGGACGAATTTGACCGAGATCTGCTTCGCTTCGGTCAGTCGTACTTCTCCTCAGTGTAACTGCTGAATTCGTGCGCGGGGGGGTCTGAGTATCATACGGCTTGTCGGCAAGTCGAGCAACTGGCCTGGGCTCTATGCATTGAGAGAGCTAGTCTCAACTACTGTGCAAAGGGAAAGTCCACTTTTTCGGGATCTCAAATTCTACCAACCACTAGCTTGTTGATAGATTCGTTGGGCGACAGTACCGTATGACGAGACAGTTATGAGTTCGGTCAGATTCTGAAACGGTCGTTTTTGCGACTAATGTGAGGACTTGAAACCGCTCGCCGCCGCGCCCAGAACTACGATGACTTCAAAACGGATGTCGGCAGGTGACGACGCCCCCGCGCTCGCGGGGGCGATCGTCTATCACGCTGGAGAAGTCTGTGAAACAGTGGATCATCTCTGGCGTGTTCTCGGAGAGGTATCGATTCCAGTTGACGGACTCACCGATAGTCGCCAGCAACACAAATCCGCAAACGGCACTGAACCGTTGGCTCGGGTGTATCTCTATCGGGAGATCTACGACCTCGCCCAGAGCGAGGTCGCAGATCGTCTCGAAAACCTACCATCACTCCTGAAGACACTCGATTTGGAGAAGGCACCGTCCCAGCAATCACTCTCGTATGCGTGGAAGCAGTTCAGCGAACAAACCAAACGGACGCTCACTGCTGCAGCTACGGGTATTGCACAAGAAGCCGTTGACCGTGGCATCGCGCTGGAAGCACGGGTTCCGATCATCCCAGATGAAGACGATATCGAAGAAGACGGCGGTGAATCGACAGTAACGCGTTAGCACGTCCGAAAGCAGGGAAACAAGATCGTCGAATTCGCCCGAAGGAACGCCTTCCTCGAGTTCGGCTCCCGTTCATGTCAATCCAGAAATTGAATCAACAGTCAGAAACGATAGGAGCTACCATATAGCGGATTCGCACGACATTAAGCAAGAGATCCCAAATGATTTAAACACGCCAATTGAATATCCGACAAGAATTCGTATATTAGGCATTCATCTGATATGAATGAGTTACAAGAATCGTTGAGAAATACGGTACGGGCGTGGAACGAAGAGAACTATCTCTATATCCTCGTCAACTTGATCTCGGCGAGACTCTCACGCGTGTTTATTCCACTTGTCGGCTTGGTTGCCCTGTATCCCGGGCATCATATATGCGGTACCCAACAAAAAACAGTACTGCCCATTTCGGTGGCAGTATCCGGTGGATTTGGATTTCTGTTCTGTATACATTTCCTCACTACACTATAGGATCCCGAAATGGTGCCTGCTCCATCTCCTGAGTCAAATATCGCGTGGTGTCACGAAGCAGTACAGGGCGTCTCACGTACCTTTGCCTTGACCGTCGACATACTGGAAGAGCCAATGTCTTCGCAGATCTGCTTGGGGTATCTTCTATGTCGGGTTGCTGATACCATTGAAGACGCCGGTCATATCTCACCTGAATCGCAGGTGGATCTCCTCCAAACGTTCGACGCCGCGCTCGATCCCTCCAGCAACGGGACGATGAAGGAGTTCCGGGCAGCTGTCGACAGCTGGTTGCCACCGTCAGCCGACCGCAACGCCGACTGGTCTGTCGTCGCTCAGTTACCGACGCTTTGGGCGACGTTCACCAACCAACCAGAATCCGTACAGACGGCCGTTGTTCCGCTGGTCCGGGAGATGGTTAACGGAATGTCAATGTTTGTTGAGCGCTACGCAGACACTGGTGGACTCCGTATCAACGATCGCTCCGAACTCGAACAATACTGTTACTACGCTGCTGGTACCGTCGGCAGGCTTATTACGAATCTCCTCACGCGAGGGAGCGTCTCTCAGAAACGCCCTCGAAAGCTGTACGACACAGCGGACGAGTTTGGACTCCTCTTGCAGCTGGTGAACGTTTCGAAAGACGTGTACGACGATTACACAGAGGAAAACAACGTCTACCTCCCCGCCGAGTGGCTCGCTGACGAAGGGATCGACCAAGGTGATCTCCTCTGTCCCAGTAACCGAAAATCAGCAGCGAAGGTCGTCGAACGGACTGCCTCTCACGCTGAGACGTTCCTCGATGACGCCCAAGCGTACATCGAGGCGATGCCACTCACGCACGGGAATACGATCGCCGCGTGGTCCGTTCCGTATTTGCTGAGTGTGGGAACCATCAGGGAACTCAACGCCCGTCCTGAGGACGCGCTCACCGAGTCTGGTGTGAAGATATCGCGGCGGGAAGTACTCGCTGTGGTGGAGGCGGCTAGTACCGCCGGCCGTGACGCGATTGCTGAAATCCGTGCAACTATCGCACAAAAACCGTACCACCAAGCTCTCGAGTGAACTACCCTCCCCTACTCCCTCACGGCTGACGCTGTTCGCTCCTTGAGGGTTGGGTTTCCTGCTTCCACGACGCACTTTGCAGACACGGAGGTGTCCATAGGGAGCGCAGTCTCTACAGGCGTTCGTTCGGAGTGTCCCACTCCTACATCTTGTGGACCGCCAGAACGGATGTTCCACGCCGCGTTCACGTCCCTGTCCGCCTCGAACCCGCAGCCGGGGCAGGAGTGTTCACCGACCCACAATCGGTAGTTCTCATCGAGTCAGGAGTTAGTCAAGACTGATGGGGTTAGATTCGTAGAGAGCGTCTGGATGGGTGTTGTGAATTGCCTCTACCATCCAGACACTGTCCTTACGGCTTCAGATGTTGAAACCTTAGCGGAGAGTCTCCTCGCCGAGATACCGATCCCCGGAGTCGAAGGCTGCGGCTTCGACTCCGGGATCATCCGGCAGACACTCCTGCAAGCCGCTGTCGATCAAAAATCCATCAAGGCTGTCACCGACACCACTCGTGGAACGTATTCCGACGACTACACACTCGCTCAGCTTCACACCGTCCCACCTAACGAACTCGAAACCGTCGTTAACGACCTCTTCGCCCAGCAGGCGGCGATGATCCTCGGCCCCGGCCCGAGGATCATCTGCCTCGACTTCGTCGATATCCACTACCACGGCTGTCCACACGCTGAGGCTGGCGAACTTTGCCACACGAAACCCCGCGATGGCACCTCTCAGTGCCATCGCTACCTCGCTGGATTCGTCCTCTGTCGGGCGAAACCGCTTGCCGTCGCAGTCACTCCCGTCCGCAGTGATGAACCCAAAAGCGACGCGGTCGAGCGACTGCCCGACCACGTCGCAGTCCTTCCATTCGACGTGGCTGGACTCCTTGCTGACCGTGGATTCTACGACGGCTCTTCGATCGAGCGACTGGATGCCACAGCACCAGTCGCTCTCCCGATCATCCGCCGTGGGAAACAGATGGCCGAGAAACTGGACACGACGGTTTCCTACTGGACGGAGTGCGTGATGTATGAAGGAAGCGAGCGGGAACTGCGCTTCCCGCTCGCGGTCTGTGTTTCCTATCAACAGGGCAACTGAGGCAAGCACGGGTTGCTCGTCCGGGCCTGCGTGGCGTGCGATCTGACCGATCGCACGCCCAAGGAAGTCGAAGCCCTCTACGAGAAACGTTCAGCGATTGAGACAGTCTTCTGAACGATGCGCGAAGCACGTGCGCGGACGAGTACGACTGATCCAACCGTGTGGTTGTTGTTCGTTTTCGTGAGCTTCCTCCTGCGGAATCTCTGGCTGATCGTGCGATGGGGCGTGCTCGCCCCGCCGCGGCGCGGCGGGCGAGCACTCCCTGTCTGGTTCCGCTTCGAAGTATTCCGCGAGTGGATTGACCATGCTCTCGACGACAGGTTGGGCCGGAAGTGGGAAGCGCCAACCAACGGTGTCGGCATCTCGGCGACATACAGCCAGCTGGACGCGGGCTGAAGCTGCCCGCGTCCAGTAGCAGCCCTGTCCGTGAGCGACAGCTTCGCCTCTTGTCTGGACTGACGGCGCTCTAACTGCTGTGAGAACGCCGTCCTTGTTCGACCCATGAATCGGTCACTCCGATCTCGCTCGTTTCCCTCCAGAAATTGAGTCAGCAATCAGGAACGATGGGAAGTACCGACAATGGCTTGTCGGTCGAAACGCCGCACGACGCGCACTCCTTGGTCGTCCCTCTCGGGTTGACCGCGACGAAGTACGTTCCTTCACGCTCGCACTTGTATTCGAGCAACGAGAGGAACGTTCGCCACGCGGTAGACGCAGTGTTGCGACTATTCGATGGCGATCCATCATCTCCTTCACGTTCAGGTCTTCGACCGCTACGAGGTCGTATTCCCGAGCGTAGTACGCCGAGAGCTTGTGCAAGAAGTCGCGGCGCTTCCGCCGAAGGTCGGTGTGACACTCCACTATGCACCGCCGTTGCTTCTCGTGAGGGTGTCATAGAAGATTTCTCATGGTTTGCTGAATTACCTCTAACGAATTGAAAGCGCCGTACACTTGGTGTATACTATTTTTAGCTTGTCGTAGCTATGGCGAAAGAGACATTCGGAGTCGCTGCTGACGAGAAAATTGTACGAGAGGTGGACGAACTGGTCGATGAGTGTGACGATCTCGGAGCGGCTGGCTCCGAGATCGTCGAGGCCATCCTCACAGCGTTCGTTCAATCTGAGTCAAACCACGTTGAGCGAGTGAGAAAAATCATAATTCGGAAACGAAAGGGCACTCTTTGAGTATTTTAACATACCGTGCACCAAATGCACGACTTTCTAAGCTAGTAACGTTCTATAACGGTCAGGAAAATCTATTATAGTGTGTGAATACTTCTATAACACCATCTCTCGTAGTTGTTCGACCCGTGCTGTTTACGCGAGAGCTTCCGTTGCTCGCGCTCCAAGCGGTCGCGTTCATCCGAGAGGTCGAGCGCGACCCTACGGCGGTTCCGTCGGTGTTGTGGACGTACTTACGAATCCCTACGTCGATGCCGCTCACTTCTCGGGATTCTCGGGCGGCTCGCGGTCCATTTCGATGCCGAAGGTGGCGAACCGCTCGACCGTTGGTCCCTTCTTGACCGTGACCTGCTTGAGATTCGCGTCGTCGGGGATGAAACGGTGGTGCCGTATCGGGATGTCACCGAGTTTTGAGAGTGATAGCATGGTCTGACCGCTCTTCTTATCGAGCTTGAAGCCAGACTGGCTGTGCGTGAAACTACGGAACTCTCGTGGCGGCTTCCACTGAGTTAACCGACGCCGTAGCCGTTCTCCTTGAGCTTGGAGAGGCCGTTGAGGTTGTCGAACAGCCGTTCTACGACGGTTTGGAAAACCTTCGAGTACACGTCAGAGAGGTCGTTCCACCACTCCTTGAGGTCGGGGAGTTCCGACCGCAGGGTAGTTATCGACGGCAGTTCGTCTGTTCATCTTGATACTCGTTGAGGTGGTAGAGCGTGTGGTTATACAGTTGCATACAAATATCTCGGTGGCGGTCCAACTCCTCACAGTGGGCGTCGGACGGCTTGAGACGGTACTTGTAGGCGTAGTACATAGGCCTCTACTCGCGTTGGTCTTCGACGTACTGTTTCAGCACATCCAGCGACACCTGCCCCGTCGAGATGAGACAGTACGAATCGTTCCAGAACGAGTCGCTCCACAGTTCGGTCTTCAGTTCGTCCGCGTACTCATTGCGAATACGGCGGGCGGTCGCGCCCTTGACCGTGTTGATGAACTTCACGAGGTCTGTGGCGGCTTCGCTCGGAAGAGGTTGTGTACGTGATCATCCTCGCCGTCGAGGTTCGTCAGTTCGACACCGTAGTTGTCCGTGAACTCGCTGATGATTCCGCGAATAAATTGGGTTCGCTCCTCGGTTAGCGCTCCACGCCGATACTTCGTGGTGAGTATCAGGTGGTAATGCAGGGAGTACGTTGAGTGCGCTCCCGAATCGAGGTCGTATTCCATTGGGTTCAGTAGATATCATGCTACCCTAAAAAATATTACGATTGCGTGGGCCTGTAGGCCTACAACCGGAGAGTATATGAGAACCGTGCGGCGCTGTATCCCCCTGCTCGTGCCTTCGGCGCTCGGTGAGGAGAGGGCTTAGCGCCTCAATCCAGATAAAGCGACCTATTATGTAGTTCTATCTCTATAATATGGTGAAAAACGGAAGGTATCTGAAACAAACATCTTTGTCATATAGAATTACATATCATAACATGGTCCAGACTACCCTCCCCGGCGGCCCACGGCAGTATCTCAGGATCTTCAGACACCACGTTGTAGAGCCGATATCGGACGCACAGAGCAGAGTCTCCCGGGAGCGCGAGGAGGTCGCCGCCGAGCGATCGGCCTTCGAATCGTTCAGGACAGCCGTCTCTGACCTCCGTCCCGCCACGGCGACGCCATCGAACCGACAGCGGTCCGTGGTCAGCGGTGATGACTGTCTCAATCAGGTTGAGCGCCTGGCCGATGCCTTCGAATCGACCGTGATGAGTGTCCCACACTACGAGGCGGTCTACGGCGAGTCGCTGTCAGAGCACATGCTCGCCGAACTTGGCGACTTCACCGCGGCAGTAGTCGACTCATCCACGAGCACGGTCACGCCACACCAACGCTCGGCCCTGCTGACCGCCGTCGATTGCGCGATCGACGATCGGACTGCCTACGCCGACGTGCTCGACGAGGAAGCCACCGCGCTCGCGACAGCTGGCAGTGCCATCAAAGAGATCGTCGAATCCCTCGACGACGTGATCATCCAGGACTGGTACAAAGAGGAATTCGAAGTCCGACTCGACGAGATCGTCCGGGACCGACAGTCGGTGATCCACAGTCGGATCTCCCCGTCACCGGTCGACGGCCGTTCGCTTTGTATGCACCTCTATGCCGATCAGCCCTGGACGTTCCCGGTTCTGACCGCCGTCACCCGGTTGCACGACGCCGTCGTAGTCGAGTGACAGAAAGCTAGCGGAAGCCCACCCCTTCACAGTAGTTGCCGAAGTGGCTGAGAGACCGATTTCTCCGGTGGCACCGTACGACAAGTATGGTCGATACCGCCGAGGCACGGCAGGTCTGCCGTGCCGCAAGATCGCTTCTCTATCCGTCCTTGGACTTCGGGGTGAAGGTCAATGGTACCTATCCGAGTGAGGACTTCGCCAGAGTCCTCACTCGGAGTGGGTTCGAACGAGGGTTCACCAACACCAGTGCTGGCACCTCCAACTTGCCAGAGGTGACGATCTCGACCTCGAAGACCGGAGTCCGCCAGCGAAGTCACTCCTGTACAACTTCGGGCAGATGGAAGCGGACACCATCGACGCTCAGTTCGATGGCGTCCGCGATCAGGTCATCACGCAGACACGCAAAGCACATCGCCTTCCCAACACCGCAGAAGTTGCGGTAGACCTCCATGAGTGGCTCTATTACGGCTCGAAGCAGACACCGATGGTGTCACGAATCAACTCTGACCACGGGACAAATCTCGCCTACGTCTTCGTGACACTGTGCATTGTGTCACCGGCAGCGCGGTTCACGCTCGCGTCCGAACACGTTGCTCGGACCGATACACCGTCTCTGATTGAGGCGATCCGCGAGGTGATCGAGACGGCGCGTCAGGCCGTCTCGATCACCCGCATCTACTGTGATCGTGGCCTCTATCGGGTCGAGTTAGTCGACGAACTCGCCGATCTCGGTGTAGAGTTCGTCATGCGCGCACCCAAAACGCCGGGGATCAAGCGCGTTCTTGCCGAACACGATGAAGAGAAATTCGTCACCGACTACGAGCTGGTCAGAAAGCAGTCCCCGACGATGCGTGTACCGGTGACGCTCGTCGTCGTCCCGCACCACTCGCGGGACGACGACTCGCTGTGTCTGATCACGAATCAACCGAGGACGGTAGATGAAGCGGTGCCACTCGCACAAGCGTATCGGCGTCGCTGGGGAATCGAAACGTCCTACCGGAAGATCGGTGAGTTTCTGCCCCGGACTACGTCGCCGGTGTTTGCGGTGCGGTTGTTCTACTTTTTGTTCGCTGTGACGCTGTACAATCTCTGGATCGTGGTGTGTCTGCTACTTTCGGAGCAACGTCGGGTGAAGACTCGACCAGCAGTTTCAACGGCGACGTTTCGGTTCTTCCTCGGGCCAGTGACGTACGGATAAGCCTCGTCGGGGCGGCAGACCCAGGCGAGCGCTTGGGTCAGCACGCCCCTCTGTACTGGCGAGACTGACAGTCGCCATGAATTTCCCATCTCCTCGCTCACCGCCTACTCGAATCACTGCTCAAACAACCGGCTCAAGCCGGATTTCAACAATCTCGTCATACCTCAGAGAACACACCGCAATTTGAATCGGCAACTACTGTGAAGCCGTGGGAGGAAGTCAACCGGCGTCCGGTGGCGTCGCCACGGCTCAGTGATTCGCCACCTTCGGCATCGAAATGGACCGCGAGCCGCCCGAGAAGTGCGTCGGCATCGACGTGGCGATTCGTAAGTACGTCCACAACACCGACGGCATGGCGGTCGGATCGCTCGACCTCTCGGACGAACGCGACCGCTTGGAGCGCGAGCAACGGAAGCTCTCGCGCAAACAGCACGGGTCGAACAACTACGAGAAGCAACGGCGGTGCATAGTGGAGTGTCACACCGACCTTCGGCGGAAGCGCCGCGACTTCTTGCACAAGCTCTCGGCGTACTACGCTCGGGAGTACGACTTCGTGGCGGTTGAAGACTTGAAGATGAAGGGGATGCTCGAATCATCGTCGAACAGTCGCAACATGGCATCGGCAGCGTGGCGAACGTTCCTCTCGTTGCTCGAATACAAGTGCGACTACGAGGGTACGCACTTCGTCGCGGTCAACCCGAGAGGGACGACGAAAAGTGCGCGGCGTGCGACGTCTCGACGGAGAAGCCGCTATGGGTCTATGAACATTCCTGTCCTACCTGTGGGTTCGGGGCAGACAGGGACGCAAACGCGGCGTGGAACATCCGTTCTCGCGGTCTACAAGATGTAGGAGTGGGACACTCCAAACGAACGCCTGTAGAGACTGCGCTCCCTGTGGACACCTCTGTGTCTGCAAAGTGCGTCGTGGAAGCAGGAAGCCCCGTCCTCAACGAGCGCGTCAGCGCGGATCGGTCGAGGTAGTTCACGAGGGACGTGTTTCTGAACTATCAAGTCGAATAGTAGCGGAAAGTGGACGCCAGAAAGCACAGAGGATGTGCTTTCTGGTAGCGAATGTTGGCACACTCACAACGTGTCTCCTTGGGATACAAGAAGACATATATCCATTCATTGCCTGTCAATAAGTAAGTAATGGATTATACGTATCTAGGCCGTTGTTAAATATTAGTACTTCGTAGGATCGCTATACGGAGCTTGATTTCGGCGGGTTCACTCACTCAGCCAGCGAGCAGAAACCGAGTAACAGCGGTTAATTTGCTGGGTATCTGACTGCTCGACGAAGATTGTAGACTGCGCATTTGAGGACCATTTCCCGGAATTCGAGGTGCCAGCTTCGCGCACGCACGGCGGAGCCGAGCGTGCACTTGATCGAGGAGGAGACGGTTTCAACCATCCAGCGGCGATTGTACCAGAGACGGCTCATCAGGGCGTTGCGCGCAAGATCCAGCGACGAGTAGATGCGGTGTTTGACCAGCGGGCGAATGCCATCTTCACGGAGTTCGTCCCGGAACGGTTTTCAATCATAGGCGCGGTCAGCAGCCAGTGACCGCAGGTCCTCGGCATTGCGCCGAGCGACCTGTGGGCCGATCTTGGCGTCGTGTTTCTTCGTGGTCGTGCAGTGAACATCGGAGACGTACAGCGTTTTTCACGTCTACGAGGGCAGTGACTTTCAGCGAGCGAACACGGTAATGCGCTCGCTGAGCGTAGTGGCGCGAGGGCTGGTCACGGTCGAAGCCAGTTGTGTCGATTGCGGCGTGACCAGAGCGTTTCTCGGCTGATGCGCCGAGAAACGCTCGGTAGGTTTCCATCGGGATGTTCTCGAACCAGTCACGGAGAGCGGTGAAGTGAGGAAGCCGCGTAAGACGGAGTTCTTCAAGGATTTCGGGCATCTCGCTTAGAAGGTCGATTGTCTGGCGGTAGGACTTCCCGAGTTCGATACGAATGGCTTGGAGTGCAAGCATCGCCCACTCGGCGGCCGGTGGCTGCCGACCGAGCTTCCCGGTCGGTAGCTTCGGCAATCGTGTCGCCTTGGTAGAAATTCTTCACGAACCCGAGACGCCGAATCCTGTGTTTGTCTTCGGCGTCGCGGAGAAGCTCGTTGAGCTTCTCCTCTGAGATGTGACGCTTGATCTCTTTGCGTCGCTCGCGTCCCATCGCCAGCACATCGGACCGACCCCACAAAAGATTCCTCACTCATTACAGCGACGCGTGGGCTGTCCACGCGTGGTTGAGGATCGTACGCTGGTGACAAGCCGCCGGTGTTCACGCTGGTTGATTGCGGGTCGGACGACCGGTATGTCGTGCCAGCGAAATCCGCTGAGGAATCGACCGTCCGACTCCTGCTTGCCGACCACGAACAGGAGTCGTTGACCGTCTATACGGACGGATTTCGGGCCTATGACTCGCTAGAGGACGACGACGCGTTCGACCGCGAATACGTCGTCGACGGCGACGGTGAATACGCTGATGGCGAGGTACACGTCAACGGCTGCGAGAGCCACGCGTCGCTGACACGACGGTGGCTCTCGCCCCACCGAGGCATCGCCAAAGACAAGCTCACACCGTATCTCAGAGCGTTCCAGCTCCGCCGACGAATCCTACGCGAACCAGGTCGAGACGCTCTCAAAGAAATCGTTCGAACCGTCCTCTGATTCACCAACAACGTGCTTCACATGAGCGACTCAATTTTTTGCACCCGAAATCACAGAGAGTATCGGGACCCCGAGGTCCTTGTGTTCCACCGGTCAAAGTACTGCCGAGAAACCTGTAAAGATCGCTTTGGTCTAAATCTTCCTCCCTCATAACTGCCTGCCACTTAGGTGTCGAGCATCAAGAACGTTTAGCTCAGGGAGTCCTGATCTATGTCTCGGTCGAAGGCGGCGGGCGCGCCCCGGGTTGCGGTGCAAAGGTGGCCAGTGGACCGCTTTTGAGCGCGCTCCTCAAGCAGTGCCGCCAAAAGGATATCACTCTCTGGACTAATAGCTATTGTCATCTGTCTCTTGTTTCTGTAGATTCGGCACTATCTAGTTCTGAATGACCTCACCAGCGTTTTGCCGTCGAGTGCTTGGTTTGGCCGTTCGTGGTTGTAGTGGTGTCTGAAGCGTCGTAACCACTGTTTCGCGCTGGATTGACTGCCCCGCCAAAACGAGTGAAAGCGATCGATTCGCATGGTTGCAGTCTGGAACCACTTTTCGATACGGTAGTCGAGCCGACAGCTCAGATCGTGGTGTGAGAGGGCAGTCAGATAGCCGCCAGCATCGACGAGAAACACTGAATCGCGACATCGTGTTTCTGAGTGAGTCGATGTAGGAACGCCGCCGCGGGACTGACCCCGCGGCGGCTGAACACGTCGATTTCGAGCAGTAATTTTGACTCTGTGTCGACAGCAGCGTAGAGCCACTTTTTTCGCTGTCAACCTCGATTTGTTTCTCATCGACTGCGACCCACGACGGCGACGCCGTCGGCGGGTCGCTCTGTGCTTCAGGCAACGTATGAACCCAGCTCAGACCGCACCGTGGGAACGATCGATACCCAGCAGGTGTAAGATAGCGGCTGTTTCCCTGATCGACAGCCCCGCCGAGTGGAGACGCACCCCGAACCGCCAGACGGGTGTCGGGGTACGCTCGTTCTCCCAAACGTCTTGACTATCCTTATCTAACGTTTCGCTGAGGAGGTCTGCGAGTTGCATGGACACTTCTCGCTACGGCCTTCTCGCTTCTCAAACTCGCTCAACTAGACAGTGCCACAAGAACTAACTTCTTAATTTCCTCGTCAATACGCTTGATTAAGAAGTTGACCTCGGTCTCAGCGATAATACAGAAATCGAAACTGAGGACTTCGGTATCTGAACTCTGTGAGACCAGTGAAAGCTCTCCCCATGAAAAAACAATTCTGTACAACCTCCGCGAGAAGTTCGACCTAACGTCGGTTGAACAGGTTGGGAACACACTCCAACAAAGAGGTGTTCTAAAGGTTCTTCCCGAGCAGGTGGAGTCTGCGACGACCACTACCTGCGGCCCTACTACGGTGATGAGGACGAGACAGTTGGCCCCTTTCACTCAGAGGGAAAGCGTTAAAATGCGGTGTTCTACGCCTATGCGAGTTCCTCAATCTGACACACACGCTCAGTTTCGCCGCCGGCTGGCTTGACCGATTCCTCAACGTCAATAGCTGGGTTAAACCCTAACGCGAATATCGGCCTCAACATGTTCTTGTTCGCGTTTTATTTATTCCTTCGATTCATCAATATTTACATTCCAACGCTGAACTCATCGTTTCGTACCGGTCATTACGGCGGGGCGTCGAGCGTTCTGGAGAACTACTCGATGCGCCAGCCATCAACCCTGTTGGCCCAATCGAAGTCAACGAGGTTTAGATCACTGCGGGGCTGAAAGCCGCAATACGCGGTAGCAGAAACCATAATGAGGACAAGCACCGATGTTCACACTTGTTGATTGCGGCAGCGATCAGCGACACGTCGTCCCAGCAAAATCCGCTGACGAATAAACCGTTCAGCTCCACCTCAACGACCGCACGGTGGAAGAGCTGACTACTTACACTGACGGATTTCGAGCGTACAATCCACTGGAAGACAGCGAGAACTACTAGCGAGAAGAAGTCGTTCACAGAGGGGGCGAATAGGTGGATGGAAACGTACACGCCAACACTTGCGAGAACCACCGTAGCGCTAGCGACGCGTGGCTTTCGCCAGACCGAGGAGTCTCCAAAAATAAGCTGACACCGTATCTCAGAACGTTCCAGTTCCACCGACAGATCCTACGCAACCCGGTCAAGAAGCACTCAAAGAAGTCGTTCAAACTATCCACTGGTTCAATAACAACGATCGTCATGTGAGTGAAAGTATCTATCAAATTTGGGGTTGCAGTAGTAAAATATTAGACTTAGAGATAAAATATATCATCTATTCTTAGCAAATAAATTGTTTCGAAGTGTTGAATAGTGATCTAATCGACTCATATCACGAATAGAGGGACGACACCAAGAAATCAATTCTGTCCACGGAAGTCGATCTCCTCAACTCTATTAGCTAGTGTCGGTACATAGGTGAACAAATGTTGAGGAAGCACGCGGGGACCCTGCTAGCGGTGGGTTCAGCTACTGGAAACACGTTGCTATACACTGTTTTCGGCTCGAAGAAGCCACAGTTACCGCAAAACACCGAATCGGCAGGGCGTATAGTCAAATTCGTGACGAACTCGACTTAGACCGGGCTGACTTGTTGGAGTACAGTACGCCTCTGAACACTGAATGACCGAAACTTCACATTCGACAACGAAGCGCTCGCTCGGCGATGCCGTACGGGTGCTGGGTTTGTATCGACAGTTCCGTGAGAGTCGTATATTCGCTGTCTCGAACATACAACCGCTCTATAAGCCACTATGACTGAGACACAGTATCTATTCAAATCGATAGCTGACTTATAAATTATAGAGTATAATCATATTAAGCACATCGTTAACTGTAACTGGCTTTCCATCTAGATGTTTTCCAGAATTTAGTATAATTATAATCTTTTGTATGTCTGTGATAGTAATTTGTCCATCACCATCCAGGTCATACCGATTAGGAATCGTTGATTCTGTAGGGCTACCTACTGGACCATCTACAATATTGTCCTCCGTAATTTTAAGCAGATACAAGCTCACGGCCAAATTCCCTGCGGATTTTCGACTGGATGTGTATATATTAACATCAAAGTACGTATCTCTTTCAAATTCGGAGTTAGAAATATTAAATATGAAGTATTCACTTCTCGGACTGTGACTTGCCTTAGTCGTGTATTTCTCGTTATGTGCTGTCACTTGGACTAATTCAGCGGTCCAACCAGGAGGTATCCTCCCATCTTTCGGAATTGCTATCGCGGATTTATTATATTCAATTGAGTTGATAGAAGAGTCTATATCCTCAGAAAAATTGTATTGTACTCCATGTATTTTTGCGTCCGTAGTCGCAAGAGTCTTACCACTGCTGTCAACAAGCTTCACTCTGTATGCCGAAAACGTCGTGTCCTCAAACATTTCTAGGTCACCATTAGCAATTACGCCAATATCTACACTATAAGGTTGAGATTTTACTAATATACTCATATTTGGTGTTGAGTCAAATCCCATGTCTTGGTGAATCCGTGCAGCGTTTATATACACTTGCTCTATGTTCCAAGCTACGCTGCTGTTTACTGGGCGTATAGCTACAGTCCGGTTGGTTGTTGCTTCCTGAACTATTAGCCGCCGACCAGTGTCTCCACCAAACCTAAATGTACTCTCTCCAACTGTATGGACTACAATTGTCTCTGTGTACGGTGGGCCGCCAAGCCCTCCACTGGCGCTGTCACTGTGCTGTAAATCGATATTGCTACTTGCAGTCGCGGGAGCAGCTACTGCACCCGCCGGTAGAATTACAGCAGATAGTACGGAGATGATCATACTAACGACGAGAGCGAACACTAGCATCCCATCAGGCAGGTTGAGTATCCTCATTGACTATATCCACTGCTTAGCTGTCACATGAGTATATAGTCATTAACAGACAACCACAGCGTAAGGCTCTCTTTAAGAATCGCTCATCCGTATGAGATTTTTGATACTTCTGAGCGGCCATTATGGAGTCAAAAAACAAGCGCATCGCGTCAGCGGTGCTCGGCACGAATGACGCTAATATAAGTGTTTGGATCGGAATCGGTCTCCGGACCTGTTAGAGCAGGTCGCTAGCGTGACGGTGTTACCTGTCCTCGCTGCCGTTCTGACCGGACGGTCAGAAACGGTAGCAACCAAAAGTTTCAGCGGTATCTCTGTAAGAATTGCGGCCGCACGTTCAACGACGAGACGGGCACGATTTTCACTCATTCGAAGGTCGCGCTGCGGCGGTAGCTGGTCTCAATTTACGTCTTCCTTTGGTTTGATACGAATCTCCACCAACTACAGTGCGGGATTGGTGTGACACACAGAATGATGTACCAGCGCATCGAGCGCTTTACCAGAGCCTTGATGCGCCTTCCCTTGATCCGGTCGATCCGGTCGAAATCGACGAAGTGTACGTCTTTGCCGGGAAGAAAGGCTGCGAGCGCGACCACTGTCACGCTCGCTTGGCCTGTCCATGCGCGGGTGTATTTCTGGCGGCGACAAGCCACCCGTGTTCATTCTGGCAGATCGCGGCACTAAATAGCGATACGTGATCCCAGCGAAAGCGGCAGACGAATCGACGATTTGACTCCTGCTGTCCGACCGCCGAAAAGAGTCGCCCACGGCCTATACCGACCGCTTTCGAGCGTACGAACCACTCGACGAAGGCGACAGACTCGACCACGAATACGTCGTCTACGGTGACGGTGAATGTGCTGACGACGAGGTGGACGTCAACATCGCTGAGAATCCCGCTATCTGAACAAACCACGTCGATGTTCTTAGATTTTCTGGCGGTCCTGTTGCTCGCCTCTCACTGAGAGTGAAAACCCATAGCAAGCAGTCGAATCAGTCACTGCCACATCCGCCGTGCGGGGGCATCTTCACACGACACACCAGTTGCTCATCGTGCGCTGGCCCGCCCAAAGAGAGACGCGGAGCGTCTCTCAGGCGCTCACCTCCGGTGGGTCGCACGGTTCGTTCTTCCTGAGCATATTGAACAACGCCAATAACAGCTTCCGCGCTGTTGCCACGATTGCTACCTTGTGCGGTTTATTTCGCTTGTTGCGTAACCGCCAGTAGAACTGACTCAAGTACGGGTCCTTCGCGTTATGAACCGCGGTGTTCGCGCACTGGACCAGGATCCATCGCAAGTAGCCGTTTCCTTCCTTGCTGATCTGGCCCTCTCTCCGCGAGTCGCCAGACTCGCGGATTACTGGGTCTAACCCGGCATGACTCACCACTTCAGCCGCGCGGTCAAACCGCTTTACTTCACCGATCTCGCTGTAGATCATCAAGCCAGAAAATGCCGCTATACCAGGCGCAGACATCAACGTATTCAGCTCATCTACCTCAGCCGCTACCTCTTCGATCCGCCGCTGCATCCGCTTGATCTTCACGGTGAACTCATCGATTGCTTCCAACCACTGCTCCAACAACAACTCCGACGCATCGTCGAGCATGAGTTCGCGGAGGAACTCACGCCCTTGATCGCTCCACAACGACCCGTCGTAGGTGACGCCGTTCTGATCAAGCAGTGAGTTGACCTCGTTTTTGAAGTCTGAACGCTTCTCTACCAACTTCTTACGACCGCGCGCAAGCGCGCGGTAGCGCCGGCATTCTTCAGGTGGGACGTAGCTTTCGGGCACTTCGCCCAACCGCAGATACCGCGCGAGGTTTTTGACGCCCTTCCGATCGTTCTTCTGTTTCTGGTCTTCGAGCCAATCGGCCTTGGCCGGATTGGCGAGCGTCACATCCAACTCTTCATCAAGCCTGTCGTAAATCGTGAAGTAATTGCTTCCCGCTTCGAGTGCAGCACTACTTCCAGCGTACTTCTGTGCGATTCCGTCGAGGTCCGCGTTGGCGACGCGGACCTCTTCAACGACTTCGCCTTCGTCATCGAGGACAGCGACTTGCGCTTTGCGTTTGTGGAGGTCAATGCCCAAGTAGTGATCAGTGGTTGCGGTCATGGTGTCCTCTGGAGTCCTGAATGCGTGAAGCGGAACGACATCGCTCCGGGCTTGCAGCCTTGGCCGACCACGGTCAGCCGTTGCGATCCCAATTCTCCTGTTCCTTCGCATCCAAGGTCTGTCACCTGCACGCGCTTTGGTGCGCGGTTGACGTGGCGACCTTCGTAACTCCATTTCGCACTTCACGCTCCAGTGGTTTCAACGGGATTCTCATGGAGTCATCGCTGACCTGCGAGAGCTGTCGTAGCGTCTCAAAAGACAAGTTGATACAGTATCTCAGAGCGTTTCCACTACGTTGAAACTGTATCGGAAATCTGGTCGAGGGGCTCTCAAACGCGCCCTTTGAGCGACGTGATGAAATCAACAGTGTGCTACATGTGGGCGTATCCTATTTTGAATCGAGTAATCTGCGAGCTCCTCAGCTCACGGTTGTGGATGGGATTACGAAGCATAGCTCGTGCCAATTGTATTTGATCCCATGAAAGTGCCGTTGGTGGCGTAGTGTTAATGGGTTTTCAATCGGGCACTCAGGAGCCGACTGCAAATTAGCCACCTCTGGCATCTATTTTTTTTGTTTCTCGTATGATAAGGTTGTCGTTTCATAGGCAACATAGCGCTCTCATAGGCACTGTCTAGTTGAGGGGTTGAGAAGTGAGCAGGTCGTAGCGAGAGGTGTTCATGTCACTCGCAGACCTGCTCAGCGAAACGTTGGAAACGGGGCAGTGTTTAGTTAAGCGTGAAAAGTGAGGCGGGAGAATTTCTTGCTAGTTCATGGCAGAAATCGCCCGCCTCACCGGTCATAGAGAGTGGATTGATTTGGATTTTGTGGAGCGCGAGCAGACACCCGAGCCAGCGATGGCTCTGGGTATCCAATCGCACGTTGCGGACCTCTCGCTGTCGAATACCGTCGAATTACTCGGCTGTCTGGGTGTCCAACGGTCGAGAAAAGCGATCCACGATTGGGTCCAGAAGGCCGATCTACAGCCAGAATCCGGGAAAGAGCCGAATCAGATTGCGCTTGACGAAACAGTGATTCGGATCAACGACCAGCAGTATTGGCTGTACGCCGCTGCTGACCCAGAATCGAAGCAACTGCTTCACGTCCGGCTGTTTGCGACGACAACCACCGCCCTCACCGAGATCTTTCTCAACGAACTGCGGCAGAAACACGAGGTTGAAAACGCCGAATTTCTCGTCGATGGTGCTCAACACCTCCAAACTGCACTGCAACGAGCTGGCCTCCGATTTCAAACACGTCGCCACGGAAATCGGAACGCTGTCGAGCGGATTTTTCGAGAGCTGAAGCGTCGAACCTCGTCGTTTTCGAACTGCTTCAGCCACGTCGAACCAAAAACAGCCGAAAACTGGCTCCAGACTTTCGCTCGCTGGCACAATGCTCCAAACTAAACACTACCGGAAACGGATAGCCAAGGCGTTTAGGAGAACGAGCGCACCCCGACACCCGTCCGGCAGTTTGGGGTGCGTCTCCACACGGCGGGGCTGTCGATCAGGGGGACGGTCGCTATCTTAGAATTATTGGATGTCGACCGTTCTCACGGTGCTGTCTAGAACTGGGTTCATACACTGCCTGAAGCCCAGAGTGACCCGCCGACGGCGCAGCCGTCGCGGGTCGCGGTCGACGAGAAACAAATCGAGGTCGATGGTGAAAAGAAGTGGCTCTACGCCGCTATTGACACAGAATCGAAGTTACTGCTTGAGATTGACGTGTTCAGCCGCCGCGGGACCGACCCCGCGGCGGCGTTCCTGCATCGGCTCACCGAGAAACACGATATCGACGAGACAGTGTTTCTCGTCGATGCTGGTGGCTATCTGACTTCCCTTTCTCGTCACGATTTGAGCGGTCGGCTTGACTACCGGATTCGGAACCACATCGAAAAGTGGTTCCAGACTGTGGCTATGCAAATCGACCGCTTTCACTCGTTTTGGCGGGGCAGTCAACCTAGCGCGAAGCAGTGGTTACGACGCTTCAGACACCACTACAACCACGAACGGCCAAACCAAGCACTCGACGGACGAACGCCAGCTGAGGAGGTCCAGAACTAGATAGTGCCTAAGAGACATATCTGATTGGCTGGCTCTGTTGAAATCCTCGGAGGGTTACAGGTTCACATAGTAGTCTGATCGTATGGAAGTTCTCCCGAAGTCGCGGTTGCTCCAGTTCGTTGAGCAGGCGTACCACTTGGCTCGGCGAGCTGTTGCCCGCTACTCCTCGAAGTTCTCGAAACGTCGCTACACACTCCACCAACACATCGTCTTGGTCTGCCTCAAAGTTCGGAAGAATACGACGTACCGGATGCTTCTTGACGAACTCATCGAGATGCCCCGGATTCGAAGAGCCATCGATCTTGAGGAACTCCCGTCGCCCTCAACGCTATGCAAAGCGTTCAACCGACTCGATATGGCAGTCTGGCGTGTTCTTCTTAATCTCTCAGTTTCGCTTCTCCCAACCAACGGTGTCGTCGGGATCGACGCTTCCGGGTTCGACCGTAGTCATGCCTCGAAGCACTACACGAAGCGAACGAAGTTGACAATTCAGCAGTTGAAAGTCACGCTTCTCGTGGACACGAGGGTGAATGCTATCCTTGACGTACACGTGACGACAACACGAAAACACGACTCGAAGATCGCGCCGTCGCTCATCAAGCGGAATACCGATTATGTAGCGGTTCTCCTCGGCGACAAAGGATACGATGACCAGAACATTCGCACGTTAGCCCGTGAAACTGGTGTTCGACCGCTCATCAAGCACCGCGAGTTCTCGTCTCTTCACAAAGCGTGGAATGCTCGGTTGGATGCCGATCTTTACGGTCAGCGCAGTCAGAACGAGACGGTGAACTCTCGCCTTAAACGGAAGTACGGTGCGTTCGTCCGCTCACGGTACTGGTGGAAGCAGTTCCGTGAACTCGTTGTCGGCTGTCTCACTCATAACATCGACAAGGCAGTCTGAACGTTAGATATAGAGGGTGTACCTCACAGGCGGGTGAGAAACTCACTGATCTCCGTCATTAACGGTGTGACCGATACAGAGATCTCTTCTATTGGAGAGAAAACCCGGGTTCAAAATACATACATGGATACTGGACACATTACGACTAATGGAAGAAGATACGACGCCCCGAGAGAAGGATAAACACGGGGCTGACTGGTATCGGACGCTCGTTGAGGAGGTAAATGATCTCGCAACAGTCGTTGATTCCGACGGGACGATAACCTACGTCAGTCCGGCTGTCACACGGGTGCTCGGCTACGACCCCGACGACTTGATTGGTCATGAAGGATACGAGTTTGTCCATCCCGAGGACCGAGAACGAAACGCCGACGCGCTGGAGACAGTACTCTCGGACCCATCTGAATCCAAGACTGTCGAGGTCCGATTCCGCCACGCCGACGGCTCTTGGCGCTGGATCGAATCCACAATGCGGAATCGACTTGACGACGACATCATCGATGGGATCCTCCTTAGCAGTCGGGATATCACGGAGCGAAAGGAGTACGAGGCCGAAGCCCGGGAACTTGCCGAAGAGTACGAAGCCCTGTTGAACAACGTCGAGGATGCCATCTTTCTCATCAACGTCGAAAAACGAGAGGAGAGTGTCCGATTTGAATTCGAACGCCTCAGTCCCTCCTACGAGCGGCAAACCGGAATTACGACAGAGGACGTACAGGGCCAGACACCGCGTGATGTGTTCGGCGAGGAGCAGGGGGCAGAGTTAGAAGCGAACTACCACCGCTGTGTCAACGTTGGCGAGCCTATCTCGTATCAAGAGGCGCTCCGGGTAGATGAGGGAGCACGTTTCTGGCAGACGAAACTCGCGCCGGTGGTCAATGACGGTGAAATCACGCGCCTGATCGGGATCACTCGGAACGTGACTGAACGCGTCGAACGAGAGCGACAATTACGTCAGCAGAACGCGCGCCTCGAAGAGTTTGCAAGTGTTGTTTCCCACGATTTGCGGAACCCGCTCAACGTCGCACAAGGTCGTGCAACGCTCCTCGACGAGCAGGTCGAAAGTGATCATCTCAAGCCACTTGTCCGAGCGCTCGACCGGATGGAGGCAATCGTTGAGGACACGTTGACGCTTGCTCGTCAGGGCGACACGATTAGCGAAACCGAGTCGGTCAGCCTGACTGACCTCGTCGGGAAGTGCTGGGGGACAGTAGACACGGAGGACGCAAATATCGAGATCGTCGATGAGATGACTTTCGAAGGTGATCCTGATCGGCTACGGCACGTGTTCGAGAACTTGTTCCGCAACGCTGTTGAACACGGCGGGTCCGACGTGACCGTCCGTGTGGGTTGTCACGATGAACAGGGAATCTACGTTGAAGACGATGGGTCAGGAATTCCAGTCGAAAAGCGTGACGAAGTGTTCGAGCCGGGTCATTCGTCAGCACGGGGTGGGACTGGTTTCGGGTTGACCATCGTAAAACGGATTGTGGAAGCCCATGGCTGGGAGTTATCTATAACCGATGGAACCGATGGTGGAGCGCGGTTTGAGATTGAGATGGCGAAGCAGAAAGACTTCGCGTGAGTGCGTAGACACTGTCTGTCACCTATGCATCGAACAGTGCGGTAGTAAATCGATGGTAGCGTGTATGAGGTGCTCGCTATGTATTCAGCAGGATCCCTAAAACCTATCACCGACTGAGGGTTTCAACAAGGCTGATTGGCTCTGTTGAAATCCTTAGGAAGTGATATATTCTGATCAGGTGTGGTCAGTACAGATAACATACTTACTACGGCCGAATGTAGTCGGATATGTGCAACGCCGCCACGCCCTCCTCACCGCGACCGCCGTGCTGTCCGGTTTATCCAGCTGCATCGCCCCGTTCACGTCCAGCGGATCCCTTAGTGAGGTGAGCGTCGAACTTCGGAATGCGGACGACGGAGCGCGGACGTTCCACCTCGCGCTCGAAACCGAAGCCGGCATGCTGGACTGGGACTCACACCGTGTCGACGCGGGCGTCGACGAGCTAGTGACGATGGCTCCGGACGAAGACGTCTCCCCGGTCGCGTTACAGGGAGTCGTCGAGGGTTTCGCAGGGAGTGTCGATGTCTTAGGCGTTGATGACCTCGACGAGAACTACTGTCTCCAATTCCATTTCTGGTACTCGCATCCAAGCGACGAGCGACCACAGTTGGCGCAGGTCGCTGACATCGAATGCTAACTATGAACGTATTCTGCCGATAGATTCACAGCTCTCATCGACCGGCTGTTTCAGGTGAGAATATGTCTGAAGAATAGGATTTCAACAGAGCCATCTAATTTATTTTTCACGCTTCACTAAATGTTACCAGGACCGAATACACCGGATTTAAATAATAGTATAACCACAAATCTAAATGGCAGTACAATTAGACAGGGACCACTGTCCATGTACTGCCCTTTGTTAGAATGGAGTAATTATTATACTCAGTACATCACAAAGCCGGTTAGTTGAGACGTCTGCTTGCTGAAGGTGTGTCTACGACCCAGCAAGCAGACGGTGAAATCCACGAGGACCAGCTCCTTAACTTTCTCGTCAACACGCTTGATGAGGAGGTAACGCTCAGCCTCGGTAGCAACGCAGAAATCGAGACTGAAGACATCTACGAGGTCCTCGTCGGCGCAGGCGCCGACGAGGACCTCGATCTCCGAACTCTGTGAATCCAGCGGCGACTCACCACACGAAAACACGGTTCTGTACCATCTCCGCAAGAAATTCGACCTTGCGTCCGTCGAGCGAGTTGGGAACGCGCTTCTCCAGAAGGACGTGCTGGAGATCCTCCCTGAGCAGGTGGAGGTCGTCGCCGACCTCCACCTGCGGCCCTACTACGGTGACGAAGGTGAGACAGACGGCCTCTATCATTTAGAAGCCAAGCGTGGAACCACCGCGTTCCACGCCTACGCGACACTCTACGCGCGTGTGAAGAACAAACGCTACACGCTGGCGGTGCGCCGTCTCGTTGACGGCGCACCGCCAGCACTGTCCTCGCAGAGTTTCTCAGGATTCTTGACGGCCTTGACCTCAGCGTCAAGGCCGTCTATCTCGACCGTGAATTCTACGATAGCAAGTGTCTCACGCTGCTTCAGGCACACAACCACGCCTACGTGATGCCGATCGTCCGGTGGGGAAAGAAGATCAAGCAGGAACTCCCGGAAGGATGGAGCCGTGTCATCCAACACGATCTGACGGCGAAACTCGACGGTCACATCTGGACCGTCGAGTTTCCCGTCTATATCGACTGTACCTACCAGAACGGGCGATATGACGAACACGGCGTGGCGCGTCACGGCTACGCCGCTGACGCGCCGTTCATTGACACGCCACGTGAAGCCCGATACCACTACGCCAAACGCTTCGGTATCGAGGCCAGTTATCGGCTCTCCGAACAAAGTATTGCGACGACCACAACGCAGAATCCGGTCGTACGGCTGTTGTACGTTGTAGTGAGCCTCCTTTTACAGAACGTGTGGCGGTATCTGCACTGGGAGTTTGTGGCGACGCCCCACCGTGGCGGGCGTCGCCTCTGGAAGTGGCCGTTCACGGAGTTCATCAGGATGATGTGCCGGGCAGCGTGGACGGCCCTCGCGGTGCGTCGGGCCGTCCCCACAAACCGGCCACCTGACGACCGGTTCCACCGGTAGTCACCGACCAAGCACGCCTCCACGTGAGTGGCGACGCCTTGTGAGGTACTGATACTATATGACAAACATCTTATTACTTACTGAATTGTATTTCAACCAACTCGACCACATCAATAGATGTTGGGCACGGTCCAGTTGAGCGAGTTTGAGAAGCGAGGGAATCGTGGCGAGAAGTACCTACGCAACTTGCAGATCTGTTTAGAGTGCCATGTTGAATAGATGCTGTGCCATGGTTAGAGAGGTTCACAGAGCGGTTCTATGTTAGAGATGGTGAACATGAGGACGATTTCACGGAACTGTCGATACCAGCCGAGCGCTCGCACGGCATCGCCGAGCGAGCGCTTCGTTGTCGAATACGATGTTTCGGTCATCCAGCGCTGAGAGTAGCCTTTTGCCCGGATAAACGCGTTATGTCCTCGCGTCAACGGTCTTGATCCACGCTGTAAGATGAGTGGCTCGACACCGAGGGCGTAGAACTCGTATTTCGTGCTCCAGTTGTGTAAGACTTTGTCGGTAGCCACTGATAACAGGTCGTCCGCGTTCCGGCGGACGACCTGTAACCGGTCTTCGTATCGTGTTTCCGTCGGGCGGAAATATGTACACCGAGGACAGCAAGAGACTCTCTGTCGGTTAGTGTCGTCACTTTCAGCGTTTGGACGGGACTTCCCGACCGCTGGCGGTAGTACGACGAGCTGAGCGGCAGTCGAAGAATGTACTGTCGAGTGCAGCGTGGCCGGACTGCGAATGTTGCTGCGCTGAAACGCGCAGCAACGCCCGCCAGACCACATTTCCAGCCGGTTAAACGATTTGTAGAGAGTGGTGAAGTCAGGCAAATCCTCCGGATATAGGCCAAGGGTGTCACAAATCACAGTCATGTGCTTCAGCCGGTTCGGCGTTTCTCGGTAGCTGTGACCCTCTTCGAGCCGAAAACAGTGCAGAACGACGTGCTTCCAGCGGGCGAACCCACCCTTGGCGGGCTCGCCCGCGTGCTTTCCCAACGCTTGTTTAGTTAGGTCGCGACACTTCACCCTTCTAGCCCGTGATATCAGAGGATTAGATCGCTATTCACCTATGGAAACGCTACCTAGACAATCCACCGTTTTCGACAAAATAATTACGCCGTCGTGTAGTCTGGCGCTCTTCCAGCCGGCAGGCGGGTAATATCTTCAGGCAGTGCGGTCGCGGTCTGGCGATAGTTGTCGCTCACGCTGGTCTCGACCGGCCACTGAGAGCCGCCGGGCGGGCGGCCCTCAGTTTTCTCGTCTACACACTCACATCAGGTGGATCGTATACCTCGCCTCGGTCTAGCATGTGGTAGATTGACACTAGCATTTTCCGAGCGCAGGCTACGATGGCCTTCTGTGAGTTCTTCCGGCTAGCTAGCCGCTCATAGAAGCGGCTTAGGTACTCATCGTTACAGGTGTGAACTGCTGTGTTCGCAGCCTGGACGAGCAACCACCGGACACGACCCGATCCACGTTTCGAAATACTCCCCTCGATCCGCGAGTCGCCTGACTCGCGGATCACCGGGTTCAATCCGACATAACTGACGACTGATTTATCACCGTCAAACCGGCCTATTTCGCCTAATTCAACGTAAATCGTCAACGCCGTATAGTAACTCACGCCAAGAATCGTCATCAGCAGCTGG
Source organism: Haloarcula pelagica (assembly GCF_030127105.1). Taxonomy (NCBI): domain Archaea; kingdom Methanobacteriati; phylum Methanobacteriota; class Halobacteria; order Halobacteriales; family Haloarculaceae; genus Haloarcula; species Haloarcula pelagica. Next base: position 207,278 of record NZ_CP126163.1, on the reverse strand, counting down.
GTCTCCTTCAGTGACCCAGCGCGTTCTTCGATCGTCTCCTCCAAGTTACGAATCTTTTCGTTGAGTGTCTCTACCAACTCAATGTACGACTCTAGCAGCGAATACCACGGCGCCGGGAGCGAGAGTTCCCCGAGTGATCACTGTAACCTCTGAATATTGTTGGGAAGAAACGTCTCGATCCAGTCAACAGCGAAGCTAAGCTTGTGACTCAGCCGAAGGAACGTCTCGGTGACGAACTCTCTGAAGTGGTCTTTCCCATCGAAGATCTTTGGTGAAATCTCGCGCTTGAGGTCTTTCCACAGCGGTTCGATCGCGTTCAGCGTCGGTGAGTACGGCGGGATGAAGAGAAACTCGATGCCGAGTTCGTCGGCCCACTGTTGGGTGAGTTTCGCGTGGTGAGAGCCGTAGTTATCGGCCACGAGCAGAATCCGACCCCGCGGATTCTGCTCGCGGATCTCTTCAAGCGCCTCAACGATCGTTTCCTTGATTAACCGCTCTTTGTACGTGATCACGCTCTGGCCAGTCAACGCATAGAAGCCAATCGACCGCTACGGCACCGTTACTAACGGTTTCTCTATCTGGACGGTGCGGTCGTACGACCACATCCGCTGAGAGTTCTCGAACGGCTGTGGCCACGCCTCATCGAAAAAATCCCAGCACGACAGGGTCTTCGTCCTCCTTTTCGTCTTCGTCTGTGTCCTCTCCGAACGCCTCGGACAGGCGCTCGGCGAGAATCGCCTCTGCATCGTCGGGACTGCGGGGGTCCATCGGCCGTGGTTTGGCGTAGTGCATGCCCGAGGCCCGCAGTTTTCGGGCGAGATGGGTCGGGTGGTAGGTAACGCCGTAGTGGTGTTCGATGAGTGTGTGAATCTCGCGTGGCGTCCACGGTTGGCCCTCTTCGAGGACTGCACAGAACTCGTCCCACTGTGCCGGGGTGAGCTTCGGCGGCCGACCGCCGCCGAAGCGTGGGCGTAGCCCCTCGATCCCGTTTTGATTCCACGCGCGTGCCCAGCGACTACTCGTCGGCTGAGAGACGCCGACAGCTGCTCCAGCCTGCTGTTGGGTCTTGCCTTCATAGAGGTTCTTCACGAAGCAGAGTCGCCGGACGAGATGCGTCTCGTCCGCCTTCTGGGCGTCATCGATCGCTTGGTCCAGCTCCGCGTTCAACAAGTGCTCAACGACTTCAAACCGACGTGATCCGTACATCACAGAGAATACGCTATCTGAGTATTCATCCGTTGCGCTGATGACTCCTGTGCCCGAGGCCGCGTCCACGCACGAGCACAAGTGTTCCTTGCACTGTGTCTGCGGATCGTCGTCGCAATCGCCAACTACGAGTGAGGATACAATCCTGGTCAAGAGAAACTCACGCTATAGACCGGTTCTATGACACGCTCGTATTGTCCAACTGTGCACGAAAATTGTCTCGTGAAGAGCTCGGAGAATGTTAGGCCCTGAGAGATTCTACCGGCCGATCATTCGCAGCCTTCCAAGCCGGGTACACCCCACTCAGCACACTCGCAAAGACAGCAAACACAAACCCATACAGTAGATATCTGGAACTAATCCACTGAAAAACTAATAGACCATCGCCGATCAGAACATCAAACAACACGAATCCAATGATAAGCGAAAGCACTGCTCCGGCGAGCCCACCGAATACCCCAAGGAGAGCTGCTTCAGCAAGGATCATACGCAGAACCTCTCTCCGGCGGACGCCGACGGCTCTAAGCACGCCAATTTCTCCCCGGCGCTCGATTGTACTCATTAACATAACATTGAGTATAGCTACACTAGCAACGAGTAGCGAGATACCACCAATCCCTAACAGACCAAGACGGAGTGCAGTAAAAAAGGACCGGAGTTGCTCCTGAACGCTAGCAAAACTCTGGACGCTCAGTATCTCTTCCTCTTCGCCTCTCACCTCCCGATTGAATTGAGCATCAATATTGTTGGCAAGGGTTTCGGCATCATCTCCGCTGCTTGCCATAATTGTAATAGAGCCGTAATATTCTTGTCCACTAAGTGCAGACATTGGAAGAACGAGTTCTCTACCACCGAACCCACCAAACCCACCACTATCCGCGCCAATAAACCCAATTATTCTGTACAGGTTACCATTGTATTCAACCGGATCGCCCATTTCGAGCCCAAGACGCTCAGCAGTATTCTCACTGATTAGTGCTCCTGATCGGAGTCGTTCCGGAGATTGCCCTTCCGAAACATTGTACATTGCATCCGCATTAGTAACTGCTGTTACCGTTACTCGAACTTCCTGCCCGTTCCTCGCAGTGATGACCGTTGAGTTCGATTTTTGTGGGATAACTGTCGCTTCACCAGCGATTCGCCGCATCTCCTCTACTTGGTCATCAGTTATCCCGGCAGTGTCGCTATCTTCGCCGGGTGAAACAGTTACTTCGTTGGCGAGATCACCTAGACTCGAAGTTGCTTGCTGTTGTAGTGCAGCACCGGCCATACCGATAGTAGCAATGGCGACTACTCCAATCACAATTCCCAGAGCGGCTAACCCGGTACGGATCCGATTTCTGCCAAGGTTTCGCCAAGCCATTAGTGCACTCGGGTACTGCCGAAGCAGGTTGGAAGGCTTCATTTGTCTATGTTTTCCGGTCTCTAACTTCGCCGTCAACAATTCTGACGACACGGTCAGTGAATTCCAGCATTTGATTATCGTGAGTTACCGCTACAATGGCAACGTTCTCTTCGTCTTTGAGCCTGGTTAATTCTTCAAGTATTGTTCGCCCAGTATCCTGATCTAAATTTCCTGTAGGCTCATCAGCTAGAACAATATCCGGCTGGTTTATCAGGGCTCGAGCAATCGCCACGCGTTGTTTCTGTCCACCTGATAATCGATCAGGGGTATGATCAAGCCGATCTGAGAGCCCGACACGCGATAATAATTCAATTGCACGGTCATGCCGGTCTACAGATGTATCCCACATAGAAGGGAGCTCCACGTTCTCGGTCGCAGTCAACATGGGTAAGAGATGGAATGATTGAAAAACAAACCCGATACTAGACCTACGCTCTTCAGTAAGCTCGTCTTCGGTGAATACACTAACCTCTTTACCATGATGTCTGACTGATCCTTCTGTCGGTGTATCAAGCAGACCGATAATATTCAACAAAGTACTTTTTCCAGACCCAGAAGGGCCTATGACAGTAACCATTTCACCATGGTCAGCGCTGAAGTCGACTCCTTTGAGTGCTTCGATGATTTCATCCCCATTACGATACCGTTTTATTACACCCTCCAGTTCAATGACTCTCTCATTCGAGGTCATTTATATAGTATGTATCCAGCCACTGCGAGGGCCAGTAGGCTAATTACAACTACGATCCAGATAGGGGAAATTGCGCTGATAGTTCCACCAAACAGCCCGGAATCGTTTGATTCCTGATTACTATCACCGCTATTAACCGAGCTGTTGCCCATCCTTGCATTAGATGTATTTGTTGATTCAAAATGAATGTATTGCGTTCTTGTTATCCGTTCATTGTCTGTGATATATGTAATATTAATTGGTATTTGAGAGACGTTAGATTGTATCTCAGCAGTGAGGTCAAACGTGGCAAACTCACTCGCCTCAACACTGCCAACGAAGTACTCACCGGATGGAGAAGTCGGGCTAATTCCCTCCGTATCGGCGACGGTAATTAAGACAGATTGTGTGTCAGAATTTCCAATATTGGCGGCTTCGCCTGAGACAGTAACCTGACGGCCCGACTGAGTTGTACTAACACTTGTAAGTCGTATTTCGCCGGAAACATCAGACTGTTCGCTTAGTGAGGTCTCGTACTCTCTTCCGGCAGCAGTGTATGTCGCGGTATATGTAACTTCCCCATCAACGGAGCTAGAAATGTCAAAATTCGTTAATTTTCTGGATTCGGGGCTAATATCTTCCACTAAATTGCGTGATAGAACTTGATCATCAGCCATTGCGGTCACCTCGACGTTATTTAGGTCCGTGTTTCCAAAATTCGTTAATTGCAAAGTAGTCAGACCAGACTGGTTACTTGTGCGGTTTACTCTCAGACCAGCTTCAACAACTGGTTCAACGACTTCGACATCAAATGTTTCAATAGATGTGCTTGTCCCACCACTAGCAGTTGAGTAAGTCACTCTAACGGTGAGATCTTTGATTCCCTCCTCTTTAAATGTCATATCATAGTTGAATACGCGCTCGCCACCAGAGTCGATAGCAGCTTCAACTTTCCGGACATTGCTAACGACCGCCCCTTCAAGAACTGTCATCTCGACCCCAGTAATTTGGTTATCATTTCCGTTGACAACAGTTAAATTAACCGGCGTTTCGTTTCCCGCAGCAATATCAGTGTCAGTCGAAAGTGAAACTTTAGTTTTGTTATTGTCTCTCACATCAACATAAACTGGCTTCTCAATTACAAACAACCCTCCATCAGGCCTGTACCCACGCATCACTACTGTGAGTTTTTTTTCACCAGTGCTCTCAAACTTCGTTGCGAAAGGGATCGAAATAGAGCCACCGGGACCAATTTCACCAAGATTGTCGGCCTCTGAAAAAGTTGATGGGCCCCGAACACTTACCGCAGTTACGTCAATTCCTCCAGCGCTACTCGGGGAGTTTCTAAGATTTGCAGTAATTATTGTCTGTTCATTTGGCTCTGGGTTCTCTGGAGAAACAGATATATTCCCGATCGTAGCATATGTTGATTCATTGGTGTTGGATGCCGTTTGGGCAGCTCCCGTAGCTACCAACGGAGCCAAAGGGCTCACAATGAGGAGGGCTACAATCATGCCGACCTGTGCGGTATCAGCAGAGACCATGTTTTATATCAATTTATGGACATTCTTTACACATATGTCTTTTGTTCTGGATCGACCTCGATAGAAAATTCGTACAACTAACGAGTGCTGAAGTGCGTGGAATCCAACTATCAGATTCGCGCCGGTTGTGGCGTTTAGGCTGCCAATCTGAACTCAGAGGGAATCGACGGCGGACCGGGAGAACGCTCGTTTCCCTCTACTGTGAACCGCCTCGGGGTCAAGCTCCGAGGCACTCGCCTTGCTCATCTGTAATCACACAGGCCCTACCAAACTCTACCGAAGACGGATCTATGTCCTCACAGGCGGTGAGCTACCCCTACCTCAAGGAACGAGCGGCTACGCCGTGAGTGAGTAGGTAGGGGTAGCTCATCCACGTTAGTACCCAAAGTAGATAGCTAATGATTTTAATATTGCATACGAAATGATGATTAAAGCAACAAGTGCCAACAGTATAGAGCGTAGAATCCCTAATGGCAAGACCGTCGCTACGCTGTTAGCCAATTTTCCGACGCGAGATTGTTGGTTTTCCACTGTGACTTTTCCAGCAGTTGTGTCATTAATACCGACAACTTTGTTGCCAGTCTGATCAAATGCATATACGAACATAACACTCTCCTGCCCACCTGCTGGAATTTCGACTCTTTTTGTGTCAGTAGTAGAGTTATTTATCGACAGTCCAGCTACAAATTCTGCCGTTGAGTCAGATGGGTTCTTAATTGTCGATTCAATTAAAACCGAGGACCCTGCCACAACAGATGTTTTGTTAATTGTTGCGTGTTGGACTTTGACCCGGTCTCCCACAGAAAGGTTATCATTAGGTCTCGAAGAGGACGTTTCACTTGTATCATTTGATTCTTGAGTTGCATTTGTTACAGCTATAGCAAATTGCGAGAATCCTGGAGAAGTGAGTCGGAAACGTGCCATATCGCCGGTATTACTTGCGCTGGGAACTGGGGAGGTAGGTATCTGTTCCCAAGTGTTTCCTTTTTGTCGTAGTACAGTCACATCAGATGGCGCTGCCCCCAAATCACGGATACGCTGCGTACTCACTCCTGCAGAAAGGGTCGCCTGCTGAAATGCTGACTCTGGTACGTCGTGCTCAACAGAGAACCCACCTACGATTTTTCTGTCTGAACTATCTGAGAGATCGGTCACAACCTGTGGGTCAGTTGTTGCGACTTGCAAACTAAAATCATCATATCTAGATGTAACAACTCCCATACTATCAATACTAAGGTTATTGTTCGCTGCTAATACACTATCTTGTGGACGAATACGTACTTCTTTGCCAGGGCTTGGATTATTAACTTGGATACGACTACTAGTTTCTGATGTATCTTGTGTCTGCGTCACTCGTGTATCCGGGTCAGTAACCCTACGGATGTTATCCATCTGGTCGGGAGTGATGTTCTCAACACTTTGGTTCGGGAGGTCAAGCGTTGCTGTCTCAGTTGCAGATTGGCCTGTATTGTCCGTCACGGTTAGTGCTACCAGATGAGTACCCGGAGACAAGCTTCTTTGGACTCGCATTCCATGAGCAGTCGTTCCATCTGCAAACTGCCAAGTATAATTTGCGATAGGGTTTTTGCTAGAGCTGTGTCTAGCATCGAAAACGTATGTCTGATTTTCAGATATTTCAAAGTCAATTGATATAACTGGCGTTGGGGGTTTTTTCGTGGTACCATTGCTAACTGCCGTTAAATCTGGAGAATAAGTGTTCCCCGAATCGTCTGTTATGCTATTAGGTTTGAAAACCAGTGTTCCGTTCGAGCTGTGTGAATATGTAGTGGCATATGTAAACGAGGACTCCTTGTTTAGACTGAAGTCCGACATATTCAATGTATCGCTTGTTGCCCCCTGCACTGAGATATCGATCTGACTCAGCCGCTCGGATGCCGTGAGGGATACAGCTGTTGTCCCTTTGTTTGTTCGAACAGCTGAAAACGAATCAACCTCGGGCGGGATACCATCCATCCCATCAACTACATATCTATTTGTGACGTTGTTCATTCCTGGTTTATACGTGTTACCAATCGTATCAACAATAGTCGCACTGGGCTTGACACGAACTAGAAGTTCTTCATCATTAACCGGCGAGCCCATCCGAACGATTGCAGTGGCATTTGAACCGTTTTCTGTGGTATTAAGACCACTTATTGGGTAAGTCCGAAGGGTGTCTAAGTCAACATTCTTGGCTTCAAAGTCCGATACCTCCGTTGCTGGCAGATCTGCGCCCGCAATTTGTATTTCGTTTTCTTGAATTGAGCTTTCGGCTACGTTCGTATCATCAGTGAAAGACAACGCTACAGATGTGTCATTAATGCGGCGGGCTCCAGCGAACGTTGGTCCTGTATTAGACAGTACAAACATTGGGCCTGGCCGAACGATTCGATTCCCGATCCGTCCTTCAGTATCTCGGATAGTAGCATTTTCATATAGACGAACTGTTAGAGATCCGTTATCCAAGGCGCCATCATTGAGATTTTTTGATAATACTAAGAGTACATAGGCGTTTTCGCCATCAGTTCTGGTTGCAGTATCAACCACTCTTCCTCTGTTAACGACGAAGTCATCTTTGTCAACCGTTGCTGTATCAATACCAGTCCCATCAGTCAAGTAGACTTCCAATATCGTCGTTTCACCAGGCTTCTGGTCCGGCCACTCGATAGATCCCTCATACTGCTCAACCCTTGTTGCGTCAGCCCAAGACGCATCTTGTATCTGTGGAGGATCTGCTGGAGCCTCAACAACGGCATTATATTCTCCAGTAAACTCATTGCCATTCGTATCTGAGATCTCAGTCTCATTGGTAGTAGAGATGGTAACAGCGGTGTTACCTGCATCCTCAATGAAGACATCTACTTCGGCATCAGTTCCATCATCTTCGGCAGTGACACCAACAACCCGGCCTGGACTGACTTGGAAGTCGTTTTGATTGATGGACGACTCGTCAACATCCATATTATCATCAATGTCAAGCTGTACCGTTTGCATGTCCACCCTTCTCTCGTCAACGATTTGCGGGGGAGCAAAATCTGCTTCGTCACTTTGCTGTAATTCATTTTTTGTTATATTTTTTCCTGCGCCAATATCCACCCCAAATGCAGCAACTAGTAGTATTACGGATAGGATTATAGACAAAGATCGTAAGGTCGTAACTGAAGGCCCTAGCGAATCCTGTCGGAGAACCCACAGCAGAGGCCTGGGGCGTTGCATTAATTGTGTATTTGATACTGACCACTAAAAAACATACGTGAATATTCCGATATCAGAAAGTTATCCCATACTTCGGCAGCAACCGATTGCCGACCCCTCCCCAGACACAGTAGGGCGAGATCTGTGCTATCTTGATACAGCGAGAGAATCCCGCCTTCCGGTGAGTGACGAGTGTTCCGACCCCACAGGTCGGAACCGAGAAGCGAACAGGGCGGGAGTGAATCGCGTAAGCTCTGGGGGAGGTCATCACTACTCGAACCTTTCAGCTGATAGCACGTTAAGCCCCCTCCCTCAAGGAGCACCGCACTCCACACAAGCGGCGTGATTTCCTGCACAAACTCTCGAACTACTACGCTCGGGAGTACGAACTGGTGGCGGTCGAAGACCTCGACGTGAAGGGGATGCTGAAATTGCCGCGTAACAGCCGTAATACGGCATCTGCGGCGTAGAACACCTTCACCGATATGCTCGGACACAAGTGTAAGCGTGAGGGCATACACTTCGTGGAAGTGGAACCTGACGGCACCACCAAAGAGTGCGCTCAGTGTGGCGTCGAAACTGACAAGCTGCTGTGGGGTGCGTGAACACTCCTGTCCAGCCTGTCGAGGTGGAAAGGGACGCAAACGCGGCGTGGAACATTCTTCTTCGCGGACTCTCAGAACTAGGAGTGGGTCACTCCGAAGGAACGCCTGTGACTCCATGAGAATTCTGCTAAAGTCCCTGGAGCGTGAAGTATGTCAGGGAGTGAAAGGTCGATCAGTCTCCTACGCCAAAGAGCGAGGGCCTGTGACGGACCAACCATGCGAAGGAACTGGAGAATTGGGATCGCAGCCCGGCTGCAAGCCCGAAGAGATGACGTTCCGCTTCACGCGTGCCACTCCAGAGGTGACCAATGACCGATCACTACGTGGGCATCGATGTCCATAAGACAGAGTCTCAGGTCGCAGTTATCGACGAGATGGGAGAAGTGACTGAAGAGGTTCGCGTCGAGAACGCGAACCTCGAAGAAATCGCACAGAAGTACGCAGGAAATGAAGCTGCGCTCGAAGCGACCAGCAACTACTTCACGATCTACGATACGCTCGACGAGTATCTCGATGTGACGCTCGCCAATCCGGTGAAAGCGGATTGGCTCGCTGGACAGAAACAGAAGAACGACCGTGTAGATGCGAAGCAGCTTGCACGGTTTCTCCGGTTGAACGAAGTCCCAGAGAGTTACGTGCCGTCAAGGAAGCTCAGAAGGTGTCGTGCGCTCGCACGTAGTCGGAAGAAGCTAGTCAACAAACGCACTGATTTCAAAAACGAAGTCAGCGCGTTGCTCGATCAGACCGGAAACGTGTATGATGGGAAACTTTGGACGGAGGGAGGGCGTGAGTTCTTGGCAGAACTCACGCTTGAAGAACCGTATGAGATGGTTTTAGACCAGTGGTTGGAGGCAGTTGATGAGTTCACGGTGAAAATTAAGCGACTTCAGCGGAAGATTGAGACGGTAGCGACAGAGTTAGAGGAGACAACGCTGTTGATGTCTGCTCCCGGTGTTGCTGCGTATTCGGGCGTAATGATCCTCTCCGAGCTGGGTGAGGTCGACCGATTTGATCGGTCGAGCGAAGCAGTGAGTTATGCCGGACTCGACCCGGTCGTCCGCGAGTCTGGGGACTCGCGGACTGAGCATGGGATCAGCAAGGAAGGAAACGGGTATTTGCGCTGGATTCTCGTCCAGTGTGCGAACACAGCAGTTCATAACGCGAAGGATCCGTACTTGAGTGAGTTCTACTGGCGGTTGCGTGAGACACGAAACAAGCCGCATAAAGTAGCGATCGTAGCAACAGCTCGCAAGCTGTTGGTGTCGCTGTTCCATATGCTCAGCCGTGAGGAACCAGACGATCCGCCGGGGGTGAGTGCCTGAGAGACGCTGTAGCGTCTCTCTTCGGTCGGGCTGGAGCATCATGAGCCACAGGTGACGCCATACAAGATGTCTCCGCACACCAGAAGGTCATCCCCTCACAGTGCCATAGTCTGGTGGTTTCTTGCTTTCTCTAGGTTGACACCGCGAGCAGCCCCAAATCATTATATCGCCAACGGTGGTTAGTTCAGGTAGCAGAATTCTCAGAGATGGAGACTGCGCTCCCTGCGGGAACTGCGGTTGTTCCTGCAACGCGCGTCGTCGAATCAGGAAGCCCCTGCTTCAAGGAACGAGCGACCATGCCGCGAGTAGTAGGCAGGGGTAGTTCACCTCGTATTCCCGCGCGGGAAGCTGCGCCGTTGTCGGGCTTTGCTCAACTGTCTGAGGAAGCTTCGCTGTCTTTCCGTTCACAGCGCAGAGGATGGCACTAGTCGCATAGATCAATGGTCACGTATACAAACCCATTGTCAGTTACATCAATTCCGATCCCCATGCGGCCAATCCCTTTCCTGAGGATACGGTTTTTGTGTGCTCCCTGTTCCATCCACTCCATAACCAGTGCCTGCGCAATTGCATTCTCGTCAGCTACGTGCCTCACTGTACCATCTTTATAATAAATACTATTGAGCTTTATATTACCAATAACTTCGAGTTGGTTACCTTCCGAAGATATAGCATGAGTTCCTGATGCTGACCGGAAACGGCATATGTCCGACAATCCACTATTGCGGTAGCGATCTGTACTTGAGATTCCATCAATAGAATGGGCAGAGCGATTTACCTCAGCCATTCTGCTACTGTGCTTTTTAGCAACTTCGTCTAATTTTTCAGACGTTCTTCCACTTGTTGATAGTCCGTTCAATCCTGCTTCTCTTCGTTTTGTATTTATAAGAATCGATATATTGTTTTTTACAGCTGTCTTATTGATATCGGTTGAAGAAGTCTCTACCTGATCAACAGACGGTTTTGGTGTGTTCGGTTTTGTAACAGTATGAGTCTGTACAGGAGCCTGTTCATTTGATTCCGATGTGCCAGCATCTCTATCGAGAATTGTTGTTGAATCATCCAGTTGCAGTCCGATAACAAAGCCAATCCCGACCGCTGCGAAAAATACGGCCAGCCCGACCACCAGTATAGTTTTGTTTCCCATCTATTTATATTCTCTCGTGAAGGGGTAGTAAATATTGTCCTGCAGAGCTGGTCCGGAATCCACGCACGCTTTTGCGTAGTCTCACATCCGTCTTTAACCGGGGACGGCAGGATCTCGTTGAGATAGTCTTCAGTCTCGCGGAGGCTTTTCTCCAGCTCGACGCGGGACAGAATCAACACGATCTGTACCCACTCGACGTACCCGCCGCGCCGTGAGTGGTCAGCGTAACTTCTGGACATCTGGAAGGAACGTCTCGATCCAGTCACTAGCGAAACTGACCTGCTGACTCAACCGGTGGAATGTCTCGGTGAGGAACTCTCAAAAGTGTCTTTATCCTCGAAGATCTCAGGAGAGATGTCTCGTTTGAGGTTTTTCCACAGCGGTTCGATCGCGTTCAACGTCGGTGAATACGGCGGCGCTCTTCTGTAGCGGATTGTTGGTGAGTTGGAGCAGTAGCTGGAAGTCACAGCGGGCAAGGGTGGCGCGGCCGCGCCACCCGACGAACGATGATGCCAATCAATGTGTTCGTCTCGGAGCGTCGGGCCGCGAATCTGCTGGCACAGATTCGCTGGCATGACGGCGTCTATTGCCCGCGCTGCCGTGCCGAATCGACGATTCGGTACGGCAGCTATCGGGTGTTTCAACGGTATCTGTGTAAGGATTGCGGCCGGACGTTCAACGACAAGACTGGCACGGTCTTCGAACACTCAACGATACCGCTCAGGAAGTGGTATCTCGCCGTCTACACGTATATCCGGCTGAACACGAGCATTCGACAACTGGATGCTGAACTCGCCGTGTCGTACAAGACAGTCTACCGGCGCGTCCAGCGCTTCCTGCGGGCGCTGGACGCGCCTCGGCCACAATTAGAAGGCCCAGTGGAAATCGACGAGTTGTACGTCAACGCAGGAAGAAGGGCCGCGAGCGCGACGACTGGTCGCGCTCGCGTGGCCTGTCCACGCGCGGTCGTGGAACGTATCACGAAGACAAGCCACCCGTGTTCATCCTCGCTGACCGCGGTAGTGGAGAAACCTACGTCCACCCGGCGAAAGCCGCTGATGAGTCAACGATTCGACTCCTGCTCGACGACCGCAAAGAGGAGTCGCTGACGGTCTATACTGACGGCTTTCGAGCGTACGAGCCACTCGACGAGGACGACGCATTCGACCGTCAGTACGTCGTCCACGGCGAGGGTGAATACGCTGATGGAGACGTGCACGTCAACACCTGCGAGAGCCACGCGTCGCTGGCGCGACGGTGGCTCTCGCCGCATCGAGGCGTCTCTAAAGACAAACTCACACCCTATCTCAGAGCGTTACAGCTTCGAAAACGCGTCCGCCGCAAACCCGGCGACGAAGCGCTCAAAACCATCCTCGAAGCTGCGCTATGACGCCACCAACAATCGCTTACCCAAGAGCGTACGGCGGAATGAAGAGGAACTCGATGCCGAGTTCGGCGGCCCGTTGCTGTGTGAGTTTCGCGTGGTGAGAGCCGTAGTTATCGGCCACGAGCAGAATCCGGCCCCGCGGATTCTGCTCGCGGATCTCCTCCAACGCCTCGACGATTGTCTCTTTGACCAACCGCTTTTTGAACGTAATCACACTCTTGCCAGTCAGCGCGTAGAAGCCGATCGACCGCCACAGAAACGTCACTAACGGCTTTGCGATTGTGACCGTCCGATCAAACGACCAGAGTCGCTGTGAATTCTCGAATGGTTGGGGCCACGCTTCATCGAAAAAACCCCAACACGATGGGGTCATCCTCCTCAGTATCGTGGTCGTCCTCGCCGAGCGCCTGACCGAGGCGCTCGGCGAGAGTCTCGTCTGCGTCGGCCGGACTGCGCGGATCCATCGGGAGCGGTTTCGCGTAGTTCATGCCTGCGGCACGGAGTTTCCGGCTGAGATGCGCCGGGTGGTAGGTAACGCCGTAGCGATCTTCAATCAAGGCGTGAATCGCTTGCGGTGTCCAAGGTCGACCCTCTTCGAGGATATCACAGAATTCATCAAATTGGGCGGGGGTGAGCTTCATCGGCCGGCCGCCGCCGAAGCTCGGGCGGAGTCCCTCTGGACCGCCATCATTCCACACGCGAGCCCATCGACGCGTCGTGGATCGAGAGACCCCGACGCGTCGCCCTGCCTGCTTGCGGGTATCCCCCTGATAGAAATTCTTGATGAAACACAACGCCTGACGAGACGGGTCTCGTCCGCCGACTGTGCATTTTCGATAGCCTCCTCGAGTTCTGTTTCCGACAAATGTCGCACTAACTCTCCGCTTTGACTGGTGTTCATTGAGAGCTGTACGCTTCCAGAGGGGTCAACTCTTTTGCAGACCACTCCCGGCGCGGGCGGGTACGTCTGGATCGTCAACGTGCTGTTTGGCAAGGTCTCGACACATCCACGCCAGCCGTCTGAGCGATACTATATCGCTAGACGGCATCCATTTCAGGGAGAAAGTGGCGGAATATATACAAGAGAGCCCCCTGTAGTCTTCCTCAATCGGACGCAAAACGAGGCAATTCAGCAACTACTGTGAAGGCCGTGGTATTACGCTTGTTCAGTGTAGCTTTTAGGCGACTCTTTGGCGGAAAGGACTTTACACCCGTATAGGTAAATCGTACAGAAGTATCTAAGCAACCAAGTTCCAATAAAAATATAGTTCTAAGGACCGGAGTTATTCCGGTTAGTTGTTACGGCGGACTGCGAGCAGCGCCGCGGCGACCAGCGCGACCAGTGCGATCACAGCGGTGAAGCCGGGACCGTCCTGGGACGTGGTAGTCGGTTCGTCAGTCGGCGTGCTCATCTCCGTGGTCGGCTGCTCCGTAGGCGTCGGCGTTGCCGTCGGCTCGTCCGTCGGCTCCTCGGTCGGCGTCGGAGTCGGCTCCTCGGCCGGCGTCGGAGTCGGCTCCTCAAGGGAACCCTCTTCAACAATCTGGACGCTCACACGGTCGGTACTGTCACCATCATCGGATTCGACGGTGTAGTTACCGGGCTCAACGCCTTCAGGAACTTCAAGAGAGAGGTTCCACTGGCCATCCGTGCCCCATTCTTCCGTGCTGTCAAGAGTGACAGATTCACCGGAAGCATCGAGCAGCTCAACTGTAATCGTGGTATCCTCAGGATCACGGTTGCTAGTACCATTGATTTCGAAGGTCCCGCCAACTTCAGCAGGACTGTTGATACTTTCAATGGACGTAAGGCCGTCTGCAAGTCGGAACGTTTCCGTGACCATCAGGTCATCGCTAGCCGTATCGTCAATGCTGTTGGCGACGATCCGATCTCGAACCTGATTACCGGAACTCGAACCCGTTGCGTAGGTGTTCTCGATCCGGTCTGCAAAGTCATCTTCATCGAAGTTATTATCACCGAATTGGCCATCTCGGCCCGACGAGATGATGTGACCGGAGACGGTTCCTTCGCTCAGGGTACCGATATTGAGTTCTTCCTCGTCGAATGTCCCGTCACTGTCAACGGAAACCACGTGCGCCTGGGCGTTGCCTCGCTCATCGACAAAGGCGATGACAACGTTGCTCTTACCAGGTGCCGTACCTTCGACATCGATCTGGCTATCCTGGGTGGCAATGTCCCCATCGTAGGTGATGAACGTACCGTTCAGTTCCGTATCGGTGACACGGATCGACGAGGTACTGCTAACGCCACTGTTGAAGTCGGAAGTACTCAGTCGTGAGTCGACTTCACCGTCGCCATCAATGTCAGCGTCGGTAGCGTCAATGACACCAAGACGGTAGGTACCGGGGAGCGACAGGATGTCGTTCCCACCGGTCTCACCGTCGGAAAGCGTGACATCCTCCACGTCGAAGGAATTGTCACTGTCAACGCTGATTACGGTGCCACCGTTGTCGAACTCACCACTGGTGACGAGTTCGAAGTCATTGTTATCACGTGCGTAGATGGCCACATCGTCAACACCTTCGTTTGCGGTACCGTTGACATCAACTTCAGAACCAACGACATACGCACCGGTTGGGCTCTCAAGAGAGATCTCTCCTTCAGTCACTTCGAAGGATGGCTCATCGTCAACAGACACATCGGTATCTTCTAAGTTGGCGTCGATGTGTGCACCATTCGGGGCGTAGTCGACAGTAGTGCCGCTTGCTTGGTAGAGTTCAGTGTCAATACTAGCTGAATCCAGGTACTGCGTTTCGATGCTGCCGACACCTTCCCCGCCATCAATCTCAACGATGGCATACGCGTACTGAACGTCATTGATGTCGGCATTCGCGTCGTCGGCCTCAGTGGACGAGATCGCTTCAGGGTTTCCGTTTTCAACTAGAACACCAGATTCCGAAACATCGCCGACGTTCCGGAAGATATCTGCTGCCTGGTCAACGGAAACGCCATCGCGGAATTGATTACTGCTAATAGCAACTGCGTGGTAGTTTCCTTCAGGGCTATCTTCGATCGTGAAGCCGAGGTTCTCACCCTGAACGACTTCCTCACTGTCAAGATTCAGCGAGGCCGTACGTTCCGAGGTAATGGTCACAGTTGTCGACTGGCTAGCATCACCGAAGTCGAGATCTTCGACACCAGAGATGGTGAACGTGTAGTCACCAGCGTCGACGGCGGACGGGTCGAAGGAGATGGTGCCGTCACCGTTACGCGTCTGGACTCCGGTGACGATCTCATCCGTAACGTCAAGTCCGTTCTCGTCCTCAACAGACAGTTCAACGTCTTCTGCATCCTCGAAGTTGTATTCGACGAATGCAGCTGCTTCAGTCTGGTCAGTCGTTAGGACGCCACCGCTGACATCCGCTCCATCGTTGTTCTGAATTTCGAACGTGTTGATTTCTGGCTCCTGAACGGTAACAGTAAAGCCAGCGCCGTTGCTGTAACTCCCGATCGCCTGATCTTGCGGGATTGGCAGGCGAAGCGGGACGCCTTCGTTCGCACCGGCAGTCCGCTCAATTGCGGCAGGCGAGATCTCGTCGCCGTTGTCGCCGACGAACGTGATGTCATCCTCGCCCTGGAAGATTGTTGCTCCGTTTCCGACCTCACCGACACTGGTCGAAGTGTCGTACGGACCCGCACCGCGCGAACCGGTTTCAGGCGGTTCAGGGCTTGTATCCGACGAGACGGTAACCGTGGTACTCACCGAGTCAGTGGCACTCGTTGAGTTGTCTCGAAGCTCACCATTGGCATCAACGGTGTAATCGTCATCACTGGCACCAGCGTCAACTTCGTAGGTGACAGTTGTCGTAACTGAGTCACCACTGTTAACCGGCCCCAGAAGCCCGAAGATGACGGATGGTGGGCTTCCATCAAGTGCCGGTCGGCCATCACCACTTGCGGAAACCGCAGTGATACCGGATGGGGTATCAAGGGAGATGGCGCCGGCTGGACCCGGATCATCTCCGGTATTTTCGAGTGTATACGTTACTTCGAACGTGTCGCCAGGCTGGACAGTGCCAGCATCGGTAGAGGCGGAGAGTGACGCCCCAGGGGCTGCAGCAGCCGGTGCGGAGATCGCAACGACTGACAGCACCATCAGGGCCGTCATCGTAATCGCCTGTACGGTCTTACTTGTGTTTGTCATGTTTGATTTACCTCGTTAACTATTGAACGCAACAAGTACGTCTAGCACTTGGTCGTTGGTGATTTCACCGGAGTTGAAATCAACAAGAGCATCAAGGACTCCGTCCTGATCAACAACTCCGTTAGCATTTCTATACTCGTCAACGATCGGCGGAGACTGTCCACTTTCAACAGTTAGCGTTGCAGTCTGGCTGTCATCGGCAGTGTACACGCCATGCGTGTAGTTACCCGGTGACAGATCCGTCGTACTGATATTCTCGAATCTCACTTGCGTTGTTTCTGACGCGTTGAGGGAAACTGGCTGGCTCCTGAGCGTCGTACCGCCGACGCGGAACTCAACCGTCTTATTACCCTCAACCAGTCCGCCGTTCGTGATGTTTGCCGTCACGGTGATGGTGTCACCCTGGGCAACGGTCACATCCTGCGGGTTAAGATCCGAGACCTGGAAGTCAGCCGGACCCGGCTCGGCGCCCACCACAACAATGTCGTTCGTGGTGGTACCTTCCGGAATTCCCGGGCCAGTTGCTGGTCCGGTCGTTGCTGTACCTCTCAGACCAGTAACCGTCTCAGCGACGACCTGGTATACGTTACCTGAGCGGAGGTTTGTGAACACGTACGAACCGGTGGTTCCAATCTCGGAGGTTCGTCCGGTACTTTCGAACTCTTGGCTGGTGCCGTTGTACTCGAAGAGTTCAACTGTAGCCTGGCCCCGTGCCAGTTCCTCTTCGTCTTCGTTCACAACGTCACCAGTCAGCTCAGCGGACGTGAAGACAGTCACTTCCGCCTGCTGGCTTCCGGTCGTGTTGTACACGTCATCCTCGCTGTTGTTCGTTTCCGCGGTAACGTTCGTGGTACCGCTTTCGGTTGCCTGGAACTCGACCGTTTCCGTTCCATCAGGTCCAGTCGTCACGGTCGCGTTGTTCGGCTCCAGCGGGAGGTTATTTGTCAGCGAGACATCTACCTCTTGATTTGGAGCAGGCTGGAAAGCCTCGGTCGAAGCTTCAGGTCTAGACTCAACCGTGACCTCAGCGATCACCGTTGAACCGTCTGCCACTTCGATCGACTTCTCGTCGTTCACGGTGACGTTCAGGCGGAATTCTTGAGCCGGCCCACCTGGGAACACAGTGAAGTCGTGGTTTTCGGTTGCGTTTGCAACCACATCCTGGCTTTCGTTGGCCGCCACGTAGCTGCCAGTCGAACTGGTTTCGTTAAGTCGGTTGAACCCGTTTGCCTTCACGTACAGGTTAACCGGACCTTCTGAAGCTGTGATCCCCTCAATCGAGTACTTGCCTTCGGAGTTGACAGGGCTGACCAGGAACGGTGCCTGCTCCTGGGCGTAAGCGAGAGTTTGGTTTTCGCCAGGGTAGGCTGCATAGACAGTCGCGCCCTCAACAATATTGCTCTCGTTGTCAGTGACCTCACCCTGGATGTTAGCGTTACCACGTGCCTCGCGGAAGGTCGCCGTAGTGTTCACCGTGTTGCCTGCCTGATCGGTGAAGGTGATGTTGAACTCGCCCACCTGGCCGCTTGTGGCGGTAAACGTAGCGAGTCCACTGTCATTCGTCGTCTCAGTGGTGCTGGTGAAGTTCACGTTACTCGACGGCGAGGAGGCGTCAATATCAACGCCGTCAAGCGGCACGAACGACCCATTTTCTGTGTCGTTGGTGGTAACTAAGACGGTGTAAGACACTTCGTCTGTGTCATCCGCGATAGCCGCCGAGTCACTCTCATTGATGAATATATCATCAGCGTTTATGTTACGTGTGATTACCAAGTTCGCAGTCGTTGTTCGGTTGGAAGTAACGGCCTGGTTGGCGGCCTGTGCGGTAGTGAAGCCTTGCCGTTCAACTGTGACATTGTAGTCACCGGGCTCAACAGCAACAGTGTACTCACCGTTGGAATTACTATCAGTGGTGAATGTCAGGCCGTCACTGGTGCGAACAGCGGTGATGTTCGCGTTTGGAACATCGTTGTTATTCTGGTCTGAGATACGGCCGGAGAGGAAGCCTTGGTCACCAGAGCCGGTTCCAACGACGAAAGCATCCTCAAATGAGTTCTCGGCGTTGTTCCCGCCCGTATCGGTCACGTTAACCGTGAGGTTGTAGTTGCCTGTCGACGTTGGGGCTTCGACAACCGCACCATCGATTGTGATCGTTTCGTCGACATTCGACGAACTCGGCTGGAGCGAGAAGGTGATGTCACCATCGTTGTTCACCTGTCCGTTCTGGCTGACGGAAACACTGTTGGTGTTCACACTGTTGAGGTTTGAGAACTCAACACCGTCTTGTGCGCTCACAACGAATTCGACAGTCTGTCCTGAGTTGTTATCGTTCAGGTTGTTTGTGTCGAACGTTATATCTGTACTACTACTCTGGCCTGCAGTCAGGCTCAGATCGGCGTTCCCACTAGCACTAAACTGTAAGCTAGCGGGAGCGTTAGCCGCAGCAGCGTTCCCCGAGAGCGCGACGGTACCTCCGAATACGGAGATCACCATCAGCGCCGCAAGGAACAGACTGCGGAGCTTTTCATTTGTGTTTGTCATATCTTGACTCTTGTTGATTGATTACATCGCAGCAGTCTGCCAACAGCACTGGAATATGACTCCAGTACCAGAGGGCAAGCCTGCCACATGGGTAGGGGCACTCCAAAGTGGAGGTTGGTATTATAAATGCTTTGTGTGTTGTATTGGGGTGCTTGCAGGCATAGTGCAGAAATATGCATAAAAAGCAGTAAGTTGATTCAGCTTTGCACGCGGAAGCGGGAGCGTAACAATAGGTAGTAGCGAGGGCAGATGATAGATACTATCTCGTGCACGCGCTCTTTCAGCGAGGCTCAAGTCGCTGTCACTGGCACAACACCGTCACGCGGAAACCTCAGTCGATCACATCGGGTTAGAGGAAGCGTCTGCTTGGGAGGAATGTGGAAGCCACCCAAGCAGACAGCGAGATAGAGGAAGAGCACCTGCTTAATTTTGTCGTCAACAGCTTTGACGAGGAACTTGCGATAGGTCTCGGCGAGAACGTCGAAGTCACCACGGAGAAACTGTATGAGGTCCTCGCCGGCGCCAGCGCCGGCGGGACCTCGATCAACCACGTCTGCGAAACGACCGACGACTCACCGCATGCCAACGCCGTCCGGGGACATCTCACCGATCAGTCCGAGCTTGATCCGGTTGAGGCGGTTGGTGACACTCTCTTCCAACGAGATACGCTTGAGACACTGCCGGATCGACCGGTGGAGGTCTGCACAGACCTCCACCTCGATCCCTACTATGGCGACGAAGACGAGACAGAAGCGCTGTACTCATCGCAGGCGAAACGGGGGATAACGACGTTTCACGCGTACGCGACGCTCTACGCGCGGGTACGAAATAAGCGGTACACGCTGGCGGTGCGCCAGCTTGTCTCTGGCGACACCACCAGCGATGTCCTCGCCGAGTTTCTCAACCTCCTCGACGGCCTTGACCTCAGCGTCAAGGCCGTCTACCTCGATCGCGGATTCTACAACAGCACCTGTCTCGGACTGCTGTACGCGCACAACTACGCCTACGTCATGCCGATCGTCAAGTGAGGAGAGGCGATTCAAGAGGAACTGGACAGAGGCTGGAGCCGCGAGATCGAACACGATCTCGCCGGCGAGGTGACGTTCCCTGTGTTCATCGACTGCGTCTACCAGCAGGGACGATACGACGAGCACGGGGTGGCGCGTCACGGCTACGCCGCTGACGCGCCGTTCATTGACACGCCGCGGGATGCACGAGAGCACTACAGCAAACGCTTCGGCATCGAGTCGAGTCGAGTTACCGCTTAGCCAAGCAGAGCCTCGCATTCACCAGTTCTCAGGACGCTGGTCTACGGCTGGTGATGTTTGTCGTGAGCCTGCTGCTCCAGAACAGCTGGCGGTATCTTCACTGGAGGTACGTGGCGGCGCCCCGCCGCGGGGGCGCCGCCTCTGGAGGGGCCGTTCACGGAGTTCTGTGAGATGGTGCTGCGGGCCGCTTGGACAGTGCTTGGTGTTCGCAGGGCTGTTCCAGCGAACCAGCCACTCGACGACCGGTTCTTCCGGTAGCTGTCCACCCGTCCGGACAGCGGTTATGAGTGGCAGCACTGTCGCGTCGGCGGCAGTCCGCCGCCGACAGCGACGGTCCATCCCGAAGACCACACTCACCAGTGCCTCGAAGACGTTGCACGACCGGTTCGATCTGATTCACCGCTATCAGACAAGATTACGCGGCTATCGATGTGATCGACTGAAGTTGGGGTAAGCACCTCGCTACAAAAAATAGACGCACCGATCGATAGGTGATTCGCTCTTACGGAATGCGATAGCACATCTAGACGTTCTTCGAGGAGCCGAAGCAGGATTTGGGCTTGGAGGCTGCGAGATACAGACCGACGAATACCAGCCATCACCGCCGACAGCGGCAGCTTCTACTTCGATTAGCACCTTTGACCACTGTTGACGACTCATCTCAATTGAATAGGAGACTCAGGTCAGGTGAACTGGCGATGCTTCGTGAGGCGCTGAGTATGCATACAATGGATAAATTCGCGTCTGAGCGTCAGTTAGTCCTCGTAGGAAACGAAGACGCTGCTTCGTATTTTACTTTAACCCGTGTTTTTAGGCTTTATAGTATGGTTTGCTCTATAGATTTCTAGAAGACTTACTAAACAAAAATACAGTAGGCAAATAATATGGCCATACAGACGCCTGTTTGGCCATCTTGTTGAAAGGTGGCTTGTCTGGCGAACTTTTATTATGGATGGCAGTATTATTCTACATATGGCAATTGGGTTCACTTGGTGGTCTGCCAGCGGAGGGCCTGGTAAGACAACAAATGCGATGCAAACTGCGGCAGCAATCGGGCGTGACGGATATAATGTCCTCGCTGTAGACCTTGATCCACAACGAGGGGCATTAACGCATTACTGTGGATATGGCGAACTCACGTACGACGATGAAGACACTGGATACATCGTCGAACCAAATATTATGGATGTTCTGTTCGACAATATAGGACTGGATGAAATTATTGTCGAAACCGAGCATTTTGATCTCGTGCCAGGACACGAGGATATGGGGAACTTTGAATCAGCGGTCGCTGATTCACCGCGGATGGCAGCAGATCAATTTTTCGTGGTTCGTGACGCGATTGAAGAATTGAGCAACGGTTACGATGTGGTGATTGTAGATACACAAGCAACCCACACAAAGCTAGTTGACAACGCGCTCGTCGCGGCGCAGAACATCATGGTGCCGATCGAACTTACCCCGAAAGGGAAAGCCTCTCAGAAAGAACTTGAAGATACGTTAGCAGCAATCGAAAAGGGGTTCCGAGGAATGAATGTTGACGTGACGATTTGCGGGACGGTACCCTGTCGTGTTGGAAACGCAAAGATCTTCGAAGAATATCGTGAGCAGATGGAAAGCGAGGGAATCCCAATCAGTCCCTTCTCAATTCCCGAGCACTCCCTGCTTCGCTATACCTGGGATAAGCGGATGGATCTCTTCAGCTTCATTGAGTCCGACGAGACACGAGAACTACGATCGTACGAAGAGCACGTCCCGCTAGCCTACAAGGTGATTGGGCGGTGGATGGTTGGGGAGTACAGCTACGAAGAAGCGATCGACCGCTGGGATGATGTGAAAGATATGAAGATGGGAGACGCAACCCCGGAGAAGTTGCTTGAGGGTGCAGATCCAACAACGGAGGTGGATGCCTAATGGGGAAAGAAGGCCGGTACAATTTCGATTCAGGTTCAACAGACGCACTAGGCGACGATAACAGCGAAGAGTTAGAGGGGCAACCCACAGCTGAGGAGGAGACAAAGCGTGGCTCTCAAGAAGAAGAGAAAATGCAAAACACGAAGCAGTCTGTGGGGACTTCAGCAACTGGAACAGAAACAGAGACAGCAACTGAAGAAGATGAAACAGCGCCCAACAAAGAGGCAGAGTCGGAGACCTCGCTTCCTCCTGCGGGTAAAGCTGGTGATCTGCGAACGGGAGAAACGCATCATACGATCCCAGAGGAATTTTCGATGTCGAATCTCCCGATCAAGCAGCGCCGTTCGAATGTGAAGGAGTATCGAGATGTGGATCTCACAGTGACGATTCAACAAGAAACAATGGATGATATTCGGGGAGCGAAGCGAGCGTTAGAAGACGAATTCAATGGGGAAGTTCCAAAGACAGATGTCTATGAAATTGTACTGATAGCCGGTGCGAATGATGACCTCTCGCTCCTCGATGCTGCCCATATTGTTGGTTACGGAATTGAGTGAAACTGCTTCGGGGGAGTCCCAAGACACTCGGCCTACCGCGCCCGTAGACTTACCCACCGCTCAGGGTCGATATCATCACACTTGTACTGGTGCTTTCAGATGGGTAGCACTCGTTAGTGCTAGATGCTTTTTCAGAGTTCTGTGAGGTTTTTGGAATGCTTTCACCATTGGTGGCGAGCTATCGGTTCCCTCAGGAGGGCACTGTCTAGTTGAGCGAGTTTGAGAAGCGAGGAGGCCATAGCGAGAAGTGTCCATGCAACTCGCAGACCTGCTCAGCGAAACGTTAGATGAGGACGGTCAAGACGTTTGGGAGAACGAGCGAACCCCGACACCCGTCCGGCGGTTTGGGGTGCGTCTCCATACGGCGGGGCTGTCGATCAGGGAGACGGTCGCGATCTAGACCTGCTGGGTGTCGATCGCTCTCACGGAGCGGTTTGGAATTGGGTTCATACGTTGTCCTCAGGAGTGACGTTTCAGTTCGGTATCAATATACGAGACCAGGGAAACGCGTGCCGCCGCAGCGGTGTTATGGCGATCTGTGGTCGTTCGACCGTACATCGCGCCGTTGACCGTAGCCAAGATGTGCTCTGCAACCCGTGACGAGTCAATGTCACGGAAAGTGCCTTCGTCGATACCACGGTCAACGATGCTCCGTATGGTAGCTGCCAGTTGTTTATCGATCTGCGTAAATTGCTCGCGAAATGTCTCATTCGTCACCGCCTGTGATCGAAGACTAACCAGTACCATCTGAAGCCGTCGTTGCTCCTCGTCACGCTGAAGTGGGAGAAGTTCCTCGATGGCGTGCTTAAGGTCTTCTACCGGTTCATCACCTGTTTCTGTATCAATCGTCTCTTCGAATCTATCCACGGTGAACTTGAGGAACGTGATCATAAGGTCGTCTTTCGTGTCGTAGTGGTGGTAGATCGCGGCCTTTGACTTGCCAAGCTCATCGGCGATCCGGGAGATCGACAGGCCGGCATAGCCGTATTCGAGCAGGGCCCGATAAGTGGCTTGCATAATCTCTTCTTCGGCAGTGCTCCAACTCTCTTTGCGTTGGTCGGTAGTCATTGAGACATCAAGCTTGTCGAGGACTCTCGTTGACTCAAGGCTCTAGATCCCATTCCTGTTTAAAATGACTCATATTGTATTTGGCACGGTTTGCTCTTCCAACTTCTTCACGAAACCGTTCGATATGTTCGAATAACTGTAAAAAAGACTGTTTATTGTTATGCTTTCCCTGTTCAAGACTGGGAATGATTGTTTCACATAATATTTCGACAGCTTCGTTCCGGACAACTAGATATGGATGAAGTTCCAATAGGAATGTCTGAACTGAGTTCCGTCGTCCGATCACCAGTTCATAGCTAGTGTATTCTCGATCAGTTTGTTCTTTTGTTCTATATTTAACACCAACTTCATCACAGAATTCAGCCAATAGTTCAATACTTTCAGTTGACTCTGTTTTTATCCGACACTCAATAGCGATCCGGTATCCGACAGCTCGATCAGATGCCTTCCCAACTGTGACTACAATACCACTGTGGTTGTCAACTAATGCAGCGATGTAGGGACGTACCCATTCTATTTTTTGTTTTTCCATGTGCGACATTAAGTCGTACTATTTGTATGTTTATATGCCTGTATTGTCTAGCGGGAGAGAGACGATTGTCTTCGCGGTCGTTATCTCGATATGGGCGAGACAACCGGGCAAAGCAGGTGGGTCGAGGACGTTGAAGGTCAGTTACCCACGACTGAAGTCGTAGACTTCCTCCGTGCATCTCTGTGACTCTGACACAAGACATATATGCGACTCCGGGTAGTAGCTAATACAATGAATAGAGTGGTATCCAACATAATAACAGCACTCCTCATTTTCTCCTTAGTAGTTGTAGCTGTCCCAGCTAGTGTCTCTGCAAGTCAACCAGCGGAACAACAAGTGTCGTTTGAAGACCGATCCGTTGGAGTTGAAGAAAACAGCTCAGCTACGACAGAACTATCCATTCCTGACGGAAGCACCGCTACAGTGACCGTGCAGAATCAAAATTATCAAGCCCAACTAAACATCACTGATCAGAATGCAGACGGGAGCATATCATTAAGCGTACTACCAAATGCCGCGCGCAACGCTCCCGAGTCCGCTGCATATCGGGCCCAAGGCCCAGATAGTCTGGATATTATTTCTCCAGTCGAAAACCCCCTTGGCCCAGGAACATATGATATGATAGTTACCTTGGGGAATAGTTCATCCACTATCGAACTGAAAGTATATGACGTTGAATATAGGGCTGGAGAGGCAACTGTCCTTCCAAAGAATCAGCAGGTCACATCCCAGTCAATTAGAACCAGCTTCC
The DNA here is from genome assembly GCF_030127105.1 of Haloarcula pelagica. NCBI lineage: Archaea > Methanobacteriati > Methanobacteriota > Halobacteria > Halobacteriales > Haloarculaceae > Haloarcula > Haloarcula pelagica. The sequence goes on along the minus strand of NZ_CP126163.1, from coordinate 182,003 downwards.
AATTCAATGAATCAGTGGCCCGAGGAGATACGGTTGTTGTAAACTATGGGTTTAGACCTGAGCTATCCACCACAATGCGATCTTCGCTTCCAGGCAACAACCTAATTTATCCTAGTAATAGCTCAGAGAGAGCAGAGACGACTCATACTGTCCAATATAGCTCCGACGAATTAAGTAGCTTCTCTACCGTTGAAGTTGATTATCGAGGTGGTGACGGAAATATCCCCAAGACGCTATCCAATGCCAATATCAAGCACATCGGAATTGATACCACTGGTGATGGGATCATCAACAGAGATCTAAGTAGTTCAGTGACGACTGTTCGGATTAACAGCCAAGGAATTATTACGATTGGATTTAATGACAGCGTAACTCTGCCATCTGACAGTCGGCTACTCGTACAATTCGCTGGGGTACACAATCCAAGCCATGATTCGGCCGATACCGTTCAAGTGAGCGTTGGTGATTCAACCCAGACTGGAACGATCCTGTATGGTTACGAAGGTAACGGTACGCTCGGCAACGGTGTCAATCTAAAAGCAAGCACCAACGGGCCCACTGAAATCGTCGCACCGTTACCCTTTAATTACATTTCAGACTCGGATGGGAATATGACTGCTGCACTCAGCACGGATGGGTTTAGTAACGTACAAAATGAGTCACTAAATATTATCATGACCGTATCCCGCTCTGAAGGACCGTCAAACGTTACTGTTCTTTCGAACACCATTGAGGTTGTAGCACCATCGGCGAATATAACGACCAAGGACGAAATCAATCTAAAGGCCGATTCAACTAATATATCGGTAAATGGAACAACAAATATAGCACCCATGAATAATATCTGGGTACGTATCCAGTCAACACAATCTGTTCCGTCACCGTGGCTGTATCACTACAAAACTACCGTCACTGAGAATCAAACGTTTTCAGTCCATGTTCCAGCTACTGATCTTCATGACGCGGAATCAATTGAGGTTACCCCTGTTAGTAGAACAGCGCCACTCAATGATGGAAAGCAGATGAATATCTCTAAGTCAGTTACCCACGACTGAACAGTAGTTGCTGATTCGTGTCCGAGAAACTGCCGAAACAGGGCGGTCGAGAGGACGGATGTGCTCCCGACCACCCGGTCCGATGCGAGTGAAAATCGCTTTGGTCTGGATCTTCTTCGCTCATAACTGCCTGCCCCTTGGGTATCGACATCAAGAACGTTTAGCTCAGGGAGTACTGGTCTATGTCTCGGTCGAAGGCGGCGGGCGCGCCCTGGGTTGCGGTGTAAAGGTGGCCAGTAGACCGCTTTTGAGCGCGCTCCTCAAGAAGTGCCACCAACCGGATATTACTCTCTGGACTAATAGTATTGTGATTTGTCTTCCGTTTCTATAGATTCGGCACGGCACTGTCTAGTGGTGCTTCAAGCGTCACTTGAGACGGGATAGAGCCTGCGAAGTTTGATGCGGGCATCATCGGTTGTGAACTGCCAGTCGGTAGAGGAATCCGCTTCGTTCCGGCTCCGTTCCCACGCAGCGACCTCCGCACGGAGCGTCGCTGCGTCGGGAATCCGGCGGGCGAGACACTGAGATACGAGTGCGCTGAGCTCGATTTCTGCCATATTGAGCCAACTTCCGTGCGGCGGTGTGAAGTGAAACCCTAGCTTCGCAAGCAACCGCCGAGCCTCCTTTGGCGGGAGAAACTCGTAGAAGGCGTACTCGGTGTGAGTGCTGAAGTTGTCGAGCACCACCCGGATGCGATCTGCATCCGGGTAGTGCACATCGGCGAGTTGGCGCATTTGCTCGACGAACTCGACCTTGGCTCGTTTCTTGGTCACATCGATGTGACGCCAGCCGACCAGTGGTTCACTGATCACGAAGAGGTTGTGCGTTCCGCCTCTTCGGTACGTGTAGTCAGTGCGAGCGACCGCTCCCGGTTTCGCCGGGAGCGGGTCGCGGACGTGGGTGAGAAGTTGTTTGTTGGTTTCGTCGAAGCAGACGACCGGCTGATCCTCATCATACGGTTCGTGGTAGAGGGCGAGAATATCCTCCATCCGGCAGACGAACTTGGCGTTTTGGCCGGGAGGAATCACCCACTGGGTGGATCGGTGAGGTTGCAGTTCGTTTTTTTGAGAATCTGTCGAACGGTCTCATGTGAGATCGACTCGACATCGATCTCATCGAGAGTGACAAGGGTGTCTGCGAGGAGGTGGAGTGTCCAGCGAGCGCGCCCTTCGGGCGGCTCGCTGCACGCCAACGCAATCAGGTGGGCTTCAGCGCTGCCATCGAGTTTGCGCGCATAGAGACGATCCGGTTTCTTGCGTTCGATGGCACCGAGACGCTCGCGGGAGAAGCGCTCACGCGTGCGCTGGACGGTGGCGCGGCCACAGTCCAGCGCGTCAGCGACTTTCGGGTCGCTCCAGCCTTCGTCGGATTTTAACAAGATACGTGCTCGGGTGAGTTTTTGAGCACTGTGGTTGCCAGCTGAGACCAGCGCTTCGAGTTCTGCTCGCTCTTCCTCCGTCAAATCGACGAAGTACAGTTTCCTGCTCATGAGGAGATTCTAGAGGTCGTTCAGCAGCTTAACGATATCACATCAGGCTTGAAGCACCACTAGACAGTGCCCCTGGGATAGTTGTGTTGACTTTCAGATTCGAAGTTGAATTCTCGAAAGAGCATGAAGAATCTCAGCTAGGTTCGGCAACTACTGTGAAGAGTGAGACTTTCGGCTCGAGCTTTCCGTGATTTCGGCCCACACACCCTGGTAGCGTTCCCACAGCAAGACTGCAGGGGGAAGCGCGATGATAGTGAATACAAACGAGTAGATGACGCTTATTGCCATTAATAAGCCAAAGTCACCCAAGACAGGTGTAATAGCGAGTGCAAGCGCACCTGTCCCGAGCGACGTTGTGAGCATGCTCCCGAGCAGAGCTCCACCTGTGCCCGAGAATGTAATAATCATCGACTCGTAAGCGTCGGCACCAGCGTTGTACTCATCGACAAACCGGTGGGTAGCATGGACAGAGTATGCAATCCCAAGCCCAATTGAGATTGAGAGTATTGTCCCTGTTAGCGCGTTTAATGAGATCCCGAGATATCGCATCGTCCCAAGCAGAAACGCGATTGCAATCAGGATCGGGAAGAGGTTTACAATCCCTAGTAGCGGCTTGTTTTCCAGTACGGCGTACGCAATGATAAGGAACAACCCAGTTAACCCCATGGCGATAATCAATCCCTGAATTGAAGAGTTGAAAATAATATCCGTCACTGCGTCGAAGACGACAAGCTGGCCGGTTGCAGTCGTTTCATAGCGGAACTCTTCCGCAAATACTCTAGCGTCGGCAGCAGCTTCGGCTTGTGAAGCGTCCGAGTCAATGGCGTATTCGACCTGTGCGCTCCGCCGATCTGGAGTAAGATACTGTTCAGCGCGGTCGCCAGCTGGCGAAGCAAACAACACATCGTATATAAGGTCCAGATTTCGATCGGGGATCCCATTTCCGTTCAGGTCGTTACGAGCGACCAGTCTGGCGAATTCTGGATCCTGCTCGGCATACGACTGAATCACTGTCACTATACTTGTCGGCCGAGCAGATCCGCCGTCCCCAACTGCGAGCGAGCCTGGCGCGTCATTGTTCGGTGCTGCGAGCGCCTCGAGGGCATGGTTCTCTTCAAAGTTCCCCTCAACGTACAATTTTACAGATTGATCCTGATTGGTCGAGAAGCGGTCTTCAAGCAGGTTGAGCGTCTCAGTGACAGTATATTCGCTTGGTGCGAACGGCTCTGGAAGTCCAGTCACGTATGCGGGCTGTTCCTCTGGTGGAAGGAAGTCCTCGGTTTCGAAGGAAGTGTCGACGCCACTACCATACACCGCTGCCATCCCACCGGTTACGAGCAACACGACAACAAATGCGATCGGAGCATACCGACTGGCCTGCGCCGGGAACGTCAATAGGTTGCCGAGCGCCGAGTCTTCAGAGGAGATCGGTGCCGAGTTGAACTCGGGGATGTTATAGGCCTCTCGCAATTTGTCGACTTCTAACTTCGCTGCCGGGAGAAACAGCCCGAAGATCAGGAAGGTGAAAATAATCCCAATTCCTGAGGCGATCCCCACATTCCGGATCGGTGTGAGATCAGATATTACGTTTGCGCCGAACCCAAACACGGTTGTAACCGTTACAATGATGAAGGCGATTATCAGTTGGTTATTCGCCTCCCGCATCGCCTCTGTAGCATTGTACCCCGCGACGGCCTCCTCACGGTAGCGGTTGATGATATGGATCCCGAAGTCAACTCCAACTGCAAGTAACAGTACAGGGACGGTAATCATCTGCTGATTAAATGGAATTCCAGAGAAGCCAAGGAATCCAAACGTCCAGATGACGGTCATCAGAAGCGACAGTAGACCTAGAGAGAGGTCGATCGGATCACGGTAAGCGACAATCAAGAACAATAGCAACAACAGGACGACAACAGGCATCACGATGGTAAGTGAATCTCCGATAACGTTGGCTGTTTCAGCGTTTGTTATGCCGCTTCCGAAGGCAGTTATGTCGCCAGGCTGGTCAGCCGCGATAGATCGAATTGTTGTCTGGACTTCTTGGAGATTGCTGTCAGAGAACCCGGCGGGCACATCATGTGAAATGACCGTGATTGACGCTGAAGCACTCGCGCTCGTCGGATTGAAATCGGTCGCAACTGTCCCGGTAAATCGTGGATCCTCCGACAGTTCGCGAACGATTTTCCGGATGCGGGTCGCACTCGTCGATTCGATAGCGCGTCGTTGTTCAGCTGCCGTGTCCGCTGAAGGGTCAATCTGCTGGGCAATGACCGTTGCCGGGCCATTGGCAGAGGCGACACGGAGGTCATCGCGCGACTCAACTTCCTCTAAAATCCGGAGGTCTCTGAGAAGCGCTTCTTTCGTTAAGACGTTCCCTCCAGAGTGGATAAGTTGAGTAGATTCACTCTCCGGTTCAAACGGGTCTTCGAACTCCTGATTAACTGCGTCAAGTGCCTCCTGTTCCTCAAGTCCTTCGGTGAATGAGTCAGTCGCTTCGGTATCTGTGCTGACTAGTCCCATCCCGCCAGCGAATATAAGCGTGAGCACGAGGAATGCGACAATGACTCTACGTGGACTGTCGACGATAGTGTCGTTAACCCGCCGCGTCCATATCTCGATCTGCTCGTCAAATGACATCAGCTATTGCAGCCTCCGATAGGCGACGAGTGCCCCCGTTCCGATAATGAGAAGCACGACAGCGATGATCGGCAGCGGTAGCCCCCCTTCTTCGCTTTCGGTCACATCAATTGGAACGCGGTAGGTTTTGGTGAGATGGCTGTCGCCATCGGTGTCATCATACCGGAAGTCTATGGAGATGGGGTAAGTGCTTCCCACCGTCGCAGATCCGGTGGTAGTCAGCTCGAAGGTCACCGTCTTGGTCTCACCTGGATCAAGTGACTGGACGTACCCCGTGTCAGTGTCACCAGTGTCTAACGGATCATCAGCGAATAGCCGAACCTCTACATCGCTCGCGACTTCGTTGAGATTATTCGTTACCGCAACATCGACAGTACGGGAACCACCTGCCTGTATGGTACGGTTCTCGACCGTGACATCAAAACGATCGCGCTCAGGAGCAATCTCGGCGTCTACAGCAAGCTCCTGGAAAGTCCTTGTCTCGCCCTCGTCAGTACGGTATTTAACAGCCATATCAAGCGAACGTAAACCAGCTTCGGCACTACTGCTGATTGCGATCGGCAGCGAGAAATTCTCGGACTGGCCAGGATCAAGCGTTCCTACAGCGGTTGACTGCTCCGTTGGAATTACACTCTGGTCATCGCCAGTATACTGTACCACGACGCTACGTGCCGGCAGGGGTCCGTCATTGCGCACGGTGCCGATCAAGTCACCGTCCTCACCAACACGGAGTTGCGACTCCACGTCGGTGAATGTGAACTCCTGCTCGGGAATAGACTGAATAGTAGTCGTAATCGGGTCTGACATCCGACTAACCCCATTGGAATCATCATAATTTACCGCCAAATCAGCGGAGTATCCTCGTACGGCAGCGTCTGATTCGAGTGCAGCTGTATAATTGACAGTACGGACCTCGCCTGGTTCCCAGTCACCAACAGATGCCGTTGAAGACGTGTCACCGGATTCGAATGTTAGGGAGCTACTCTTTGACTCCACATTCACACTTGCTCCTCTCGCGGTTTCTGAGCCAGTATTCTGGAGCGTGAACGAAATATCGCTATCATCGCCGACCTGGGTTGTCGCATTTGTTTCGACAATCTCAAACCGGGCGTCTTCCTTGATTTGGATCGTTATTGAGCCCGTCTCAGTTCGTGTGGAGTCACTTCCTTCAGTGAGTCCTCTGGGGCCATAGCGAATATGACGGGTGTACGAATACTCATAATTAACCGGGAGTGTGTACGTTCCCGGTTCAGCATGGTCCGGGACTATGACAGAGACAGTTCGTTCGGTACTTCCAGTTGGGAAGTTACCAACAGATACCCTTCCGGTTTGGACATCAATTGGTGCATTCTCGTCATCTACCTCAAAAGTTAATCCTCTAGCGGTCATGACTTCATTTTCGTACTGCGAAGGACCATGCTCGATAATCAGACCGCGATTAACAACTGAAACTGTGAGTTCATCGGTAGTGTCAGCCGACAGCGTCCCAGATGAAGTTGCAAAGGAGATCTTTGGGTTCCCAATAACATCTCCAGATTGTGATGCCTGGGCAGTCGCAATAGTGGGGACCGCACTAACAACGAACCCCATGACCAGAACGACGGTCAGAGCGGTAACTAACGACTTCGGGTTGCGAAGCATATTCTGTGTCATATTGGATTTAGCTGAGTACTCAGTCAAAGTGAGCGAAGATGTATGAATCCACTGGTTCCGGTCGGCGAAATGACCAAATCAGGAACCACCTCATGATTAAGCCCCGAGGCTGCCCTCTCGAAGTTTAGTTCCGCCAACTCGTCGGTCTTGTCACCATCTAATGGCACCCACCCAGGCGTGAATCGGACGCTCGGATCAACGATACAGATGGTAGCGAACTTGTACGCACAGTCAGTTCCTCGGTCTGGATCGGTCTGGGAGACGTGCGGTGTCTCACTATCGCCGTAGTAGAGCCAGTTGTGAACGTCGATCGCAACGTCAATGGGCCGTGAAAACCCGAGCGTGGATCGCATGGTCGAGCACAGCATCGCGGACGCAGTCGAACTGATCGTCGACCCCGTCCGCTTCTAGTCCACGAAGGTGGTACAGCAGTGCTCGCGCTAGCGGATTCCGCGCTTCCGTCCCAACATTGTCACCACGAGCGAGGTGATACGCTTTCGCGCCAGCGTTGGCAAACTCGTTGTCGAAGGCAATCCGAGCGAGGACTCGCTGGAAGTCCTCGCTCGGGTATGTGGCGTTAGCTGCAGTGCCAAACTCAAGTTCCGGAAACAGTAGTGATGACGCCGCCCGACTCACCTGCTTTGCTTCGGTTGTCTCGGCCATATCGAGATAACGACCGCGACGACAATCGTTTCTCTCCTGCTTCAGTAACTACTGTTCAGCCGTGGGTAGCTCAAGTTTGTGCAGTTTTACGACACGGCGATTGTCATCGAAAACGAGGGCGTTACCGACGCGTTCCGGAAAAGTATTGGACCCGTTCGCTCGAATCTGAAAAGCGTCGCTGGATTCTCCGCGGCGTGGCTCGTCCTGCTGAACGTCTTCTTCATTCCCGAATACCTGCTCCAGTTGACAATGACAGATTCTGGCCCAGCCGACGTATTACCGATCAAGCTTGGAATTCCGATCGCTGTCCTGCTCCCCATTGGGATCGCCCTTTCAGCGGTCAGCTTCGCGTACTTCCACACGGTGTACACAGCCTACTATATGCGATTAATCGCTGCCTCAGCTGATACTCTGGACTCAGTATGACCATCCACCAACAATTACATATACTAGCTTCGAACAGCCACCGCGCAGACCGGATCCCTACGATCGCCACCCACCGAAACTAACCACCTATGTCACGGATTCTCCCGACACGAACTGACGCAACCGTCGAACGAAGCGATACTCTGGCCGTCCTGAGTCTCGACGACGACGGAACGCGAGACGTGATCGAAGTATTGTCTTCCGAAACCGCCTACGAGATCTTTCGGCTGCTCAACGAAACGCCCGCGACGCCGTCACAGATCGCTGATCAGCTCAATCAGAGCGTGCAGAACGTCCATTACCACCTGGAGAATCTCGAATCAGCTGGCATGATCGAAGTTACGGACACCTGCTATCTTGATACAGCGAGAGAATCCCGCCCTTCCGGTGAGTGACGAGTGTTCCGACCCCTCAGGTCGGAACCGAGAAGCGAACAGGGCGGGAGTGAATCGCGTAAGCTCTGGGGGAGGTCATCACTACTTCGCTTGACTGGATATTCAACGCCGACCCGAAGCAATTAAGTCAGCGTACTGTCATAGGCTATGTATAGTGAATCTGGTCACGACGCGCACCATCACAGCGGCGCTCACCAACGACCGTGAGGGTGTCGTGCAAGACCTCGATTCACTCGCTCGTTCCGGCAGTAAAATCTGGAACGTCGCTCGGTGGACGGCTGGCCGCATCTGGGACGAAACCGGTGACATCCCCGAGGAAGGACCGCTCAAGTCCTACATGAAGAACCAACCGTGCTGGAAAGATTTGAACGCCCAATCAAGCCAAGCAATCGTCGAAGAATTGACTGGTGCTTTCCAGTCCTGGTTCGAACAAGACGACCCAGACGCCAACCCACCTGGCTACCGCAAACACGGTGACGAACGACCACGCTCAACAATCACGTTCAAAGAAGACGGCTTCAAACTCGACACCGACCACCAGCAAGTCCGCCTCTCGAAGGGGAAGAACCTAAAAGATGGGTGGAGCGACTTCGTTCTCTGCGAATACGATACCGGGCCAGACACAGACCTGACTGCCGTCGAAGACGTACAACAGGTCCGCATCGTCTGGACCGGCGACCACTGGGAACTCCACTTTGTCTGCAAAGTGGCCATCGACGCCGCTGACTCGTCTGGTGAGAAGACGGCTGGTGTTGACCTCGGGATGTGTAATACTGCGGCTGTCTCAGTCGGGGATGAGACACTGCTGTATCCGGGGAGCGCGCTGAAAGAAGACGCCCACTATTTCCGCCAGGAAGAATACGACACGGAAGGCGAGAACGGCCTTAGCACCTATGCAGGGTGGGCACGCCAGAAGAAATCTCGCCGGCAGACCCACTTTCTACACGCGCTCTCGAAAGATATCGTGGAGCAATGTGCAGACCGTGGCGTGGAGACGATAGCGGTCGGGCATCCCAAGAACATTCGTGCGGATGAGGACTGGGGTCGCCACGGGAACAAGCGCCTGCACGACTGGGCGTTTGATACGCTGATTCAGCACATCGAGTACAAGGCTGAAGAACGTGGCATCGACGTGGAGCGTGTTGATGAGTACGAACTTGCGACGTCGATAACGTGCTGTGCGTGTAGGATGAAAGCCGACTCGAACCGTGTCGAACGTGGTCTGTACGTCTGTGAGAACTGCGAGTTGGTTGCTAACAGCGACTTGAACGCGGCGGAGAATATGCGAGCGACGGTAACTCCGAGTCCCTCTGTGGATAGGAGTAACGGCTGTCTGGCCCAGCCATCGGTGCGCCTGTTCGACAAATCGACGGGGAGAGTCGCCCCACAAGAACAGGTCTGCCCGTAGACCGGCAAATATCCCAACGCTTGCGGTGCGGTTCGGGAAGCCGCGCCCGTCAGGGCGCGGAGGAGGTCACTCGGAGAAAGGCCAGGAAATGAGCGTCTACGTCGTTTCTGAAGATCCGATACTGCTCTTTCTCGGCACCGACGACGATCGGCCAAGTCTCAAACGTGCGTTCAAATCCTTCGCCTCACTGCTTGGTCCACCGTCGATCCTGCTTGCCGCCGGCAAATCTATCTCCCAGTTCGTTACTGCCGAATGAGTGAACATACCGACACATCGGTCCGAAGAGCTTCTACTGCCGGCGACACAACTACGGATGACGTGGTACCGACGATCAAGACCCAAGACGATGTTGATGGCTGTGGATGTCTTGATTGCCGTAATATCGAGATATCCACAATTCGTCGAAACGTCCTGGATTCGTTAGTCTGGTCCGTTCGCCTGTTTCGATCCTATCCGTCAATCATTGTTTTCGCGGGTGTGATCATTTTGGCCAAACGGCTTCTCGAAACGGACAGTATCAACATGCTCCCGATGCCCTCAATCGCCGTGGGTCAACTACCCCACCCTACTTCACTCAGTCTGACGACTTCGCTCGTTGAGAGTGGGGCTTGTCCGTGTCCTCCATCTCGAACCCGACAGGGTGGGCCGTAAAGCCGCCACTCGACGTCACCGTTCCAGACTTTAGGGCAAGTTGACTGTTGCCCGTCCGCCGAGACGACTGTTGGCCTCGGCGGACGTACCGCATACCAATGTTCTTCGCCGCGTTGTAGTCTGCGTTCGCTTCCGACCCGCATTTCACGCACTGGAAGTCGGTGCGAGTCGGGCGATTCTCCCCTGCCGTGAATCCACACTCGGCGCACCGCTTGGACGTGTACGCCGAACCCACTTGTTTCACCGAAATGCCTTCCGCTTCGGCTTTGTACTCGACTTGTTCGTACAGCGTTCGGAACGCCCACTTGTGGCCCCACGACGCACCCGTGCGCTCGCGAATATGAGTTAAATCCTCGAATACAATCACGTCACACTCGTATCGGAGTGCTTCGTCTACAATGGCGTTCGACGCTCGGTGTAGTACGTCACGGATGTACCGTAGTTCGCTGCCACTCGATTGTTCGAGTGTCCGGTGGGCGCTTCGCGTGCCTGTCTGTTGGAGTCCGGCGCGTACCTTCTCGAACTCGCGGAGGTCGTGGGTCAACTCCCGCCCGCTGACGAAGGAGGCGGTACTGGTGACGGCAAGGTTTTCGATACCGAGGTCAACCCCGAGAACCGTTCCGTCCTCGGCGGTGTTCCGTTCGGTGTCGGTCTTGTGTCGGCGGAAGCCGATGTGTAAAAAGTAGTTGCCGTCGCGGGCGGTGAGTGTACTTTCCGTAACGCTCCATTCGTCAGAGTCGAGGTACTGTCGTTGGTAGCCGTCGTCGGCGTCAGGGAGAGCAAGGTCACACCGGACGCGACTCTCCGTTGTGGAGAGCGACACGGTATCATCATCAAACAGCGTCATGGTCCGGGTGTCGTACTTCACTGTCGGTGCGGTGAAGGTGGGCTTGCTGACCTTCTCGCCGTTAGACCGGCGTTCGATACAGCCGGTGATGGCTTGGGCGGCTTGGTGGGTGGCGAGAATCGCGTGCTGACTCCCGAGGTCGGTGTGCTCGCGCACGTCGTCGTAGGCGAGGGGTTGTACGTCGCTCTTGGCGTTGCATTTGCCCCACGCCATATCCGTGGCGAGTTGGCAACCACGCTTCCACTCAGAGATGGTTTTCTCAAGCAGCTCGCGTTGCTTGCTATCTACCGAGAGGCGGGTGATTGCTGTCCGGCGCACATAGTCGTCTGCCACAGTTTCAATGTAGATCTGTGGCTATTTATAAATTGGTTTCTGTGACCTATACGAACGCGCTCCTCCCCCTCCCTACTCGCTCCCTCCGGTCTCTCCTTGAGGAAGGGGACTCCGCGCTACCGCTTCAGTTGATGCCGACGCAGTGTTCGGGATGCTCGGGCTTCCTCAGCGGGCCGTTAGGCGTTTTGATGCCGAGTCTGGCGTACCACTTCCCAGTCGGTTCCTGCTTAATTGTGACCGTCTTGATTTCGGCGTCGTCAGGCAGGTCACGGTAGAAGGTGAGCGGGATTTCTCCGAGTTTCGAGAATGTGTTTGGGAATTGTGTGGCGCTGTATCCTCCCTACTCGCTCCCTTCGGTCACTCGTTGAGGAAGGGGACTCACCCCCCTCAATTCAGTAAATTCTCTCGCTGAATCAAGATAGTAAACAGTTACTTCAGAGAGCACAATCATAGTTAACCGCAATAGGAATCAAATAGTATGGAAGATAGAACCCCCCTCTTTGCCGACAAAACTGATGAGACCAAGACAGCAATCTTGAAAGCTACATTCACTGCTCTGGCCGAACACGGATATGCAGATCTCACGATAGACCGAATTAGTGAGCATTTTCCCAAGTCAGAAGGACTGGTTTTTTATCATTATGATGGAAAAGATGAGGTCCTACTAGATCTTCTTGACTACTTACTTGAGCGGTTCGTACAGATCGGAATGCCTGTTCCCGATGATGGTGACCCTGAAACTCAACTTCGGAGCCTCTTTGATCAAGTCATCCCTCAGGACAATGAGCAACAAGCCCGAGACTATGAAATTGTATTGACGGAGTTGCGAATGCAAGCAGCGCAAGACAAAAAATTCCGAGAGCAGATTGATAGATCGCAAAATATCTTTCGTGACAGGGTAAAAGAAATCGTGCAGAATGGTATTGAATCTGGTGATTTCAGAGATATAGATCCTGATATGGTCGCTGACTTCTTGACAGCATTATTTAGTGGCGAAATATTTGAACGAGTGACAACGGGTGCTACTCGGTCTATTCGGTCAGAAATAGATAGCTACATTGACTACAGACTTTTGACAGATAAAGAGTCCGACCATGATGTGGGAGATTGATTTCCTCCCGAGCCTGAAGACGCATTCGTAATCTGCGTGATTCTCACACCCACACTTCTGACACTCGAACGACTCTTGCTGGGGTTGTCGTCGTGGGTAAACCCACACGTCAAGCAACGCTTCGACGTGTTACGCGGGTCAAGCGGACACACCACCTTGCAAGTGTTCGATGCATACACTCGGACCTACACCACCCTGCAAGTGTTCTTTTTTAACCTCTTCTCCAACGTCTGCGCTCGGACACACCACTGTGCAAGTGTTTTGGTCCAGTAATTGGTCTTCGCTCTTGTGAAGCACGCTGTTGATTTCCAGAAGGCAGCGTCGAGAGCATGTTTGAGCGCTTCGTCACCTGGTTTTCTGTAGAGTTCGCAGCGGAGCTGAAAGGCTCTGAGATACGGTGTTAGCTTGTCTTTCGATATTCCTCGATGGGGCGAGAGCCACCGTCGCGTACGACGGCAACCTGCGAATACCGTTTGTGGGTGTTGATGCCGAGGTACATACAACGCCTCCGTTGGGGCTGAACTGGCGTGAATCGGAGAGACACCTATACGTGCTCTGTGGCACAATTTTCTTCATCCTCCTGCGCAAGATCGATTGGTCTTAATCACACAGCTGTACACACCACCTTGCAAGTGTTCGATGCATACACTCAGACCTACACCACCCTGCAAGTGTTACAGAGGTTCAACAGTCGTCTCAGCGGACGGGCAACAGTCAACTTGCCCTGAAGTCTGGAACGGTGACGCCGAGTGGCGGATTTACCGCCCACCCGGACCGGGTTCGAGGACGAGGACACGGACAAGCCCCACCCTCAACGAGCGAAGTCATCAGACTGAGCGAAGTAGGGTGGGGTCGTTGACTTTGCTACGTGAACTGCCATATCTGCTGCTGTTTTTTGTCGTCCGGGTCAGGTGCTTCGAACGATGTCGACTCGTCTTCTTTGTGGTGTTTCAAGATATTCCAGACATTGTTTGGGAGCGCCCCACTGTAATCTGACTTGACGACGGCATTAATGATATCAACAGGATCGTCAGTCACCTGGTATACGAACCGTCGCCCACCACCTCTGCCTAGGTTGCGGTCTTCAGACCGAACGAATCCTTGCATCGACAGCTGGTCAAGGAACTCGTAGATTTTCCGCTCCGAGCGGACCTTGCTATCGGCCGCTTCAGCAATCGACGAATAGAGACTGTAGATCCGTTTCGTCCGTGCGTCGTGTTCTGGCTCGATAATCGCAAGTGTTGTGGCAATATAAGTCAGTGCTTGTTGGCGGGTAAGATCATTCTTGAAACAGTCGAGTATCTCATCAGTCTCAATCGATTCAGTCGCACGGCGAGTGTAGTCTTCTGTGACGACTGTTGACCCGTCCATTCGGGCGTATTCACCAGCTTTTTCGAGAATTTTCAGACCTTGCCGAACATCCCCACGCTCCTGAGCAGTGAACGCTGCCGCGAGTGGAACCACTTCAGTGCTGAGAACGTCGTTATGGAACGAGAGATCCGCATAATAACCGAGGATATCACGAAGTTCATTTGCATCGTATGGCCCAAATTTGATTTCCCGCTCCCCCAAAGTACTCTTCACTTTCGGTTCAAGAGAGTCAACGAACTTCAGATCGTTCGAGATACCGATGAGACCAATTCGAGCTTGGTCGATTGCTGCGTTCTCACTTGCTTCTGCTCTTGGAAGGTCGTAAAGGAAATCGTTCCGGGCATCAGGAGGGATGTTGTCAATTTCATCAAGGATAATCAGAACGTTCCCGCCAACAGATTCAATCTCCTCGTAAAGGAACTCAAAGACGGTATCCGTGCTGTATCCACTTTTCGGGAGCTTGTCTCCTGGTTCCCGAAACTCATTGACAAGCCGACTGACAAGCCGATAGGATGATTTGTAGTTGCGGCAGTTGACCGGGCCGACAATTTTGAGGGGAACATCCTGCTCACTCGCTTTTTCAAGCAGTTTGTCTCGAACCCACTTGGTTACAGCTGTTTTTCCGACACCTGTCGGACCATACACGAACACATTGTTAGGATCATGACCGACAACGACATCTTGGAGGGAATTAACGTAGTGGTTTATCTCTTCGTCACGGTGGAAGATTGTATCAGGGTCAAAGCTGTCCTTTTTGAGTGGTTGTTTCGCCTTGAAGATCGGATCTTTTCCCTCGAACGGATTCTCGTCCGTCTGTACCATCTTACTTCCCACTTCCCCATCTTCAGTAATAAAATCATCCACTACCCTGCATGTGTTTCAAGTGTTCTCGTTGAGTCGGATCGAGGGAACATACACACACCACCGTGCAAGTGTTCTTGGTGATAACAAGTGAGAGGGGTCAAATAGCTAAATGACGGAGTTGTATAAACAGATAAGTGCGAAATATACTATTAGAGGCCTATTTCACCTATACAATAAAATATTTATTAACGACTAGTGGTAGTGTAGTAGTTACTCAACGAAACTTGTAAATTTGTCTGAGGATACCATCTATTGCGTGTATGCGTGTGTGGACCAAAGCAATTCAAGAACACCTACTCCATCTCTTCACCTAGGAACACTTGCACGGTGGTGTGTGGGTGTAGGGTAATTCAGCCTTGTTAGAACTCTCAATAGGTAGTAAGTTTGAACAGTCCTGCTAACTGGTCCGTGTGAAAGAAGCCGAGTAATGAGCGTTTCATCCCGGATGCTGCTTAGCCCCAAGACACCCGGCCTGTTCCGCCTGTGAGAACCTCCGCGTCGTGAACGGTGCGGCTACCCACACATGGGGAATACCAGCTAAGTGCAGCTATCGCTGGTAGGGGGTCCACCCATGGACCGCCGAGAGAGTCATTTGCGAGTGTTTCTCGTTCGTTTCACGGTGGATCGTGGGTCTGTACTCGTGTACTCCCGTCGGACGTATTTGGCCGGAATGCCAGCCTCTCGCGCTTTGTCCTTGACGCGGTTCTGTATTAGACCGGTTGTGAGTACGACCGGGTATTTAATTGGTAAATCAAGCGTCCCACATCCACCAGAATTACCCCACCAACCACAACCCCGAGATACGAAGGTAGGGCCATCACAGTCGCAAGTACGCCGACCCCGAAGATGGCGATACCGACTCGGAAAATCGTATTTCCAACCATGTTCTCTACGACATTATCGGAGACTGTTGAGACCGGCTCGCTGTAGCCAGCCAGCAACCACGTCCACCCGGAGTTAATGATTCCACCGAGGAACATGGTGAATGCACCGCATGCAAGCCATTTGATAACCATTGGGCTAAGGGAGAGCATACTCGGAAAATGTGCTTGTGGGTAATCAAAAAACTAGTGATGCGCGAAGAAACGATGTCGAGGTTAGGAGGTAGCATCAGTACCTCACAAAGCCGGTTAGTTAGAACGTCTGCTTGCTGCGAATGTGCCTAGCAAACAGCAGCAAGCAGACGGTGAAATCCACGAGGACGGCCGTGGTGAATCGCCAGACGTAGCTTGATTTCACTGTTTCAGCGACTGCTTGATGTTGTGAACCGCACACATCAAGACGAGTTCTCGAAATTCTCCGTACCAAGTTCGCGCACGTACGGCGTCGCCGAGCGTGCGCTTGATCGTGGAGAAGACGGTCTCACACATCGCTCGTTGGCGGTATCGAGGCCCATCGATCCGCGCGTTATGCGCGTGATCGATGGGCCGGAACTCACGATGTTTGATCAGCGGTCTTACGCCCTCTTCCCGGAGTTTTTCGCGTAAATCCATCCAATCGTAGCCTCAGTACCTCACAAAGCATCGCCAGTTGACCTGACTTGAGTCACCTGTTCTATTGGGATGAGTCGTCGATAGTGGTCGATGAACGCTAATCGAGGACCGAGCTGCCGTGTCGGCGGCGATCAGCCGCCGACGCGGCAGCGTTGCCACTCACGAGGCAGCGTCCTCGGTCAGTGATTACCGGTGGAACCGGTCGTCCGGTGGCCGGTTCGCGGGGACGGCCCGACGCACCGCGAGGGCCGTCCACGCTGCCCGACACAACATGTTGATGAACTCCTCGAACGACCAGGACCAGAGGCGACGCCCGCCACGGCGGGGCGTCGCCACATACTCCCAATGGAGATACCGCCACACATTCTGCAAAAGTAGGCTAACCACGACGTACAGCAGCCGTACAACCGGATTCTTCGTTGTGGTCGTCACGATACTTTGTTCAGAGAGTCGGTAGCTGGCCTCGATACCGAAGCGTTTCGCGTAGTGGTATCGAGCATCTCGCGGTGTGTCAAGGAACGGCGCGTCAGCGGCGTAGCCGTGACGCGCCACTCCGTGCTCGCCGTACCGTCCGTTTTGATAGGTACAGTCGATGTAGACTGGAAACTCGACGGTCCAGCTGTGACCGTCGAGTTTCCCTGTCAGGTCATGTTGGATGATGCGGCTCCATCCTCTCGAGAGTTCCTGCTTGATCGTCTTTCCCCATCGGACGATCGGCATCACGTACGCGTAGTTGTGTGCGTGAAGCAGCGTGAGACACTTGCTATCGTAGAATTCTCGGTCAAGATAGACGGCCTTGACGCTGAGGTCAAGGCCGTCAAGCAAACCAAGAAACTCGGCGAGGACACTGCTGGCGGTGTCGCCGTCGATGAGACGGCGCACCGCCAGCGTGTACCGTTTATTCTTCACACGCGCGTAGAGTGTCGCATAGGCGTGGAACGCAGTGGTTCCACGCTTTGCTTCTGAGTGATAGAGGCCAGCTGTTTCGTCCTCGTCACCGTAGTAGGGCCGCAGGTGGAGGTCCGCGACGACCTCCACCTGCTCAGGAAGAACCTCTAGAACGTCCTTTTGCAGGAGTGCGTTCCCGACTTGTTCAACCGACGTTAGGTCGAACTTCTCGCGGAGGTGGTACAGAATCGTGTTCTGATGAGGAGAATCTTCACTGGTCTCGCAGAGTTCAGATATCGAGGTCCCGTCGGCGCAAGCGCCGACGAGGACCTCGTAGATGTCCTCAGCATCGATTTCAGCATTAGCGCCGAGACCGAGATCGACTTCCTCGTCAAGCGTGTTGACGAGGAAGTTAAGGAGCTGGTCCTCGTGGATTTCACCGTCTGCTTGCTTGGTCTTAGACACACCTTCAGCAAGCAGACCTCTCAACTAACCGGCTTTGTGAAGTACTGAGCCTTTGTCGGCAGCGAGGCAGCGAGGTCGCCCGCGTTGCGGAGGGCGACCTGCCAGCCGAGCTGTGTGTCGTGGCGTTTCTCAGTCGTACAGTGAACATCCAGAATGGCTTGGCTTTCTGTGTCGACGAGAGCAGTAGCTTTGAGCGTCTGAACCCGGTAATTCGTCCGCCGACAGTAGTGCTTGCTAGCGTTTTCGCGGTCGAAGAACGTCGCATCAATGGCGGCGTGACCGCTCGGCTCGTGCAGCTGCGCCGAGAGGCGCAGCAGCACTTGCCAGAGTGCTGTCTTGATTCTGTCAAACCACTTGACTAGCGTGGAGTGGTCGGGGAGATCGGTCGCGTTGAGGCCGATCTCCCCGAGTATTTGTGGCATCTCGCTCAGCAAATCGAGTGCCTCTCGGTAGGATTTTTCCAGGTAAACCCGCAGACAGTGCAGCGACACCACCGCATACTCGGCGAAGCCGCCACCCCTTCGGGGGCGGCGACTTCGCCTCGACCACCGACAGCATTTTTAGCTAACTGAACCGCTTTGCTCGTGAAGCGGGAGATCTTCGACATGGACATCGGCGATTTCCCGCTTCATTCCACTAGTTCTGACGGTTGAAGCCGACGCTGTCCAGCGATTCACCAGAGCCAAAAGCTACTTTTTTGTTTTCCCGAACTGAATAGATCTTCATGGTTCGAATTGGTCCCCTCCCCCTCCAAGTGACTGCGACGTGGAAGTACGCCCTCATCGGCGGAGTTGCTACCCTCCCGTTCACGATCGGCTTCTACTGGCAATCGAGAATGGGCAGTGAGTTCTCGCTCAACATGGTGTTCTGGGGTGGGCTCCTCGCTGGCTATCTCGCTAGCGCGGCAGCGACGGAAACTGAAGCTTCGAGTGCCGGGTTCCGTGCCGGCGTTCTTGGCGGACTGCCGGGACTGTGGCTCCTAGTCGACTTGCTCGAGGCTGCGATTACGTGGGGCAGTCCCCTTTGGTTCCGCGTGGTCACAGTTTCGATGTTAGCCGTTGGCTTCACAATAGTGCTACTCGGGTTCGCCGGTTTCGTTGGGCTCCTCGGCTCGAAGGTCGGTGGCTGGCTCGCCACGAAAACCGGCGCGCGTCGAACACCTTCAGTCAGGACATAACGAGCGGGTCAAGTTTCTTTCTGGGTTTCTCCGTCCGATTGGGTGTAGTAGTCCAGAAACCTTCTCTAGGAATCACAAACAGAGAC
Organism: Haloarcula pelagica; assembly: GCF_030127105.1. Taxonomy (NCBI): domain Archaea; kingdom Methanobacteriati; phylum Methanobacteriota; class Halobacteria; order Halobacteriales; family Haloarculaceae; genus Haloarcula; species Haloarcula pelagica. The sequence continues at coordinate 162,988 of NZ_CP126163.1, read as the reverse complement.
TATATTGGCTCTGTTGAGGGCTCTGAATTCTAACGGAAAGTTCGTCTTGTATGCTGTCCCATCGAAGACCCAGGTTGCCAGCGTGTGAGCACCGTCGAAATCCATGTCAAGTTCTCCTGTGACGGCACGGAGGCGTTCGTCGCGGACGTATTCGTCTTGTTGGCTTAGTACTGTGTCCACGCTCCGGTGGGAACCGTCGGTGGGGCCGTATTCAAATCCGACGCCGGCGCATCGACAGACAACTTGAGAGTGAACTCGCCCCCGCAACCGCCCTTGTCGAGAAGAAGTTCCTTCTATTCAATTCTGGCAATTCTGAATCATGTTGAGATTGGATTCCATCGGGTCACGTGTTCGCTTATTTGTAACTGCCCATTCTGCCAGCGGATATACGCGAGAAGCAAGAGACCACCAAGGATCGCGAAGGAAACATGGACGAGCCCCTCCTCGCCGACCCATTTATCCGGGCCGGCGAGCTCAAGAACAACGAGTTCGGGCGTGACTTGAGAGACTCCAAGTCCGAGGAAACCCTGTGAGAAATTGTAGAACACATGAAATCCCATGGGAAGTGCGAGCTCGCCGGTGAGCGCGTACACGGTTCCGAGCACCAAGCCAGCGATCACGTAGTAGCCATACTGGCTGACGTGAGTTACTTTCCCGCCGTGTAATGTCGCGAAGACGAGTGTGCTGATGAGGACGGCTAGAAGGATAGCTGGTTTCTCCCCGACATATCCTGCACCGCCTTCTGCGAGATTCTTCAACATAGTCGCTCGGAAGATGAACTCTTCCCACATTGCCGCGACAGCAATCAACCCGAACGTGACGACCACTGCCGGAACGAACGGGAGGGTACCAGGGGTTTCAGCGAACCCTGTCACGGATACCCAGCCGGCGTAAAGCGACACGACGAGAGCCCCAGCGTTGACTAAGATTCCTATCACGCTCCCAACAGCGGCGGTCTTGCACCAGTCACGATCGACCGAGAGCCCGTAGTCGGTGGCGGGACGTCGGTCGATGAGCCTCGTGGCGACGAGAAGTCCCAGAGTGAGAACGACTGCTAGACCGAGTAGCTCGAGGAGCTCGCGAATTGGATGCTCGAACCGGGCTCGAACTGCTGTCTGGATTACCGCAAGAGCCAGAAACGTCAGGACGAGCGGTATCAGTGCCCGGAGCGGGGCCCGAAGCCGTTGATCGCCGTGGTTCCAAACCGGCCAGGTAAGCCAGTACCGGACACGCCACATAGTCTGGCCCTGGGTCTCTGTGGAGGGCATACTCGACTGGAGAATCCCGACCACAGTAGGACCCCAGCATCGGCTTCCAGTCCAGAAGTCGGGAAGGGTTTTTATTTGCAACCGCTCGCAGGGAGACGGTATGGACGAGGAAGGCGATGATGAACTCCTCGCGTTGCTCGACGACGAGTACGCGCGAGCCATCCTCGCCGAACTCACCGCTGAACCGATGTCCGCCTCTGAGCTCTGCACGGCCTGTGAAATGTCCGATCCGACAGCGTACCGTCGCCTCGACCGGTTAGAGGAGGCGGGCCTCGTGGCCGAACAACAAACGATCGATCCTGATGGTCACCACTACAAACAATACGTAGCTACCGTCGGCGAAGTGGCGGTCACGTTCGAGGATGGCACGTACGAGGTGACCGTGACAAGATCCGCGACGAATCCGGCCGACCGATTCACCAACCTGTTCGAGGGGTTGTCCTGAATGCTGGATGTACTGTTACAATTCCGTTCACCGTCCGCTGACCCGGTGATCGCGCTCGCCGTCATCGGCCTGATACTCATGTCGATCATCCTATCTTTCGTCATCGCGATCGTTCTCCTTCGCGGCTATCGTCGGGGGCCAGGACAGCCTGGGATGCTATATCTTGCTCTCGGCCTGATTCTGCTCACGACCGTTCCGGAACTCCTTCGAGTCGGATTACCCACCCTCACGAGTGTTGGCACCGTTGGTCGTACCACAATCGTGAGTGGGTGTGAACTCGCCGGGTTAGGAGTTATCCTCTGGACTGTCTATGGAGGCGGGTCGAAATGACGGGGCTTCCGGGTACAGAGGCACTTTCTCCTGACAGTATCGTCTGGCTTTCGCGGGGGTTGACTGGGCTCGTTGGACTCTTCGTTTCAATTCTGGCGTATCGTGGCTTTAGACGAAACGACGCTCCAAAGATGCGCTCGCTCGCCCTCGGAATCGGACTCCTAACGACGGGTGTGTTCCTGACAGTTACAGTCGCGAATCTCGCAGGTGCTAGTACAGGATCTATTCTGCTAGCACGGGGACTCGTGACCACAACTGGTCTCTGTGTCGTGCTATTGGCCCTTCTGTATCAATAGACTTTAGCCAGAGCACAGCAGCGGGATTTTCTGCTGTGTTGAATAGCGGTCTAATCGGTTGATATCGCGGAGTAGAAGGACGAAGCCGAGGAATTGACTCTGTCCATGGAAGTCGACATCCTCGACTTCGTTGAGCAGTGTCGGCGTCTAGCCAAACAAGCGTTAGGGAAGCACGCGGGCGAGCCCGCCAGCGGCGGGTTCGCCCGCTGGGTCCACGTCGTCTTGCACTGTTTCCGGGTCGAAGAAGAGTACAGCTACCGTGAAACGCCCAATCGGCTGGAATACATGGCTGAACTCCGTGAGCTTCTTGATCTTGATCAGGACGAACTCCCTGACTACACAACAATCTACAAGTCCTTCGACCGGCTGAAAATGTGGGTTTGGCGGGCGTTGCTGCGCGTTTCAGCGCAGCAACACCCGCAGTCTGGGCACGTAGCACTCGACAGCACGTTCTTCGACCGCCGCATTTCTTCATCGTACTACCGGCAACGCTCCGGAAACAGCGTTCAGACGCTGAAAGTGACGACGTTGACCGATGTGGAATCGCTTGCTGTGCTTGACGTACACATCTCGGCACGCTGGCTACACGATACCAAGACCGGACCGCAGGTCGTCCGCCGGAACGCGGGCGACCTGCAGTCCGTCGCCGCAGACACAGGTTTCCAGGACTGGAACACCGAGTACGAGATTGCCGCACTAGATATCGACTACCTTGTTCACTACCGTGGTTCGTCGCTGAACGCAACCGCGAATAACGCACTCATCCGGGCAAAAGGGTACTCTCAGCGGTGGATGGCCGAAACCTCGTATTCGACAATCAAGCGCTCGCTCGGCGATGCCGAGCGAGCGCTTGACTGGTATCGGCAGTTCCGTGAAATTGTCCTGATGGTCGCCATCACAAACATAGAACCGCTCTGTGAACCGCTCTAACTGTGACTCAGCATCTATTCAACAGAGCAGGATTTTCTGCCCCCCAGGGGAGGTGAGGGGTCGTGCCCGAGAGCGCGATCCGACACAGACCGATGTCGACGATACAGAGCAACCTCCCCGACCAGGAGCACAGCCAGCAGACCACTACCTTCGACGATTCGGACAGCCGTGCCGACGACATGCGCGAGCGCCTCAACGGGTGGGTTGAGGACCTCGCTGATCTCACCGACGAGGCCCAGGCCAGCGAGCAGTTCCAGCGCTGGCTGGACGTCCAATCGAAGTTCCATGACTACTCGGCGCGGAACACGCTGCTGATCAAGATGCAGTGTCCCGAGGCGACCCGCGTCGCGGGGTACAACACCTGGAAAAACGGGTTCAACCGCTACGTCCAGGAAGGCGAGTCGGCCATCTGGATCTGGGCACCCATCGTCACCAACAAGTGTCCCAAGTGCGGGAACTCGCCGTCCTACCACGAGAACACTGACTGTGACTACGACGAGACCGAGCCCGACGAGTGGCCCCGCGGACTGGTTGGATTCCGGCCAGCCAGCGTCTTCGACATCTCCCAGACCGACGGCGAGCCACTCCCGGAACTGGAGACCGAGACCCACGGCGACCCGGCTGGACTCGTCGAGGACCTCCTGGCTGCGACCGACGAGATCGGCATCGACGCACAGCTCGTCGACTCCGACGAGTGGGACCATGGGGCGGCAAAGGGCGTCTGTTCGCGCCGGAGCGTGACGACGACCAATCCCGTGGTCGAGGTGAAGCACCAGGACAACCGGGCCGCGGTCGCGAGCATGCTGATCCACGAGTTCGCCCACGCCAAGCTCCACTTCGACGTCGAGGACGAGACGGAGCGGGCAAAGCGTGAGGTCGAAGCCGAGGCCGTCGCCTACATCGTCAGTCGACACTTCGGACTGGACCCCGACAACTCGGCGTTCTATCTGGCGGCCTGGGACGGGGAGGCAGCCGAGACGCTACGGGACCGGCTGGACCGGATCTCCTCGACAGCAGCGGATCTCATCGATGTAGTCGAGGGATAGTGCCGATCGAATACGAGAAACGGACGGAAAGAGTCGTGTCGGCTAAAAATCCGGCCTAAAAGGAGATCTGGTAACCAGATCAGGGCCATCCACTCTCGCTCGAAAGTCGTTCTAGCGTAAGTTATATTTGCACCTCAAAGAATATCTTATGTAGGCATGGCGGATCTCCCACGATATCGGATTCAACATCGACAACCGATCCGGCGCCACCGCAAACGAGACAGGGCAAACGCATGAATTTCGATCCAACCGAGAAATACGACGACGTAAATGAGGCGGCGGTTAGTGACTGGAAGGACGAAACAACGACGCGAGAACGAATCAAGGTCGTAATCACGCGAACGACTGAGCCAACGCCGGCGTCCGAGATAGCCGAGAAAGCCAGAGCGAGCCAGCCAGTGGTTCGTGATGAACTCAAGGAGCTCACTGACATCGGGCTCGTCGAGACAATTGACAGTGGGCAGGGCGCGCTGTACAAGCGCAACGATCAGATGTATATCTATCAGCAGGTGTTGGAGCTGCACGATGCGTACTCGGAAGCAGAACTGGTCGAGACATTGCAGGATCTGAAACAGACAGTCAACGAGATCAGAACCAAACATGACGTCGAGTCACCTGCGGAACTCGCACAACAGCTTGACCCGGATGATCATGACGGTTGGGAGGACCATAAGACGTGGCAAACGGCTCAGAAGAATCTCTACCTCGCGAAAGCAGCGATCAGCTTCTACGATGCTGAAAAAGTGGTTGTCTGACTAATGACGTATATCGCAGGGAATACGGGGCCGATCGACTACGAGGCACTCCAACGAATCCGAGATATCTTTCTCAAGAGCGAACCACTGGTGACTCATCACGACCTCAGTGGTCGGCTCGACCCGCAACCGGAACTGAATATTACGGTCGGCGAGGGCTTTGGCGCTAGCCCGTCCGGGAGGTTCGACATTGTCTGGACGGAACGTGACTGCTACAACTTCCATTACACCGAACCAGATGGCATCGACTTTCGCTTCGATCGCCATCCGGAACCGAACGTCACAGAGAAGCATTTCCACGAACCACCGGATGCGAGCACGAGAGTTCCCTCGTGTATCGAGGTCGAAGCGGTCGAAGTTGTTACCCGAGCCGTGTTGAAATGCTGGCGAACAGCGCTGGAACGTGACGACCCCACGCTTGTCAATACCCGCTCGAATCCACCCTAACGCACCTTTCTATAACCAGTAGGGTGAGTTTTGTGGCGCGCTGGCCAGCTGGGCGCGCCCGATAGTGGCGCGCGATACTCGATGTCCTCCGAAGCAATCCACTCCTGGTCAGCGACGGCTATCGGCGACGCACAGCGCGCAGACTACATCGGATTCCTCCATCGCGAACCCTTCGTGATCGACGCCTATGCACGGGGGTTCGCCGTCGGCGTCCGCGAGGACTACTCCTACCAGTCCTCGCTCCGGAACGTCGACGTCCCGGTCGAGATCCTCGACAACGACTTTCGTAATCCCGACCTTGACCGGTACATCCAGCGGTTCGAGGCCCACGAGCCGTCGGTCGGGATACTCGGCGATGCATACGACCGCCAGGAGGCCAGACGGTACAACGAGGCCGCACGGGAGCTGACACGGAAGTTTCCGGGTACAGAGGTCATTATCGTCCCGAAGTGCCGGGTAGCCATCGACGTGATCGACGAGGACATCGTACTGGGCTACCCACTGGGATACTCGGATCAGACCGCCGACGAGTATACGGATATCGTGGACTGGCGCGGGCGGCGGGTGCATCTCTTGGGTGCGAGTCCGCCCAAACAGTACGAGGCCATCGAGGCGCTCACACAGCCGCGTGTGACCGGCGAGGAGCCAGCCGATATCGTCGGGCTTGACTGGAACGGAATCCACTTGGCGGCGCTGCACGGTGAGTATTTCACGCCGCATGGATATGCCGCCGCCGACCACCTCTCGATCCGGGAGACGGTTCGCGAGAGTCTGGAGTGGATCAAGCGATTCTGGCAGGACAAGGGCGTCTGGCCCAGCTGCGGAGACACTCGGAGTCCGCTGGAGACCGAGCCGATGGACCCAGTGTGGGCCGTCGACGGTCGGCGGGCGACCGCCGAAGCTCTGGAGGACGCCATTGTCGTCGAGTACGAGAACGGCGAGACACTCGCCTTCCGCGATCAGCACGAACGAGAGCGAATCGAGTACCGGGAGGGGCTGACGCCGAAGGCGGATTTTCTGACTCCCTGACGGGGTGAGGGAGTTGAGAATGACCACCACGCAGACCGAGCGAACCCGCGGCCGCTTCGTACTCATCGGTTGCGGCGACGCAAAAACCGACGATCCAGCCGACGCTCGCAACCTCTACACGTCCTCGTATTTCGCCGTCAAGCGCAAGTACGCTGAGGCCGCCGTCCAGTGGGCGCGAACGGCCGATCGACGAGCAAACGCCTGGGGTGTCCTCTCCGCCGAACACGGCGTGTTGCTGCCCCGCCAGACGGTCGACCCCTACGATACCACGATTGAGGCCCTCCGCAGAGAACCGATCGAAGGGGAGCTGAACTACGAACTCCCGTCAGGGGACCGAGTCGAAACCCGTCTCGATCAGTGGGCGCTTCGTGTCCACTCGGCTCTCGGCGATTGGCTTCGCCGCCCGTTCGCCGCCGATCAACAGGAGTCGCCCTGCCGGGAGTTGGTCGTACTGGCTGGCAGCGACTACGTCGACGCGCTTCGCGAGCGCGGGATCTTCGACGAGCGGCCAACCGCGATTCGGACCGGTCGCGAGACGTACCGAGCGCTCCCGCCGAAGGCGACTGTCCGGTTCCCCTTCCAGGAGCGAGATTTCGACGGAATGTTCGAGCAGATGGCGTGGCTCTCCGACCGGGCCGAGGCCCTCGATGCAGCCGCCACGCCCGCCAGAGAATCGGAGCTCTCAGCCTTCGACGGGGGCTTCGAGCGGGAACGTGCCACGTGGCAAACAGACCACAGTAGCGTCGACGTCGACGGCACCGAGCAGGCAGGCCTGGACGCATTCGAAGACGTCCCCGATAGGTTCCGTGCCACGAGGCAGACGAGTCTTGCCACTGACGGCGGGGAGGGAGGCCAAGATGTGTAGCTCACGAACTCGTCAGATCGAACGGGCAGCGGACGTCCGTGTCGGCACACCGCTCGATCGAGAGACGATTCGGACCACCGAGACTGGGTTCCTGGCCGTCTGTGCTGACCATCACTGTAGCTGGCAGGGCTTGTTCCCGAGTCGGGAAATGGCCAGCCAAGCAGTCGAGACACACGTCGAGCGAGCCCGGCGGTCGCCGGATTACGACTACCACTTTGGCAGCCAGTACCCCTTCGTCGTCGAGTTGCTTGACGACACGACGGCACGGGTCTGCCCCGACCAGGACCTGGACCCACTGGAACCGTGGACGGCCAGCTACGACGGCCAGAAGCTCACCCGAGCGGAGTGCGGGCGGCCACCTCTCGACGAGGAACTCCATCGCGGGGACCTCCTCGAGTGCCATGGCCCTGGCGACGGCATGGTCCTCCAGGTCACCCGCACCCGATCGTTCGGCCTGCCCGCGTTCAGCATCGTGTACGTCTCGCCGGAGGCCGAGACCAACGAAGACGGAACCTATCGGGACACAGACCACCGATACCTCAACGAGTACATCGCTCGTGACGGCGAGGCGGTTCGTGTCTCCGGCTCCGATCGGCTGTCGATCCTGGGGCAGACAGACGCACAGAGCGACCTCCGGCGCTGGGCTTAACCAACACTGGAGGGGATAATCGCGGGTTCGTTGGTTAAGACGCAGCCGACCCCCGTTTTCTGTTCCTCCAGAGGGTGAGAGGATGTCGACAGACAGTTCCACTCCGACCGAGGCAGCGACTCCTGACCAGTCCGGTGGCTTCCAGTTCACCAACCTCGCTGGCGACCACGAGATCGAGGCGGCCTACTCCTGGCGGTACGTCGACCGTATCCAATTCCGGGAGGGCGATACAGTCCGAATCGAGGATACCGACGGCTACTACGCGGAAGACGAGGAGTTCTGTTGCACCTGCGGCGAGGAGTTCGAGAGCGAAGCAGCGGCCAAAACTCACCTCCGGGAGCAGGCAGCCCAGGGGCCGCCAGTGCCCACCGCCGACGCCCCGACCCCCATCTCCTGGCAAAAAGAGGTGACCGACGAGTGTGACGGGTTCGTCCAGCTCCACCTGGGTCGTGGTCGTTCCACCGGTAAGGTCGTCGACGGACAGGAGTATCTCGTCGCCGTCTCCCGGGCAACGTACACGCCGCCAGCAGGGTTCCGGTTCGACGCCTGGGAACCCCTGGAGTCCGGGCGGCTCACGTTCCCGTCGGGCCGACCACTGTTCTCGGCGCGGTTGCTATCGCGAGCGCTCGCAACGCTCGTCGACGGCCACCGGTACACGCCTGAGCGGTACACGCTGTACTTCTTGGGCGGCGATGGGATGCTGCTGGAGGGGCCAGACAGCGCGGTTCTCGTCGCTCCGAAACAAACCTCACAGTAGCCCACACCGCGGTTTTCTGTTCCTCCAGCGGGTGAGAGGATGGCTACTCACCCACCAACGAAATCGTTCCAGCATCGTCCGTCGACGATCTCCTGTGACTGTCCGATCCACGCTGGCGGCGACCCGTTCACGGCGCCGCTCGGGGTCCGGTTCGCCGACCACGTCGACGTCGCCCCGATCGACCGGGAGACCGCAGCCGCCGTCTACCAGGCTCACCACTCCTACATGGACTCGCTGCCGTCGGTCAATCTCGCTCACCACGGGCTGTACTTCCAGGAGTCGCTCGTCGGCGCGATTACCTACCGCTACCCGCTGATCTCGAAAAAGCGAATCCGATACGGCGTCGACGGCCAGCTGAGACCCGAACCCGTCGAGATCGAGTCCTTACCACGAGGCATTCGGCCAACAGCCCGCCGGGTCCTCCCGTCGACGGACGAGCCCGTCGTCGACAGCGAGGTCGTCGCCGGCGACACGATCGTCGAGGCCGCACGGATCTGTCTGGGTGTGCGGATGCCCAATCTCGCGTCAGCAGCGCTGGCCCGCTCCCAGGAGCGATTCGTTCGCGACCACGAGGACCGTAGTATCCGATTCCTGTTGACGTGGGTCCGGGCGGATTTCGACGGCGCGATGGTGCGAGCGTTGCGAGACAAAGGCTGGACCTGTACGGGATATCGAGAGCCCGGCCAAGCGAGCAACCGCGAGGACAAGCCGATCAGAGAGCGGTACAAGTGGCGGTTTCTCTGCCCGGTCGAGCGCGTTCGCAAGCAGTCGACGCTCGAACGGTGGTCAGGATGACCGTCCAGTGTTCGACCTGCGGGCAACACTGGGAGCGCGACCCGGCGCTGGAAGTCGCCTGCCCGTCCTGTGGCGCAGACGTCGGTAGCCAGTGTCGCCGTCCAAGCGGGCATCCCTGTGCTGTCCATGCTGGGCGAGACAAGCGAGCGCTCCGCGAGGTTGCGGGCTACGAGCAGTGTCCTGGGGCGGACACACAGCAGCCCAACGCTTCCACAGAGAGGGGGCAGTCAAATATTGCTCAGTGGATATAAGGATAACTCAAACACTATTTTTATGTTATTTTCCTGTTGAAATGAGAAAATATGTTACCAGAAACTGTCAAAGAAAGTCTGGTGAGCACTCTGGAGGCGGATCGACAGGCGGCCCGGAACGTGGCTGTTCAGTGGTTCGAGGATGCGCCACACACCGATGTCGATCTCGCAAAGGGCGACGGCCAGACCACGCTTCGGTCCTGTGGGTTCACGGCAGTCTTCGAGCACGACGAGGGCGGGTACGAGTCTAAGGGAACGGCCTCGCTCAATTTCGTGTACGACGGCGAGGAGTACATTCTTCGGAGTCTCGCGGTCCCCTTCGAGCCGGTGGCCCACGCCGTCGGGGCTGAAGGGTCAGTGCGATTCCCGCCCTCGTAGGGCTAGCGCTCTCCGCCAGATTTTGTGCCCCTCCAGGGAGGTGAGAGGATGTCCCGTAACCAGTCTCGACAGAGTAGTGTGGGTGTCTCGTGTCAGAACCACTCGGCGTTCGTCGAGTCCATCGCGCAGAGCGCTCGCGAAGACGCCAGCGACCACGACCTCGAAGCGGTGGTCCTGCGGGCAGTTGCACAGCAGTCGGACACACTGTCCCTCCCGGACGTGCTGGAACTGCGGGCGGTCCTGGACGTCGACGTCGACGAAACGGCGCCGCTGGAGGTTCGCGTCGCGACGATCGTCGACGCCATCGAGGCGACGGTCGCTAGCTGGCCCCGACAGGAGGTCCCGGCATGAGCTCGGAGGGGACTGCAACGCTGGGCGATTTTGGTGCCGGTGGCCGGCGGTCGGAGGCGATGATCGACAAGGAGCAAGCGGCGATTGACGCCACTGTGGGGGAATGGGAGTTCCAGGTCCACACGAGCAACTCGATCGGCTGGCACGTTCCCGACACGACGGCGGCGCTGCTCCTTCGGTCGACGAACCAGGGCTGGGCGCTCCGGCGGGCTGGGAAACTAATCGGCTCCTGCGAGACGCTCGACGAGGGGCTTTTGTTGGCCCACAAGCACATGCAAGCGCGCCCGGAGGGTCAGCGATGAGCGACGAGCGAGACGCAATCCTCGACGAGTTGCCGCCCGAGCGGCTGTTGGACGGCGACCACCTCCAGCCGATTCTAGCCGGGATTCGCTGTATGCACTCGGTTGAGACCGTCCAGCAGTATCTCGCATACGAGAACCGGAACCAGAACAGGACGCCAGTCCAGTCCCACCTGCGGATGCGAGCGCGCGAACTTCGTCGCGATCCAGCGGATTCCCAGGAGCGAGCATCGGGCTGATTTTTTGCGCCCCAGCGGGCTGAGGGGCGCTCCAGAGAGGGCGTGCCGCCTGCTATCTATGGCTACAACCGACACTCCCACCGAGATCGACGTCGAGGAGGCTGGCCCAGACAAACGCACTGTCGCGGCGCTCACCGAGGTCATGACCGTCCTGGATTCGATCGGCCGGGCGCGGGACGCACCCGGCCTGTACCTGGTCAACTCCAGTTCTGGTTCCGAGTATCTCGTCGATACTTTCCAAGGGACCTGCGAGTGTCCCTGGTCCCAGTACAACCCCGGCCAGGAGTGCAAGCACCGCAAGCGGGTCGCCTTCGCGACCGGTGAGCGGCCGATCCCCGAGTGGATCGACGCCGACGCCCTGGACGACCAGTTCGGGATGCACGTCGACGGCGAGCCGCGCCGAGCGGTGGCCGACGGGGGCGTCGCGCAGGCTCGCGTCGACGATGGCGGCGTCACCGATCCAGCAGAGGACCTCTTCGCGGTCCACTCTGAGGACGACCCTCGCACCAAGCGGGCCAAGCGCGAGTCCATCGACGTCGCCTTCTTGGAACAGCCCGGTGTCTACGAGGTCCACTCGGCGTCGGACAGTCGCTACGAGGTCGACGTTCTCGAGGAGACGTGTACCTGTCCCGACACCGCCGATCGGTGCAAGCACCTCCGGCGTGTCGATATCGAGATCCGCGAGGGGCTGGTGCCCCGCCCCGACGGCAAGCTTCCCGACGCCTGAGCCACGTCGTTGCCGACCACAACGATGGGGGCGAAACAACTACCACGGTTTGCATACAATGTATTCGTATGAGTACATCGATTCGGATCTCAGAAGAAACGAAACAGAAGCTTGAGGCGGTGAAACGTGACGACGAAACGTTTGATGAGCTGCTTGATCGGTTAGCAGTGACGCGCACAGCTGACGATGTGGAAGCAATGGCCGGCTTTGCAGAGGAGGGCATCGAGGAGCACATGGACGAAACCCATGACAAGCTATCCGAATCACTCGAAGAAAACAGCCACCGGTGACGATGCTGTGTTTCGACAACAGCGTGGTCGCGAAATTCGCACGGCCTGATCCGGATGCTAACGTCATCGCATACCTGAAACAACACGCGAAAGAGCCGTGGGCAATTCCAGCGACGGTGTTGTTCGAGTACCTTCGCTACTATTCAACACAGAGTACCGTCAACCAGAACCACCACGCACTGAACCAACGAATCCAGCGTGTCTTACCGTTGAATGAAGCCGTTGCGGTAGAGGCGGTCCTACTGGAGCAATCTCTTTCGCAACAAGATGTCTCATTGGACCTGGCCGACCTGCTCCACGCTGCAACGGCCCGCGAAAATAGCGCGACCTTTGTCACCTGTGATGCGTCGGATTTCGACAAAGCTCCGATTCATCAGTTGCTGGACCTCGATATCGTTGAACCAGCCGACTCCGAAACGTAGGCACGCTTCCCGACACCGTAGTTCGCTTTGTTCGGTCTTGAGGTATATCCGCATTTTCTGACTCCCCTGGTGGGTAGAGGAGCGATTCTCCATGTCTTCACGTGTCCAGACACGACTCGACGCATCGACACAGATCTGTCCCGAGTGTGGCGCCAGCCTGGCCACCAGCGGCCAGGAGACCCACTGTCCGGAGTGTGGCCTGGTCGTCGACGAGCAGCCTGTCGACCACGGCCCCGAGTGGCGCTCGTTCGACGACGAGTGCAAGGGGCAGCGGACCGGCGCTCCCCGGACAGTCCTGCGCCACGACCGGGGCCTCTCGACGACCATCGGAGCTGTCGACAGGCCGGACATCTCCGCGAGTCGGCGCCGGCGGCTCTCTCGACAGCGGCGACTCCACAGCCAGTCCAAATTCGAGAGCAAGCGCGATCGGAACCTCGCGCACGGCCTCGGCGAGATCCGGCGGATGGCCAGCGCGCTCGAACAGTCCCACGCGGTCAGAGAGCGGGCCGCGACACTCTTCCAGCAGTCACAGGACGCCAACCTCCTGCACGGGCGGTCGATCGAAGGCGGTGCAGCGGCCGCCGTGTACGCCGCCGGCCGGTGCAACGGCGTCGTTCGAATGCGCGACGTGGCCGAGGTCGCTCGGTGTTCAGAAGGGCAGGCCTGGAACTGCTATCGGACGTTCCAGGCGGAACTCGAGCTCTCGATTCCGGTCGCCCTGCCCGTCGACTGGGTGCCGAAGGTCTGTTCGGACGTTCCTAGGCGGGTTCCTCGCGACGTGCAGCAGCACGCGAGCCAGCTAGCCGAGCAGGCCACTGAGTCTGCCCAGATCAACGGGAATCCGGTCGGCATCGCAACTGCCGCCGTGTACCTCGCCAGTCGGAACGCCGACCAGCGGATCACCCAGGAAACACTGAGCGAGGCCGTCGACCTCTCGACAACGACGATTCGGCTCTGGTTCGGGCGGCTCCAGACTCACATCCTCGATTAAGGACTTGGTCAGTACATCTTTGATGACGGAAGTAGTGGATTAAATATGTCGTTCAGTGTTAGCTGGCACACGCTGCTGGACGAGGCTGAAGACCTTTCAGCGGATGCGGTACTGGTGACACCACTTTCACAGACGCCGTTCCGGATCAGCGATACGCAGGAACATCGAATTATCATCGAGTACATCGAGAAAGACAAGACACGGCCACTCCAGCGCGAGCAATTCGAGACGCTGTTCCGTCGGGTTAGCGATGCGCCGGCCCAAGAGTTCGATCTTGACCGGTTGCCACCCGACGCCGAGCCGTTCGCTGCGGTTTGGTCACTGCACCCGCGCATGGAAGTCGATGAAGACGTTGGCGTCATCCGCCAGACAGACCTCGAAACGACTACACAACTGGCCACATCCGGACAGGCGGACGAAGAGACTAAGCGCGAAGAGCCGGATTTGCAGGTCTATAGCGATGCGCTCCTGCTGACCGATGCCTTGGAGCGCCACGATATGACCGACCCCACCACGATCGAAACGAACGCACTCGTGGACCTCTATACGATGCTGTCAGATGTTCAGCGTAGTGCTGACGATCTTCGTAAAGAGATCGCCGACGTTCTCTTGAGTCGGCTCCATCACGACCAACCTGTCAGTGGACAGTTCGGCTCGGTCCAACGGACGACGCGTAGCCAGCGCTCGCTCAAGGACGAGGAAACGGTGGTGAATGCGTTGGAAGCTGCCGGTATTGACCGCGAGCGTGTCACCAGTCTTGACCGCGACAAAGTCGATGATGCACTTGCGGTAACCGAGCTTGCAGAATCGGACCTCTACGAACTCGACACGACCGAGTACGTCCGGAAAGCCAATGTTGACGAGGAGTCCAAGGAAACACGGCTGCAAGGACTGAAAGATCGGATCGCGGCTAGCGATGCTACTGACGATGAGGTAGAGCAGTTACAAGCCGAGATTACCGAGCTTGAAGACCGTATCGAGGAACTCACATCGTTCACATCCGCTACTTCCTATCACACCTCTTCAACCGGAGGGTAGTCGTTCGTGACCCGGCTCAACTGGTGATGCTGGACTGCTCGGTGTTTGGATGATCCGGTACCTACACAGTAAGGCAACGTTGGTACACTTACTAGCATTAATTTAGACACATGGCAGCTACAGGTGATGAGAACAGTGCTGATGGCCAGACCCCAACAGTGCTGATAATTGACGATGAGCCTGATATCCGCAATCTGTACACCCTCCACCTCCGGCCGGACTACACCGTGAAAACCGCTGCCAACGGGGACGTTGCGCCCGAAATGGTTGCCGAGACAGTCGATCTGGTATTCTGTGACCGGCGGATGCCCCAGGTCTCCGGTGACGAGTTTCTTCAGCGGCTCCGCGACCACGGCGTGGATGTCCCAGTCGTGTATATCTCTGCGATCGATGTGCCCGACGAGTCCGACCAAGACAATCAAGGGTATCTCGAAAAACCGATTACTGGAGAGACATTGCGGGAAACCGCTGAACGATACATCAAGCAGGGTGACGCAGTGGCCGCCGATTGAGTCTCATAGTCTGTCACCCGCTCCAGGTTCTCACCATTCGGCTCAACAATGTTTCGCACTGGCCGAGTATCTGAAAACCGTGGCTAATTTATGTCAGATTGGGTGAGTTATTTACCTTTCTATAGTGTGAAATAAGATTTTGAGATTTTTCCTATCGTACTGTCAGAGTAAAGTGGCTGTCAGACCGACGCGACAGCGATTTTCTGCGCCCCCAGCGGGGTGAGGGGCGGTCCAGAGAGAGCGCCCCGACACAGAACCATGTCTATCAACAGCCAGGCTGACGGAGTCGCACAGCCAGCAAGCGAACCCGCTGATCTCGTCGTCGACGAGGTCGATGCACCAGCCCACCACGATCCCTGGAGTTCCCTCGAAGCGAAGGTCCCGACGCTACGGTCGCCAACGGAGGTCGCCGCCTTCGTCGAGTGCGTCATGGTTGAGCTTCGCCACGAGCCTGTGGCCGCTCGATACCGCACCAAAGAGACCCAGGGCGGCGTCGAGACGATCTGGTGTCGCACCGAGCACACTGGACTGGCCGTCGACGTCGAGTACGTCCAGCTCCGGGACGACCCCCGGAACGGCGTCGATATCGAGCCCTGCTCGCGAGCAACGGTCCGCGAGGCGCTCTGTGAGTGTCTCGATCACGAGGAACTCGGTCGCGTCGACGTCCAGCCACTGGCCGCCATCACCCTGTGGGACCAGTCATGAACGAGTTCCAAGCCTTCGCACTGGTTGGCGGCCTTGCGAGTGTGCTCGTCGGAATCACGCTGGAGACCATGCTGTCTCGACGAGCGGATGTCTCCGCGCCGCTCGCTGGTGCAGCGACCGTGGTGTTCTCCTCAGCGGGTGTCGGGCTGGCACTGTCGCCCCTGCTGGTCGCGACGATGCGAACGGGGACTCTCTTCGGCTACGGCGCCGGGCTCGTCTCGTTCCTGCTGCTAGGAGTCGTCATGTTCCGGATTATCGAGGCCATCCGCGGCGCCGCACAGGCCCGAGCGCTCCCGGACCACTAACGCTCTGGGGTCGGAAGTTCAACTGTATTATTCCCGCAGAGATCCTTGTGGAGACAGCTAAACCTGAGCCACCAACTCTCTGAAACGCCGAGAGGATCTATTAATAGATATTGCGTTACCCCCGCTGAGACCCAGTTTCTATTAATAGATACGCCGTGGGGTGCAGAGTGTGTCCCGTCCCACCCCACTCGAGATATATGTTAATCCATGTTCAGTGATTCTGCATTCACTAGATCCAAATCGTTCCCAAACCTGCGGAAGGTGTGATTATATTTCGACCTACACCTCATACACATACAGATGTCGAATTTCTGGAGCCACATTTACTCTCGGACAGATTCGAGTATCATTTTCTGCTCGACACGCTTTACCTCCCCCTGTGTATCGTTAACGGCATCTACGTTGACACTGATAGACGTGATACCAGTGTCGACAAGTGTGCGTATCATCTGCGGTTTGGATGCAGCTTGACCACAGATGCTAGTCGAAACGCCGTATTCACGGCAAGTTTCGATAGTTTCGGTGATCAACTTCATCACGGCCGAGTGGAGTTCGTCGTATCGACCGGCGACAGTTCCGTTGTTCCGGTCGACCGCGAGTGTGTACTGTGTGAGGTCGTTCGTCCCGAACGAGACGAACTCGATATCGGTTTGGCACAACTCTTCGATGCAGAGCGCGCTCGCCGGTGTCTCGATCATCACGCCCCACGGGCGTTTCTTCGGGTCGATACCGACCTGTTCCAACACCGATGCCGCACGAGAAACGTCCTCGGCGTCGTTCACCAGTGGGAGCATCAGTTCGAGGTTATCGTACCCCATTCCGTAGAGCTTCTTGAACGCGCGGAGCTGGAGTTCGAAGGTTTCTGGCTCCGCGAGCGATCGTCGAATGCCACGGTAGCCCAGCATCGGGTTGTGTTCGTCCGGCTCTCCCTCACCGCCATCGAGCTGGCGAAACTCGTCCGTCGGGGCATCTAGTGTGCGAATCCTGACTGGTCTGGGGTAGAACGCCTCAGCAACGTTCCGCATCGAATCAGTGAGAGTGTTCACAAAGGCGTCAGCTCCATGGTCGGATACGTACTGTTGGGGGGTCTTGTTCGTCGAGAGCACCATATGTTCCATCCTGAGCAGGCCGACCCCATCGGCACCCGTCGCCGCCGCACGTGACGCAGCTTCGGGTATCGAGACGTTGACTTTGATGTCTGTCGCCGTCATCGGCTTGCTTGAAGGAGCGTGCAACTTCGACTCCGAGTCCTCAGACGATCCCGTCTCATCGGGCTCACGGTAACCGTCAGCGACGATTCCACGGTCACCGTCAACCGAGACAGCCTGGTCGTCGGTCAGCGTCCCAGTTGCCGTCTCTGTCCCGATGACGGCAGGCACCCCGAGTTCCCGCGAGACGATCGCGGCGTGACTGGTCATGCCACCCTCGTCGGTGACGAGCGCTGCTGCCCGCTTCATCGCCGGTACCATGTCGGGGGTCGTCATCTCTGTCACGATTACGTCGCCTTGATTGACCTTGTCGAGTTGGTCGAGTGTCCCGACGACACGGACAGTTCCCGTTGCCGTGCCGGGACTGGCACTCAGTCCATCGACCAGCACGTCGTCGGTGCTACTGTCCTGCTTCTCAGTGCCAGATGTCTGCCGGTCTCGAGTCGATTGCTCGTCGATAGTGGTGATCGGACGGGATTGGAGGAGATAGATATCTCCCCCACTGATCGCCCACTCGACGTCCTGTGGTTGGCCGTAGTGTTCCTCGATGCGTTCACCGAGATGATAGAGCGACTCTAATTCGTCGGCGTCAAGTACCCGTTCGTTCTGTCGGTCGTCAGGAACGGTCTCTTCTACTGTCTCGCCCGTCTCCGGGTCACGGACGTGCATTCGCTTTTTTGTGGCAACAGAGACGCTTTCGACAGAATCACTGGTACGGTCGTAGGTGTAATGGTCCGGAGAGACAGTCCCAGAGACGACAGCCTCTCCCAGCCCCCACGCCGCTTCGACCGTGATTTCCGGTTCGCCAGTCGAGGGATGACTCGTGAACAGCACACCGGACTTCTCGGCATCGACCATTCGTTGCACGACGACGGCGATGTCGACATCCACGTGGTCGAACCCCTGCTCCTCACGGTAGTATATTGCGCGCTGAGTGAAGAGCGATGCCCAACAGCGTCTGATCCTGTCCAGTAGCGCTGCTCGATCGACGTTGAGGAAGGTCTCCTGTTGTCCCGCAAACGACGCGTCCGGGAGGTCCTCGGCTGTCGCCGAGGAGCGGACAGCGACGAACGGGGCGTCGTGGAACTCGTCGTACGCCTTGAGGAGTGTCCCAGCAACACTCTCGGGGAATTCTGTCTCCAGAATTAGCTCGCGGGCGTGCTGTTCAGCTTCGGCAAGTGCTGCTGAATCCTCGCTGTCGATAGCCACCGCTTCGAACAGTTCTTCGGAGATTCCCGCCTCCTCGATGAACGTCCGATACGTGTCGGCGGTGACGACGAACGCTGGCGGCACGGGTAAACTGGCGTCGTGTAGCTCACCGAGCGACGCACCTTTGCCACCGACGATATCGACATCTCTCGCGTTGACTGCGTTCAGCCAGGCTACTGGCATATGGATGATCGTCACCGTCCCAGTATTTAAATCACGTGGATAGGCCACCCGAGACCCGCAACTAGGGAGACTGAACTGCTACTGGGACCACGAGTCCAACGCTAGCGTTCCACCGGCGGCAAGAACACTTCACGCTCGGCGCGGACGGAGTAGGAACAAGTCGTAGACGGAACCGATCCGATGGGAGGTCTCGGTCGATAGATACGGTCCGATCGAAGCGTCCCGATAGCGAGACAGGACGCGCCGCGCCTCGGTGAGTCCCGAAGCCGACACCGGTCGGTACAGAGGGCGGTCGTTAGTTCGTACCAGCCAGCGATCAGAGTGAACCAAGACTGAATCGAATCGGGGAGATACCGACGGATAGCACTGCTCCCAGCCCGCCAGAAGGGAACGATATGCGAGACGAAATCACCGGCTCAGGATTCGACACCGACATCGACGGGTGGCTCGGTAGAACCGTCTTGCTCTAGGTCCTCGGCTTCCCGGGCCTCCGACCGCATATCGGCGATGATAAACTCGATCGAGATGAGGGCAGATGCGACGAGCAGTATCAGAAATTGCTCTACACCGCCGAGGAACGGACTCCAGTCCACGAATGGTATAGCTTCCGAGTCCAGGAGAAGGTTCAGGAGGAATATCAGGACTAGCGCGCCGCTTGAGTACCGACCGAATTTGGCAAGTGAGTTGGCAGTTACCATCATGCCCAATTAATAGCAATGGATATAAAAAGATTTGCTCCTGTCCCTCAGGTTACTCATAGAATTTCCGAGCAACCCTGCGACAGCCCTGTTCTTACAGGTGAGCCCGGGCAGCTCCGAAAACAGGGTGGATCGCTATATGCCCCACATCGAGAGAATGGGGAACCATGCGATGAGCAAGATAATTCCCAACATCGCGATCATGAACGGTACTGCGGTCTTCGCGATATCGGTTATCGATTCACCACTGACGCCGGACATCACGTACAGGTTGAGTCCGATCGGTGGCGTGATGAATCCCACCGCAAGCGCGGAGATAAAGAACACGCTGAAGTGGACCGGATCCATCCCGATGCGCTCGCCCACTGGGAGCAGCAGTGGCCCCAGAACGAGGATATTCGGCGTCGTCTCCATGATCGCACCGGCCATGAACAGGAGGACGATCATGATGAGCGTAACGAGGTAGAAGTTGCTCGTGGTCCCGATGATCGCACTGACGAGCGCCTCCGGGATCCCCAGCGCAGAGAGGATCTGACTGAACAACAGCGCGATAGCGATAATCGGGGAGATGACCCCGTTCACCAGCGCACTGCGTTCCAGCATCTCCGGGAACTGCGGCAGAGATAGAGTTTGTAGTCCGATTCCGATGATGATAGTCGTAATCACGGCAACGGAAGATGCTTCCGTCGGGGTGAACGTCCCACTGTAGATTCCGCCCAGAATAATGAACGGAATCAGTAGCCCGTACTTCGCGTCCCACAGACTGAACGCGACATCGGTGACTTCAGGATGACCGGTACCGGTCTCGTACCCCTGATACCTGTTCACTAATACGTTCATCACGACCATGCCGAGGAGAATGGCTACACCCGGGATCAGTGCAGCTAGGAACAGGGTAGACGCTGAGATACCGAACACGAGGCCCACGATGATGTAGGAGATGCTGGGCGGGATGAGGATACCGGTCGAAGCGCCACTCGCAACCAGTGAACAGCCATACGAGCGTGGATAGCCTCGGTCCTCAAGCCGATCAAGTGTGATCCGGCCCAGAGCCGCCGCATCGGACGCGTTCGATCCACTGATCGCCGCGAACAGCCCACAACCGAAGAGGGTGGCAGTACCCATCCCGGTCCGGAACCCACCGAAGACGCTCTGAGTGAAGTTCAGTAGCTTGTGGGATAACCCCGTCTCGACGATCGCGTCCCCGGTGAGGATGAAGAGGGGAACCGCGATGAGAGCGAACGCATTGAGGCCGGTGAACAGAGTTTGCCCGAGGAGGATAGTCGGAAGGATTCCCGTCACTTCCAACAACAGATACCCTCCGATGCCGAGTGACGCAAAGATCGGGATACCTATGAGGATGAGGAGTGCAGTGAA
Source organism: Haloarcula pelagica (assembly GCF_030127105.1). Classification (NCBI taxonomy): domain Archaea; kingdom Methanobacteriati; phylum Methanobacteriota; class Halobacteria; order Halobacteriales; family Haloarculaceae; genus Haloarcula; species Haloarcula pelagica. The sequence goes on along the minus strand of NZ_CP126163.1, from coordinate 142,193 downwards.
AGCGAGAATCCCGAGGACAGCTGTTGAAACCATGGTTATGCGAAGAGTTGCTCCCCTTTGTACACTTCTCGGCCGGCCAAGACGTCCTTGACATCTCGGTACAGTGCCTGTAAGATGCGTACTGTAAGCAGCCCCATTCCGATCGGGACTGCGACCTGGAAGTAGATTTTGTTGACTCGCAACGCCTGGGTTGCGCCACCGAATTCGAGGAGCGTCTGGAGTTGTGGAATCGTCCACTGGATCGCGACGACGACGAAGGCAAGCATCACGATGTCGCCCAGAATGTACAAGAGTCCCGTCGTCCGCTCCGAGACGTACTGGTGGAGGATGTCGATTCGGATATGCAGCCGTTTGTGGACTCCCCAGCTCGCACCGATCCAGGTGAGGTAGATGAACATGAACCGAGCCGTCTCTTCGCCCCAGATGCTGGCGTTGTTCAGAACGAACCGGCGGAAGACCTCGATACCAATTATCGCGATGATGTACACGTAGATCGAGAGAAGGAGATACCTCTCGAGATGTTCGTTCAGTAATCCACCGGCTGACGCTATCCGCCGTCCCATCGGGTTTGAGCGGACGTTGGTTTGCAGGTTTTCGAGCATGGTCGATGATGATGATACGTCGATTTAAAACTACTGTGCTAGTTCGGGACTTCGAAATCGCTCTTCTGCTCTTTTGCCTGTTCTAGCTTCTTGAACGTCTCCATGTCGCCCGCCAGTTTCTTTTTCCAGCTGTCCCACTCGGAGCGCTGGTAGCCAGCTTTGTCCTTCCACTTCTGTAGCTGCGAGTCGGACAGGTCGTGGACTTCGACGCCCGCCTCTTCCAGTTTGGCCATGGAGTTCTCACGTGATTTGGGCACCTGGTTGAGATTGTCCTGGAACGTCTTCTCGGAGGCGTCATCCACAGCGCTCTGTAGGTCACTCGGAAGATCGCTGTACCATTTCTCGTTCATCGCGTATACCTGAGCATCTTCTACCATCTGTGTCCGGGTGATGTGTGAGACGAGATCGCTGAAACCGAACGTCACGAACGCTTCGATGGAGACGTGAAGCGAATCGGCGACCCCCTCCTCGATTGCAGACGGCGTTTCTCCCCAGGCGATCGGCGTCGGGTTCGCTCCGACCATCTTCCAGGCTTCTTCGAGGATCTGTGACCCAGGAATTCGATGTTTGAAACCGGCCATATCTTCCGGCGTCAGCACCGCATCCTTCCCTTTACCGACACCGATAGCCCGCGGATCGATGACGAGGTAGAACAGCGGTTCGAACCCGTTCTCCCGGACATTGTTGTGGACGTTGTTTTCCCATGCATCGCTGGTAACCAGGTTGACGAACTGCTGGTTCGTCCCCGCGAAGTAAGGGAGGTTGACCAGATCGACTGCCGATGCATACGGGGAGAAGTTCGAGAACGAGAACTGTGCGGCCTCGACCGTTCCCGTCTGAACCTTCTCGGCAAGTTCAGTTCCTGCACCGAGAACCCCATTGGGGTGAAGCTTGACCGAGATGCGGCCATCGGAAGCTTCCTCGACGTTCTCTTTGAACGCCTGTTGCATCACTGGGTACTCCTCCGTAGTCCCCAGTTTGTAGGCGGTTGCGACGTTCAGTTCGTATGTAGTTCCGCCAGCATTCGACGTCGACGCTCCGTCCTGTTCACTGCCGCCGTCCCCACTGCCTCCATCACCGCTCCCGGAACCCTGGTTCTCTCCGCTGCATCCAGCGAGAGCGACGCTACTTGCGGCACCGACACCTTTGATGTATTGCCGTCTGTTAATAGTCGGCATGGTAAGCAACACATGGCCATAGTATTAATAATTAACGATCATATATATCGGGGGTCGTCGGCCACGCTTCGGTTGCCAGTCGAGATTGAAGATATTCTGAAAATCAGACGCTACAGACTGCGAAGAGGCGTAGCCGGGGTCTGCGGTCGTGGCGAGGCCCACCACGTCTCCGAGAGCGTTCCAACTCGCCCGTGCTCTTCTGCTAACGGGGACCACTCCTCGAAAACGCTCACCACGCATACAGATCGAAACTGTCGATCCGGGACGAACCGACTCGGGGTTACGATGGAGCAACCCAGATCGGTAGTCGTAGCCGCTTCCGGTCGATTTCAGTCATCAGAGATTGGTCGTATCTCGGCCGATAGTTGATGTCCGTGCATCCCTTCCATCTCCGAGATACGAGCCGCGTACTCCGACAGGTGTGCAGCACCTTCCGCTGTCAGCTCCTGGTGTGTGATCGTCTTCATGTACGAACTGATCCAGCACCCGCCGTTGAATCGTGCTGTTCCGTGTGTCGGGAGGATATGATCGGGGCCAGTGATCTTATCGCCGAAGGCTACTGGCGCGTTCTCACCGAGGAACGCACCGCCGTAGTTACTCATCTGCTCGAGAATATCACGGGGCGCCTCCGTCATGATCTGGACGTGTTCGATCGCGTACTCGTCGGCGATCGTGACCGCTTCTGCATCGTCCTCGGCAAGCACGATCTGCCCGTTCTGATTCCAGCACTTCCGGGCCGTCTCTTCGGTGTCGAGTTGTGGTAGCCACGATTCGATCTCGTCGAGCGTCTGCTCACCTAACTCACGGTCGGTCGTGACCAGGACGGGCTGTGACGTCTCTGTGTGTTCTGCCTGGGAGAGGAGGTCGAGTGCGACGACCTCTGGGTCGGCGGTCTCATCTGCGACAATAAGGACCTCTGTCGGCCCCGGGAGCAGGTCGAGGTCGACCTCACCGAAGACCTGTCGTTTAGCCTCGAAGACAAAGACGTTACCCGGACCGGTGACGACATCTACCGAATCGATGGACTCAGTCCCGTATGCCATCGCCCCGATCGCCTGAGCTCCACCGATCTTGTAGATCTCGTCGGCACCCGATTGATCCATGGCGTACAACTGGTAGGCGTTTGCCGACCCGTCTTCCCGGGGTGGGGTACAGGTGATAACCCGGTCGACCCCTGCCACACGCGCGGGGACGATCGACATCGGTGCAGTCGCAATGTGGGTGAAGTGGCCACCAGGAACGTAGGTTCCGGCCGCTTCAACCGGAAGTGTCCGCTGTCCACAGACGATACCCTCACCGAACTCGCGCTCGAAGTCGTTATCTATCGATTCTTTCTGAGCCTGTGCGAAATCACGGACACGCTCGATGCTGTAATCGATCCGCTCTTTCTCCTCCTCGGATAGCTGGTTCCTTGCCGCCTGGATTTCGTCGTCAGTGACCCGGAATTCATCGAGTTCTACGCCGTCGAACTTCTGGGTCAACTCTCGAATGGCGTCGTCTTGTTCTTCACGGACCTGCGACAGAATATCGTACACGCTGTCACGGACTTCTTTGGTGATCTCCGTGGACTGCTCTGGTGCATCTTTGAGGTATTCTCTACTAGTCCCCATGTCTCGCACTAACTATTACACCATAATAAAACTTCTGTAGGTGTAGGTTTGATTTATATATTTGAATATTTGAATGAGTAGATGATAAAATGAATTTGGACTGCAGGACTGCTACGTACTGTTCGTCGTTACGTCGAAGGGCCGATACGGTGAATGGCGAACTGACTCTCACCCATGGCCTCGCTCATGGTCAGTTTGCCGTTGACGACATCACTGATCTCGTCCCAGAGTTGCTCGCCGGCCCAGTCGAACGTCTCGTCGCCGACCAGTGCTTCGCTGACGTCGACATCGGTCTGTTCAGGGACACGCTCGGCACTGCCAGGGTTGCCCGTGATCTTGATGGTGGGCATGATCGCGTTCGAGAGGGTGTGGCCCTGCCCGGTCGAGATAACCATGAAGTGGGCGCCACCCGCACCGATGCCAGTCACCGACTCAGCACCGTGCCCTGGAGTGTCCATGATGTACATTCCCGACTCGTCGGGGATCTTCGCACCGTAATCGATGATGTCCTGGATCGGGCCGTCACCTGACTTGACCAGCGCGCCCAGGGACTTCTCCTCGATGGTAGTGAGACCGCCATCCATGTTGTCGGGAGTCGGCTGGGCACCACGGACGTCGTAGCCCGTCGCTTGAAGGCGCTGGTTCCAGTTTTCGACGCGGTCGAGGATCTCCTGGCGGACCTCGTCGTTGACCGCGCGTTCAGAGAGTTCGTTCTCGCCGCCGAAGAACTCCGGTGTCTCGGCGAAACAACCACGTCCACCGTGCTCGTCGATGAGACGCCAGACGGCCTTCGCAGTCGCCTTGTGCTGGCAGAGACCGCTCGTCGTGTCCGAAGTGGCGCAGTTGATCCCGAACGTCAGATTCGACATGTCCGCACGGACACGGTTCTGGTTGCTAGCCTCCTGTACCATATCTTTCGCCGCGTTGACGGTGGTCTTGAGCCCGTTCATCACGCCCTTCTCGCGGTGGATGTTGACCGACTCGCTCGGGCGGCCTGTCTCGGCGACGTCTTCGGCCAGTTCGTCTCCGTCGACGATCTCACCAGCGTGTGCGACGACGACTGTCCCATAGACGTTCGGATGGGTCCCATACCCCAGGAGAGTACGGTAGGTCTGGAACACGTCGGGCTTCGTCTGACAGCGTCCGAGTGGATGCGTAATCGGAACCGCGTTCTCGACGATATCGGCCGCACGCTTCACAGTATCGTTGGCATAGGGCGCTGTAGAGATGATAGCGACGTGGTTTCGAATGCCGATACTTCCGTCCTCGCGCTCGTATCCAAGGAATTCACTCATCTGTATTCACTCACTCACCGCGGCGGTCTCTGTCTCGTCTGCGAGGTCACCACGTCCGTAGTTGCTCTCGACGTTGTGGACGTGGACCCACGTACCCGCGGAGATGTCCTCCGTTGCGTTGCCGATACTCTTCCCGTACTTCGTGATCGTCTCGCCCGCAGCGATATCTTCGATCGCGATCTTGTGTCCGAACTGTACGTCGTCGGAAACCTCGACAGTCCGTTCGGTATCACCGACACCGACCGTAACTGTCTCACCAGCTTCGAGTTCCCGGAGTGCTGTCGCAACGTTGTCTTCTGGTTCGACCACCTCTAAGTACCTATCGGGCATACATGACTCCAGTTCAGTTACGCACTCATAAATGTTCTGGTAGTGGAGTTTAGAACAGCGAGAAGACGACGAAGAGAGTGATCAGACTGACAGTAGTGAGATGGACGAGTACGACCAGGACAGGCTTGATTCCCGTTGACCGGAGTTCCCTGAGACTGATATCGAAGCCGAGGCCGACGAAGGCCAGGAGGAACAGCCAGTCACGTACTGTACCGATGGAAGAGATAGCTCGAGCCGACGGGTCGGCCACGTTGGCGAAGACAACGACGACGAGAAACCCGAAGAGGAATTTCGGAAACTGGCCCCAGAGCTTCGAAGGAGCCAGCTGATCGGTTTCAGCAGTAGTATAGCGGATAGCATACGCGACAGCCAGTATGCCGATGAACGTGTTCCGAACAAGTTTCGTTATCGTTGCCCACTGTCCCGCCGACTCGGAGACGGCGAAGCCAACGGCTGCTGTCGGGCCAGTACTGAAGAGGCTCAATCCAGCCCAGATACCGAACTGCTTGCTCGAAAGCGGCAACAGTTGACTGGCCAGCGGGAAGACAACGAGTGTGACAGCATCGAACAAAAGTATCGTCGCAACAGCGTAGGTGATGTCCGTTTCATCGACTTCGATGCTACCTGACACAGCCAGGACAGCAGAAACACCGCAGACACTCGCACCAGCAGCAAGCAACGATCTCGTCTGCTTCTTTATTTCGAAGAGCCGGCCGACGATCCACTCCATGTACAGGATACCGAAGAGCACCATGACGCCGGCCAGCAGCGCAACGATCGGACCGGTGTCGATGATCTCGGCCAGTGTGAGACGAGCCCCGAGCAGCACGATTCCGGTCTGGAGGAAGAGTTTGTGCGTGTCTAATCCAGGGCGAATCCAGTGAGGGACACCGGCCATATTGCCGATGAGTGCGCCAATGCCGATCGCGACGATAAGCGGAGTCGTACCCGGGGTTGCGTTCCCGAGGTACCGGGCGATGACAGCGATCCCGAACAGTACCAGAATACCCGGAGCTACGTTCCGTAGACCCGTTCCCGGAGTCGTCATCAGGGGAGGACTCCTGCAATGTACGGGAGCACGATGAGTATACCGAACAAGCTTGCTTTCCAGCCACGGTCCAGCGCTTCCCAGCGATGCAATACGGTGGATTTGATTTTTCCACTACCCGATAATCCGCCGGTCTGCTCAGACATACTCACACGAAACAGAGAGTAGGAGTTATTTATATTTACTGGTGGATCGTTCGAGAGATGGACACCTCACGCTGAAAATCACAGCTGTCTCACTGATTCAGGCACGCACAGTACCGAGACCCGAGGCAGAGATCCGCTGTAAACAAGCGGGGTTCTATCGCACACCGCAAAGAGGTGTGGTCAATCAGACGATAGAGAAGCCTCCGTCAGCGATCAGCACGTGCCCGTTGACGTAACTCGCCATATCCGAGGCGAGGAACGTCGCGACGTCGGCGATCTCTTCGGGCTCAGCTAACCGGCGGAGCGGCGTCGCGTCCTCCAGATACGATTGACGCTCTTCGCTCATTATCTCGTGAACCATCGCAGTCAGCGTACCGCCAGGCCCGACAGCATTGACCCGGATTCCCTTTGGGCCGTAATCGATCGCGTTTTGACGGGTCATCATCGTTACGGCACCCTTGGAAGCACAGTACGCAGGGGCGTTCGCCCGACCAATCTTCCCACTGATGGAAGAGATATTGACGATGCTCCCACCGCCTTGCTCGGTCATATGATTGAGTGCAGCTTTCGTCCCGTAGAAGACACCATCGACGTTGATACGCATCAACTCTTCCCAGTCCTCGACGGGCGTTTCGTGGAGCAGGGTCTGCTGAAGGATTCCAGCGTTGTTGACCATGACGTCGACCGAACCGTACTCGTCTGCTGCTGTATCGACGAGGTTCTCGATCTCATCGTACTTGGTGACATCCGCCTCGACGTGCATCGCTTCGCCACCATGGTCGTTGATCGCGTCTGCCGTTGACACTCCGCCCTGTCGGGGGTCTCGTCTGATATCGCCGATGACGACAGTCGCTCCGTGATCGGCGTAGTTTTCGGCAATCGCTCTCCCGATACCACTCGCACCGCCAGTGACGACAGCTGTCTTACCGTCAAGCATTACACACGCAGTGTGGAGGGTATAGTATATAAATCCACCCGCAACCCCACTGTTCAATTGTGTAGAATTCGCGGGCGCCCAACCACCCATGATAGACGTTAACAATATTTGAATGATCGATGGACCGACGCCGTAGATCGGGTCTCCCAGGCTGGAGGCCACCACCAGCAACAATTAGAGAAAGTTCGACTCATTCGAACGGTATATCGGACTGATCGAGAGCGAATACAGCATGCAACAGAAATCTGTATCGATCTATCCCCGGCCCTTCCGCCATGTGAACAATACACAGTCATTGAGGGTGGGAATAGACCGGTGGCCCGGCCTGGCTTGAATATTCGAATGAATCGAACAAGGTTTATTATGTAGCATAGTGATTAACCGGATATGAGCGAAAATCACGGGAATACGGAACGAACGACCGAGAAATTGCTCAGCATAATCTCGGCACTTCACGAACAGGGTCCACAGGGGGTGACAGAACTCGCGACGTATCTGGATATCCCAAAAAGTACGGTTCACTATCATCTTCAGGCACTCAAGGACCAGGGATACGTGGTCCAGACCGACCAAAAGTACCGGATCGGGCTACGCTTCCTCGAGATAGGCGGGCAAGCACGGCGTCGAATCCCGTTGTTCGAAGCTGCAACGGACGAGATCAATGATCTTGCAAACGAGACTGGCGATCTAGCGATCCTCATGGTGGAAGAGCAGGGATTGGGCACCATCCTGTACAAACAGGCCGGTAACGAGGCGATAGATATGGACGCATCGATCGGTCGACGAGCACGGCTCCACGACAGGGCGCTCGGAAAAGCGATTCTTGCCCACCTCCCCGAAGACCGGATCGAAGCAATCGTTCAGGAGTACGGGCTTCGTCAGACGACAGAGCACACAATCCACGATCGCGAAGAGCTGTTCGACTCATTGGAACAGATTCGGGAAGAGGGTGTGTCCTACAACCGTGGCGAAGCGGTCGAGGGCCTTCGTGGCGTTGCAGTCCCAATCCTCACAGACGACGGCGAAGTCCTCGGTGCAATCAGCATTGCCGGGCCTGCAGCACGGTTAGACGGCGACCGGTTTACCGAGGAACTGCCAAACCGCCTGTTTCAGGCTAAGAACGTGATCGAGTTGAAGATCCAGAAGAACGCCAATTCACAGCTGAATCACTGAGCTGGCAGTTGCACCCCTCGCAAACCACAGAATAACAGTAGTACATATATTATTCATTACTCGGAATGTAGCTAATAGCTTCATAACAGCTGTACACACGTTACACGCTACGGCCGGTAGCTCACAAGAGCCATCACAGCAGGGTATGAACATACAGGGTAGCAGATATATTTTCGGATTTTGTCCCTACCTTTTCGACATTATACCCATTATGAAACCATATTTCTCCATTTATTCTCATAATTGAGATTTTACCTACATATACTCTGCTTTTTCTATATCATATACGTTTCTTCCCACGTAACTGCATTTTTAATTTCTTATTCGAGGATATCTGCCTAGATAGGTGAATTCTCGGTCAGAAGCGGCTCGTGGCCTATAGCAAGTCTTTCGCCCCGAGAACCGGTTCCAGGACATATTATTCTTGAATGGGAAACCTCGTTCGAACACTGATGATCTCACAGAGAGGCGAGTAGGTCGAGCAGGCTGACCCCCATTGTATCGACGAGTCCTAGAATCGTGAGTTCACTTTCGTGGGTATCGACTCGGAGTCCGAGTCTCTTGTCGACTGTGTTGGTCTGAGAAAATCCCGGTATCGACGTCTATGCAACCGGTCTGGCTCTATTAACTCTTCCCAAACTATCCAAAAGTACGAACCGTCAAAGTATCGTATAAGAGAAACGCTGGACAGTGGAACCGACTGTTTTTCAACCCTGAATTGCTACCGTCTGGTGGTGGCGATGACGAACTGGTACCCCCGCTAAAACCATTCTAGAAATCCGCCGGCTCGAATATCGAAGCTGTACCTACACGGACGGCGACTGACTGCCGTCGATCCGGACAGGAAAGCAGAGATCGCCGAGAGCGGCCCGCTGGCGGAGCACACACAGATGCGGGCAGACTGCGGTCGCCTGGAAGACCTGGCAGCTGCACCAACCAGCATGCTCGCCAGAGGGGTACTCGGCGAGCGAGCAGTTGGCCGGGCAGTCGTCGTCGACAGCGACCAGAAACAGGTCCGGGCGACCGCCGCGGTCGATGTCGACGCTCGCCTCGAGTGCAGCACTCCAGGTCGTCGATCGGGACTGGCGAATCGTCTCGAAATCGAGGTCGCGCGTGCCCTCGGGCTGGCGAGCAACCCACTGGTCCGGGGCAGAACGATCGCTGGTCGGAGCGGGGGACTCGGCTGTTTTCATCGGGGAGTCCTCGTGGTCTTTCGTACTAGCGCTAAGTGCAAGAAAGTTAGGATAGACGCAATCTACGCCTGATTTTCTGCATCTCAGGGGAGGTGAGAGATCCACTATGGGAAGTGCCTACACATCCAGTTCACGGAACGCGAGCAAAAAACGAACGTGGCGCTGGAAAGACGAGTCAGATCCCGAACCACTGCCGCAATCCTGGGCCGACGGCGGCCGTCGCGAGTCGCCCGGTCCAGAGCAAGTGCCCGTGTATGCAGTCCAGGTTCGCGCCGGGCTCTTGCTGGAGTGGAAAGTCAAACCCGGCAGCCGGAAAGTCACCGGGGCGCCGTTGCGCGAGCGGCCAGCGATTCGAGCCGTCTACGTCACCGAGAACGCTACACAGGCCATCGTCCAGGAGTGGGACGCGACGAAGCGATCGAGTGGCTGGGTGCCCGACAAGGACTTCGCCAGTGTGCTCGCCAAACGTCCCGAGAAACTCGATCCTGTTGGGCCGACAGACCAGCAACTGTTCCAGCGCCTGTTGGCTAACCTGTACGACCTCGGTCGCTGCTCTTAACCAACGCTGAGCCGGGTCGCCGTGGGATTGTTGGTTAAGACGCAGTACTCCCCCGTTTTCTGTTCCTCCAGAGGGGTGAGAGGATGGCTTCTCCACACGTCGACGTCGACGACCTCGTTGCGACGCTCGAACAGATCCGCCAGCGCGGCCACAGCGCCCATACCGTTTTCCGCGACTGGGTCGAGTTGATGCTGTTCGCGCTCCAGCGCCGGGACGAGCCCTACTTGGAGATTCTCGAGGGCTATCGCGATAGGGCCGACCTGGACCAGCCCGAGGGGCAGCGCTCGGCCGACCTCTTCGCCACGGCGTTCGGCCAGCTCCAGGAGCGCATGGCAGAGACCGACGCTGATGTTCTTGGCGCCGTCTACGAGGAGTACGGGATGTCCAGCGACGCATTCGGCCAGCACTTCACTCCACACTCTGTGTGCGAGATGATGGCCGAGATCTCCGGAATCGTCGACGACAACGAAACCGGTGGTCGACAGACAGTCCTCGATCCGGCCTGCGGGAGCGGGCGGATGCTTCTGGTCGGCGGTCGGCGCCATCCGGAAGCGCTGTTTGTCGGCCAGGATAAGGACCCGCTCTGTGCGAAAATGGCAGCGCTGAACTGCTGTTTCTTCAATCTCGACGCCTACATCGTCCAGGGCGACTCGCTGACCGTCGAGTACCAACGAGCCTGGCAGACATCCCACTCGCCGATGGGCGGGAGCGTTCGCGAACTCGACAAAGACGAGGTCGAGGACCTCCGGGAGTCGCTCACCTCGGCGTTCGAGAACACGGCCGAGGAGGTCGCCCCAGACGACGCAGGACAGGACTCAGAGCGCCAGGAGGAGAGCAGGTCGGTGTCCGTCTCAACGCTATCTGGCGGCGAGCAGGCGTCGTTGCTAGCCTTCGACAGCGACCACTGACCGTACTTTTCTGCGCCCCCAGCGGGGTGAGGGGCGTTCCAGAGAGAGCGTTCCCGACACAAAACCATGTCAGACGACACTTCAGCCGACGTCGAGCGTATCGAGCGAACAGATATCGGGACCAGCATGGAAGCCCGGCTCAAACGCGGTACTGGAACCCGTGACGAGGACCAGGTCACCATCAAAGCGAAGGGCGAGACTGCCGAAGAGACCATCGACGAGTTCTACAAATTGCTCGCTGAGTACGACGACGAGATCAGCGACCGACTCCGTGATATTCAGCCCGACAAGGCGGATTCCTGAGAAGTCCTAGTAGATTTTTTATGCTAGGAATTAGAAACAAAACCCACCGCTCGCTTGAAGGGGCCAACCGGCTCCGACAGGAGCTCGCTGCGGCTTCGATACGAGAACGCACCGTAGCATAGCAGGGGAGGCCCCGCCTGTGCTCCCGGTGCCCGAGGCAATCGGAATAATCAAAGTTTCGTCACGCCGTGTGAAAGATCTGTACTAATCCTGTCGCCATCGTGTGGTTTAGGAAGCCAGCCGATCAGTCATCGTCAGCGGTGGAGGCTCCGACCTCAACCGGCTACTCCAGATGGCGGAACGTGACTGTTCCTCCCAGAGAGGGAGGGACGCGGGAATCCGTATCGAGTTCTGAATCGCTCTGTGTAGCTGTCTCCGCGTCCCGTCAATTTGTATGGTACTAGTAAATAATAGTCTATTTTCAATATGTCTGAAATTCAAACCCCAGTTATTGTCCCAGCTTTAACGAACTGGTTTCCAGTTTCTAGATCAGCGGCCGGTGGGTAGCTGACTTAGGCCCGTATGCGCCAGTGTCTTGTCCGCCCGCGTGGTGTCTGTCAGTTTCAGTATCGGCCATGGAGAAGGTCTACGAATCGTATCCTGCCCTCGAATCGGAAACCAACGGTTCATAGATCATGATGACGGTGCTGTTGCGTATCTACCCTCAGATAGTCGAATCGATATCTCTCTACCCGAGATTCGGTTCGGATAGTATCCGCATCCAGTACTAAGTCACCGGCCAGCGATTATCTCGATTCGCCAGTTCTGCGAAGGGGTCTCGTCCCGAACAGGCCAGGCACCACTGACGTCGACACCGTTCGCCGCCGCTGCCCGGACGAGACGGGCCAGTTCTCTCTCGAAGGTCGCCTCGTCAATGCCATCCTGGTCTGGTGCGACACCGCCAGTGCGAACAGTCACCTCACCGTCGTGGGTGACCGTGACCTCGTCGCCATCGTAGTCGAAGGTTATCCGACAGTGCCCCTCTGGACGAGACGAGTCAGCGGAGGAGGTGACCAACTGATCCAGAGCGTCCACATCGACGTGGCGGTACAGCGGAGCGAGATCGATCGGGTCGGTACCGCAGTGGTGTGCAATCGCGTCGACGACTGTCCCAGAGATGGGCCACTCGTCGCTCCAGTCGTGGGTCGCGTACGACACGTGTTCTGCGTGTTCGTCGAACGGGTTGGGTTGCTCAGAACTCATTTGAATCACCGGCGAGGGACGATCCTCGGTCTTGGATAGGGGATGACACCTGCGGCCTGGATGCGCCCGGTTATCATTGATTCGTCAATACGACGACTTCTGTGAAATGGCCTACTCTCGATATCGAGACGCTATATTATTCTCCCTCGCTGTCTCCACTCGGCGAGTCGGTGGTGGTCCCGTAGAGGAGTTCAGAGACAGCGACCCTGATTCCACGTCGGAGGCGCTGTGACATCGAATTGTCGCTAATCCCAGCGAGCGTGGCGAGTTCAGTTTGCGTCACGCCACGCGGGATATCCCAGAATCCGTGTTCGTAGGCCAGCTCCAGAGCCTCCCGTTGCTCTGGGGTCAGTGGTCCCTGATCAGTCGGCAGTGTTGGATTGTACACTCGCAGTAATTCGACTGGAACGTCGTGCGTGGCACACTGTCGGCGAAATGCCGACAACTGGTCACGATCCGCGAACTGGAGCCGAAACTCCCAGAAATTTGCTGTCCCTTCAGCACTCAGTATCACGACGCCCAGATCGATGAGTGTCCCGACCAGCGCATCGATGTCCGGGCTCCAGTTGACCGACAGGAGAACGCGGTCGGGCATCCGGGTCAGTTCGTCGAGACGTTCGACGAGTGGATCCGCCCGGAGCGTCGCTTTGATCTCTGATTCCCGGTCGGATGTGATCCAGAACAGCGGAATCACTCCCTGATCTGTCGGTACGATGCGCACTAATTCGATCTCGATGTCTGGGTACTCCTGCAGGATCTGTCCCAGTGGGAACGCATCGGCGGGCACCCGAACGTCGGTGATCGTCGAGACCATCCTCTCTTAGATCAGTTCCTGTGACCGTCGGTCGTAGCTCACGACTGCTCTCTCGTGAACGTGGGGCGTTAGAGCGACCACTCTCCCGGCAGTTCGTCGCTGTGGTTCTGTATCAACTGCAGGAGTGGCCCGACCTCGTCGTAGTTCGGGCCTCGCGTGATCGTCCCCATCTCTCGGTCCCACTCGATGTAGCCCGCCTCGGCGAGTTTTGGGAGGTGTCTGTGGACGAGTTCCACTGCGGGACGGTCCGTGCTGTCGAGGTCAAGTTCTTGGAGGGAGAGTCTCTCTTCGTCGGCCAGCTCGGCGTCGGCGATAGTCAGCAGGATGTGGCGGCGGTCCCCATGGCGCAATGCATCGGAGACGCGGTCTACCTCCGGTTCGGTCGGGGTCTGGTCTGCAGAGCCCGATGTGGTGGTGCTGGTGTTGCTCATGATGATCCCGGGTAAGCGCCGATGGCTGACCCGTTTCGTCCCTCAAGCACCCAGAATCGTGAGAAGCGCAAAAGTGTTGTGTGTCTCACAGCTAGTAGGTTGCGAAATCTACGGAAATCACCGTTAGAGTTGCGAAAATTGGATACCACCTGGGTACCGGTTCGTCACACCGTGGTGCGGGCGGTCAGAACTCGAACTCGCCCCAGGGGCGGACCGAATGGCTCGTGATGATCTCGGAGGATTCGACGTCGAACCCCAGTCCCGAGAGTTCGTTCGTGATGGCGGTGAGATCGCGCGTGTCCGTGGCGACCACCTCGACGTAGAGGTTGCGCTTGCCCGTGAGCATCTCCCTGACGTCGACGACGCCGCGAGCCTCCAGTGCTTTTGCAGCCAGTTCCTCGCGCTGTTCGGGCGGGGCGCTACAGACGAACATGACGTGGAGCGGGAAGTTCGCACGTTCGTAGTCGATCTTCGGGTAATAGCCCTCGATGACGCCCGCCTCCTCCATCTGGTCGATCCGGTTCCGGACGGTACTGGGCGAGACATCGACCTCACCGGCGATCTCGTCGATGGTCGTGTTGCGGGCGTCCCGTTGCAAGGTGAACAGGATTCCCCGGTCCACGTCGTCGAGTGTGTAATCCTCCATAGCGGGGACATCGAGGCAAGCCTATATAATTCTCAGTCGCTGGCATGACCCCGGTCAGTACTGAAAAGAGTATATAACGCTCGATTAGCGCGCTGTACTGAGCGATTCGATCCAGAAGTGCCGTGTGACGAACGTGTGACTGAGTCTCGCTCTCTATTCAGCTGGACTGTTGAAATCTTTCATCAGCTGAGGGTTTATCAAAGTAGGTATCTGAGCACACACCGGCAGATCCCAACGCCGAAACCTGATCCCCATCGTGGTGTCGGGAGGAGACCGTGATGGGAGGCCACCGGGACAGGCGAGCGCAGCCAAAATCCCGTCGGCGACAGCCGGTTGGGGGAGTCGGCGGTTTTCTGCGCCCCCAGAAAGGTGGAGGACTCCACCAGTGAACACTACGACAGACGACGAAGCACTGCTCGAAGAACTGGCTACCTGTGACAGCGAGAGAGTCCCGCCCTTCCTGTGAGGGACGAGTGTTCCGACCGCAAGTCGGAACCGAGGACCGAACAGGGCGGGCGTGAATCGCGTAAGCTCTGGTGAGAAACCGCCCCGTTACTGCTGGTCTTGAGTCTCCAACGTTTCGAGTCCCGTTTCCAGAACCTCGATATACGCCTCATCGAGCGACAGGTCGTTTGCTTCGGCGTAGTCTTTCACCCGTCCGTGTAGTCCATGCGAAATATCTATTGCTGGTCGCATTGTCTCACAAGACTTATTTGACGGAGAGTCGTTAAAACGATTGTGGCATGAAGCGTACCAACACGTTCGCCGTGCGACCGCTCTCCGACGATGGTGAGCAACTGCTACGGGACCTGTTGGACGCTTCCGCCGCTCTCTGGAACGAAGTTAACTATCAGCGCCTCATGCGATACAACGACAAGGGCGGCTTCGAGGGCGAGGACGTGTGGGACGCCGATACGGGCAGTCTCGAAGGCAAATACAAAGGCGTGCTTGGTGCGTCCACCGCTCAACAGGTCATTCGCAAAAACAGTGAAGCCTGGCGCGGGTTCTTCGATACGAAGAACAAGTACCACGACGAGTCGAGCACGTCGGTTACGGAACACCCGGAACCGCCGGGATTCCGTGGCAACGAGGATGATGGACGTGTTCTCAAAACCGTCATTCGAAACACATCGTACACTGTCGAATGGGGCGAGCGGTCCCGGCTTGAGATACTGGTCGGGAGCGAGTTGAAAGACCGATACGACCATACTGGGCGTCTCCGCCTCGAAATCGCTGGCGACCCGAATTGGCCCGACTACGAGAAGCAGGGCCGGTTGGACCTGTGGTACGACGAGACTGACAGCACCTTCCGAGCTTCGCAACCCGTGACTGTTTCTGACGATGCACGGGATACTCCACTGGCCGACGAGATGGCCGCTCTGGACATTGGTGCAAACAATCTCGTTGCCTGTACCACGACGACCGGCGAGAAATACCTGTACGAAGGCCGCAAGTTATTCGACCGTTTCCGGCAGACGACGCGAGAAATCGCCCGGTTACAGTCCAAGCTACGGGAAGGCCGATACAGTAGCAACCGTATCCGGCGACTGTATCGGAAGCGGACCCGTCGCCGCAACCACGCCCAAGAAGCACTGTGTCGTGACCTGCTGGACCGACTGTACGCCGAAGGTGTCGATACGGTGTATATCGGTGGCTTGACCGACGTACTCGAAACACACTGGTCGGTCGAAACCAACGCGAAAACGCACAACTTCTGGGCGTTCAAGCAATTCACCGAGCGACTGGTCTGTACCGCCGAGGAATACGGTATCTCGGTCGAAGTCCGGTCGGAAGCGTGGACCAGTCAAGAGTGCCCGCAGTGTGGCGGCACAGACCGGACGACACGGCATCAAGACACGCTCACCTGCCCGTGTGGGTTCGAGGGACACGCCGACCTTACGGCGTCAGAAACGTTTCTGAAGCGGCACACAGAGAAAGCAGTCAGGCCGATGGCACGGCCCGTGCGGTTCGAGTGGGACGACCACAACTGGTCGGAGTCACCACGCTCTCCCGCGAGGGAAAGTCCCAAAGAACAGCGCACAGACCCGAGTACCGTCCACCACAACGGGAATGTTGCTTCCGGCGAGTCTTAGACCGGCTGAGACTCTCACGGAGGAAACCCCGTCGTTCACGACGGGGAGGATGTCATGGCAACCGCAAACTCCTGCTCTGGCAGCTTGCAGCCGACGACCGGACCTTCTGCGGCATCCGGTTCACCGCCAAGGAGCGCTGTCTGCAGGACGCCCCCGTTGAGACTCAGGTCGACGCCTTCGTCGACGATATGCTCGTCGACGGCGAGATCCGCACCGAGTACGAGGAAGCCGTCGACTGGGATATCCTCGAAATGAAGCACGGCGAGACTGTCGACCAGTACCTCTAGATCCAGCTGACACCAGCGTCAATTTTCTGTCGCCTCACGGGGTGGAGGCTTCGAAAAATGGAGACGACTGACACCCCGATCGAACCGTACTTCCTCGACGACTTCCCGCTCGAACCCGACTTCCAGCGAGCCATCGCGAGCGACGTCGGACTCCCATTCCACGTCGACGTCGAGCGCCCCGACGAGGTGCCTGCCGACGACCAGGAACGTGCCATCGACCTCGCCGAACGGATTCTCTGTGCCGCTGGCTTCCGAACCGGGTTCCACCACCACGAGGACATCCGGACCTCGATGGAGGAGTGGGCGCCCGATCGCGACGAGGACCGTGAAGATGACCCCGGCTTCTGGCGGTACCAGGTGTTCTCGATGACGCCCCGAGAGCGGAACATCGGCCAGTTGGCGGGCGAACCGGAGGTAGTTTACCAGAAAGCCCAGACAGTGCTGGCCTGGGCGGGCGACTGCGTCCACGCTGAGGTCCTCGAAGACATCGAGCAGTCCCAACTCGAAGATATCGAGCAGGCCTGGCGCGAGGCCGCCGAGGACGAACTGGTCCGACGCGAGATCCAGCAGTTTGCCGAGGACCCGCCTGCCGAGGTCGACGGCTGGGAGCGCTTCGATGCCAGCCACGACGCCGTCGAGGTCGCATACGTCGCTCAGAACCACGATACGCCGTCGGTCGCAGCCGTCTTCGAAACCGCTGACGGCGACCGGGAAGCACGAGAGTTTACGCTACAGGAGTGGATCGACAGCGGGGGCAATCCGCGGGATGCCCAGCCGAACCGCTTCTGCGTTTCCAGCGATGCCGACAGTGCTCACGCCCGTCTCCGGTCGCACCTGCTGACCTTCGAGGCCGAGGCGATAGCTGACCAGGAGATGGAAGCCCACGGGCTTTAGATCCTCTTTCGTCCGCTGGCTGTCGACAGCGGTTTTCTGCGCCCCTAGTGGGTGAGGGGCGTTCCAGAGAGAGCGGCCCGTCAGAGAACTATGTCGACACAAGACCAACCAACACTGCCAGCAGAGGACGCAGACGAGCAGGACACCGACAAGGCGACGTCGACGACTGGGGACGAAGCGTTCCCCTCCCTGACCATCGACGCCCGCGGCGTTGCAGAGCGATTCCGCCGGGTCGGCGATTGGGAGCACACCGACGCCCTGGAGACACAGGAAATTCGACTCTCGCTCTCCCACAAGATCCAATCCTACAGCGAGTGGACCGACCTCATCGCTCCGGATTTCGATCCGCACCGTCCCACGGTCTGGAAGGGCGACATCGTCGACCGGCTGTTCGACCAGCTCTCGGAACACTACGAACGGCCATCGTCAACGTCGGACGACCCACCTCACTGGACGCTCAGTGTAAGCGGATCAGCGACCGCGTGGCGACGGTTCTTCATGGAGTACGATCAGACCGGCGCCGAAGAGCACGAGCACGCCTACCACGCCGTGGCGCATCTCAGCCAGCTTCTCGGTGCGGATATCGCCAGCGACGGTGCAGCGCTGGCAGCGCTGGATCTGATCAACGAGTACGATCTGGACCACTCGAAAGACCAGTTCCTCGAGGATCTGCAGGACGACGCGGACGGCGAGTAAGAAAGGTTATCGACCGTACTGGGGGGGAGCACACACTCTATGAGTGTACGCTACAGTGCGCCGATTAGGTATCTGCTTCGAGCGTATTGACGACAAGCGTTGGCCTTTCTCGCTCTCCTTCGCAGTTGGCGTCTCGCTCAATGGTGTAGGTTATCGGTTCAGTCTGGTTGACGTCGATCAGCAGATCAGCCGTCACCCCAAACTGAAGCATCGAGTCCCCGCGAATGACATTTGGTTGCTCGAAACGAGCGGGATCGTATCCGACCCAGACTTCCCTATGGGTGGTGAAATCGGTTCCGAGAAGGCAGCCCCGAAGCGGTGGGAGATCCAGTGCTCTTGTGAACACGAACTGGTTCGTGGCGGTCATCGTCCCGACTCGTTCCGTCATCGAGACAACACCACGATCTTGTCCGGTCGCACGCGGCGGTTCGACAGTGACCGACTCGTTCGTCTGCAGATCGTAGGTCACGCCACCGCCAACCGCGTCGATACCGACTAACACCGTACTCACGAGGACGAGCCCCAGTGCGATCCCGATCGCCGTCCGCCGTGAGAGTGTCAGGTTCCATTCGCGGAGTGCATAACCAAGCGTTACGAACAGGCCCGCAGAGACTGCCAGTAACAGGAAGGTCCAGGTTTCACTCGGTTCGTACCGGAGGACGACATAGCCGACGAACACGATGTAGGCGATGCCAGCCAGTGCAAATCCGACCACATCGAGGACGTCCCGCTGTAGCGCGACGCCGGCGACGAAGAAGACAACAAATGCGACGAACAACAGGGCAGCTTTCACCGTGATCGAGAGATCGAACACGACGTCCCGAATGAAGTAGAGAAACGCCGCCGTGGCAAACACCACACCGAGTGCATAGAGCAGTTTCCCGCTGTCGATGTCGTAGTTCATGGAGAGCAGCAGAACTGACACACGCCCATCTAATCAATGTTCCTACAGGATGTGGGCTGCGCTCTGATGGGTGGAGCGAGACACCCCTCCATCGAGTTGTTTGCCAGCGGATTAGGAGTTGACACCGGCGTCCGGTGCTGGCAAACCCTTTCAAATATCCGAGAGTGATATCAGGTCGTTACTATCAGCCTCTTCCAGCTCCTGGAAGCGCTGTTCCAGATCCCGTCTTCGTCGCTGTTGGACTAGTTCTTGCAAGAACTCATCGTACGTCTGCCCTGGCTCTTTCAATTCCTGGAGTTCCTTTCGCGTTTCCTCGGTCACCGGGATCCACTTGTCCGCTGACACGGTTCTATACGGACCTACAGGGCTGACAGTCTTTACAGTTCTCCTCAGCACCCGACTTCAATCAAGATATCTTGGATGACGACGACAAGAATAGGCCCGAGATGTAGTCCCCTCACAACCCTCACTGAAGCGGAAATCAGAGTGGCAGTCTCCGTTATACGCTTGGCCGGACACCCCTTTATCGAACTGTTCAATTTTATTTCCACCCGCTGGCCGAGGCTTTAAAACTCATGACGAGTAGAAGACGGTGTGTGACCGATCGTAACCCTGATTTCGATCCTGCTGACATCCGCGGCGCTGCGAGCTCGGACCCCGATGCTGACCGTCGCGAGGAGGAGCGGACACCTGGGAACTACCCGGCCCACGACGGGGACGACACCAGTACCTGTGCGACCTGCTGGCGGGACATCCCCACGGGGGAGCTTGAGTGTCCCTTCTGCGCCAGCGAAGAGATCGGCGAATCGTCAGTCCCCGAAAGCATGCAGGAGGCGACCGTCGAGCCCTGGTCGTTCGGCCGTGTCGTGATCGCCGTCGTCGAGGCCAACTCCGACTACCACGCACGAGCGCTGGGGGCCGCGGCCTTCTCCGTCGCGAGTGAAGACGATCTCGCCCGCGACTTCGACGTCCCCTACGCGGAGGTCATGCCCCGAGCGGAGTTCAACTCAGAGCCCTCGAGTACGCTCACGAAGGGCTGGCCGGATCTACCCCCGGAAGCACCGGTCGACCAGCCCGAAGGACAGGCCATCCTAGAGACCGCCGTCCAGGCAACCGCCTGGGACGCCCCAGATACAGAGCCTGTGATCTATCGCGAGGACGGGACACCGCTGACCGACTCGACAGCCTATGAAGCCCTCTCGGCAGCGATGGATCTCGCCGAGGACGAGTACTGGGTCGTCCCAGGATTCCTCAAGCGCTACGAAATCGACCCCAATGGCGATGCTGTCACCCGGATGGTCAGCGAGTCCGGCGTCGAGTACGAGTACTACTGCCGAACCTGTGCCGACATGCGGACCCACACGCACATCGAAACGGACGGATTCGCGAGTCACCCTTACATGGATCGCCCGATCTGGGTCTGCAACAGCTGTTGTCAGCCTCGTCACGAACCGACCACGGATGACAGCGGGGAGGACACCCCCGATCACTTCCCGGACAGGCTCACCAAAGACGACGTCCACGGCGACGATCCGACTCCCGAAGATTTGGCTGACAAGGAGTTCGAAAAACGGGCCGATGCCTATCGCGAGCGCCACGGCCGGTACCCGTGGGAGTAACCTCGCGGGAGTATTGCTGGGGGAGAGTTCGGGAGGCTCCCGCGACAGCTATGGAGTTGTACAAATGATAGATAGAGTTGGTGATGCCGTTCGTCAGAGACTGTTTGGAAGGTCGCTATTGGACTCTGTACTGAGCAATACTTGAGGACCCACATTCCGGACAGGTTTCTGCCGACTGTTCGACGGTATAGCCACACTGTCGGCACTCAAATACCGGTTCTGATGAAGTCACGAACTCCCGGATACGCTCACGTATCATCGTCAGTGGGTTCGGGATGAACGACTGTCCCACAGTTGGGACAATCGGCCCAGATAGCGTCCTCGCCATCTGCATTTTCGTACTCCAGTAGGATATGGAATCGAGTCAGGACCGTCTCGCATTCCGGACACCGCCCGATTCCGTCGGTAGTGGATGACATATGGGACATGGAGGGCGTCGTAGATGGTTGTATGCACGCCCCTTTGTTAATTATTGTCAATAAAGAACCTGCCTTCGTGACTGAACTGTCCTACTCTCTGGTAGTAGTTTGCTCTGGGATCCGACGGATACGACTGGATACACACTTGATTCCGAGTTAGTTGACCTCCCCTAGACCTGAAGACGGAAGTATGCGCTACCGGTCTGTACCACACCCCGTTTGCAATATGAGCTCATGAACAGTTGCCCTACTATCTACTCCCCCGCTTACAATATCAGTTTATGTACAGCTGCTCCACCACCCACCCCGTTTGCAATATGAGCGCATGAACAATTGCCCCACTACAGACTCCCCTTTTGCAATATGAGCTTGAAGTCAGAGACTTCCGTTTCACTGCCGATCCTCCACAGCCCCCCTTTTGCAATATGAGCTATCGTAACCTGATGGATTGTAAATTAGAAGTATAAAATATCAAAGAGACAACTTCACTCTCAAGATTTAGTTATGGGTCACGCTCGCTGCTTGCGAATTCTCGGGGAACGACTGGGTACCGACACCCCATTTGCAATATGAGCACCTAACGTATTGAACATGTTTGAAGGCGAAGCGACACCCCGTTTGCAATATGAGCTTCCCAAATTGACCATACCCATATCCCCTATTGGATCTCGTTCAGAAATTCTTGAGATTGTTCCGAACGACCGGTTTGATCATGTCCTCTTCCTCCAAGATATCAGCAAGCCGATCGTCCTTGTCGGCTAGTGTCTCGACCATCACCTCAGCAGAGAGATTGTGGAAAATATACTCAGCGAAGACACCTCTCTCGTTGCCCCGTCCCTTCCGGTTCAACTCGATGACCTCGTAGGTATCCAACTCCCGCATCCACCGTAGAAAACTGTGCTTCGAACGCTGCTCAATATCTTTGTGCTCGGTGATCCAGTTGTAAAGCGTATGCGCGACGGGAGCAGGCACAGACTGTTCAGTGAACAAATCTGATTGCTTGAGTTGCTGCTGGCCATATTGATTGACAATAGCAGCCGCGAAGAGCGAGACTTGCTTCTGGACGGAAACATTTTCGATTATATCGACGACATAGTTTTTCTCGACTTGATTTTTCGCTTGCTCCACGTGCTCAGTGGTGACGATGGTTTCTTCACGTCGGTTCGCGATATTTCCGGCCTCCCGAAGGAGGTCAATCGCAAAACGGGCGTCTCCTTCGCCCTGAGCGGCGATCGCTGCGACGTACGGGATCACTTCCGTGTCCAGAGCTTCTTCGTAGAAAGCATCCTGACGGTGTTCCAAGATTTCTCGTAGTTCCTCAGCGTTGTAGTCCGCGAACGAGACCTCGGTTGGATTGAACGTACTGTCGGTTCGGGAATTGAGTCCGTTCATCAAGTTGTTCGGACTGTTTGTCGTGACGATGAGCGTGAATGCGCTGTCCATCTTGCCGATCCGTTTTGCTCGTGAGAGTTTGTAGAGAATATCCGAGAACGCAGGCGCTTTGTCTTTGTTTCGGTTGTCCCCCACGAGGAGGTCTAATTCGTCAAGAATCACGATTCCGAAGTCAAGATGATCGTCGACAATCTCGAAGAGACGGTCGTAGCGGGAACTCGTCGAGACGCCAGTTTTCGAGGTGTATCTCAGGTCCAGCGCTCGTTCAAACTCGTGAGTAATCTGGTGGACAGCCTCGTGTTCCGACTTCTTGTGTTTGCCGTTTATCTCTACGAACTCCATCTCGATATCCCGTGTTTCACCGATATTGATAGCCTTCGTCGCGACAGTCCCGGCGATAAGAGTTTTCCCGGTACCGGAAGGACCACGAAGCAGCATATCCTCGGGCTGGTCTCCATGGAGAGCAGGTTTGATGATGTTGATGACTTTGTTAAGCTGTTCGTCTCGTCCGACAATTCGGTCCTCGTCAACGATGGTGTCCGGCTCAATGAGATCCTTGTTTTTGAAGACAGTATTGTACTCGCTCGTGAGCTGATCGGTGATAGATAGTTGCTGCGAGTCGCCATCCCCCGACTCCTGATTCATGATAGTCGGTTGTTTCAGCCGCATCTTGCAAATACCTTTCCCACCACCTGCAAGAAGAGAGTGTGACAAGATACACTTCTCTTGAATAGTTCTCCTGATCCTCTTTCAGGGAACGATAGAATTCACACCCTCCCCCCATTTGCAATATGAGCGGGGACATCGAAGGAAGGGGGTTGATTTCACAATCACCCATCGAGAGGCCTGCTTTTCGGGAAATTCATGGCAAGAGGTTCTGAACCACTGATTTACAAATCATATACTAGACTAGGAAATATTTTTATATCTCCTGCTAAAACTATATCCGTACCACAATTAGATCTAGATGTAGATAGTGTATGAGTATCTAGAGTATTTTTTGATAACTTTTCCCAGTGATGATCCTATTCATCCACTTTCCGCACTTGAGGCTCTTGTACAGGTGTTTCCGCTCGATGCCTGCCTTTCCCCTATCTCGTCTTCCAACGCCGTATCGGTGAAGCTCATATTGCAAATGGGGGGTGGGTGTTCGACTCCATTGCATTGTCAGCTCAACCTCTTCGTCTGTAATTCGCCACACTCAACCAGGGTTCGTGGTCTGCTTTCTTGATTGAGTCGTCTACGATTGTTGCTCCCCTGAAAAATCAGGGGACATCAGTATTCGGTAATTTGTCTACAGAACACTTCTCGTGCATGAATGACCCAAGCGCCAGTACAATCCCCACGACTTACACTGAGGTAACTACCGCTTCCCGGAAAGCGTAACTTCCCACTTCGCGTGCCGGCTCCAACAGCGGCTACCGAATGCGGCTGGAACCCCTCTTTGTTGGGTTTGTTCCCCAGGGAATGCCAACACGCCGCGGGTATCCAGCTGAGCTCTTTGTATCGATTTATTTGCTGTTCTAAAACCTCTCGTGCATTTTCCATCGGTTTCAGACCGGTTTCCCGACCCCGTGAAAGGTGTGAAACCCACTGGGTAAACAGTGAAGCGAGCCGAATCCATACTGATGATCTGCGCTTTATATGGGGGTGCCAGTGCATGGATGAAGTACGCGATCCAGTCATGTCCACTGCTGATCCCTCCATTCCACGCCCGCCCGCGGTCGCATCGAACCTCCAGGAACTCCTGGCGACGGTCGTCGAGACGATCGTGTCCGTCTTCCAGGGCATCGCCTTCTGGGCGACGATCCCGCTGCCGCTGGTCATCGCAGGCACGCTCGCGACCAACGTCGTCGCGACCCGCCCGCTCCTGGTCGGTGGCCTGGTCGTCCTGAATATTGTCTGTGCCGCCCTCGGCCACAACTACTCGCCGAACGCATGAGCCTCGCAATGTCCACCACCCACGATACAGAGCAGCAGTTCAGCAAGACGACGCTGTTCTGCCCGACCTGCGAGCACGCCAGCCCGATCGAGGGCGACTGGATCATGGACGATGCCGTCCATCGCGAGCGACTCCTCTGTCCCCGCTGTGGTGACGTCGTCGTCGACCAGCCGTCGACATAGAAAATCTCGCTGACGGCGAGTTTGCTGAGTTTGTTGGCCGGACAAAGGATAGCCAAGAGCTGAGAATTTATCGATCGACAATCCCGTACGACCACGTGGGAGGGCCTTCTTTGATCGTCCCAACAAGGTCGGGAATCTCTGCCTGGAAGAGCAGAGCTCGACCTTCCTGTCGAACTGCCCGATACTCGACGGCCATAGGCGTGAATCGAGCAGCCCCTTCGCCAGCTGTGAACCGAATACTGCCGTCATCGACACTGAATCGTTCTCCGGTCTGGGCTGCCTTGTCTGAATCTGGATACGCAGCCACCACTGTTTTTGTTTGCTCCTCAAAGTCGATACCAACGGACTGTGAACGTGGGGCTGTCTCACCGTCTTCGATGTATGCCGGCCCGTATGTCGTCACGATATCCATGTCCGATACATGCCTGACAGGGTGATCATCCAGATTACGCTCTGTTCCGGCTCGCTCTAGTGTTTCCTGTAGGTGATAGTCACTCTCGTCTCCTGTCAAGTCGCCATTTGACCCAACTTCTACGAGCAATAGTCCATCTTCGATTACAGTCACTTTGTTGATTAGTTGTCCATTATCACTGAGCCCTCCCCCACCTCCCTCCAGCACAGTCATACCATTCACTTCACGTCCGTTAGCTGATGTCAGGTCCTTCAAACGTTGTTTCAATTCTGGTTTCGAAGATGACTCTGGTAGTTGGAACACAGCCACATGACGTTGCTCTTCTGCTTCACCGGTCTTGTCGATCGTGAGCGCAGCCATGGCAGGAATATCTCGGCTATGGTGCCAATCACTCCCCTCCTGCCCAACGACAAATGGCTCGCCACCAGCTACCACATCTTTTGGAATGAGTGGCAGTCGTCCCTGTTCATTCACGTATGCTGCGGGCGCAGACAGCCATGACACGAACTCAGGCCACGTGACACCGTTCATCGTTTTCACGTGGCTATAGAGATTGTAGGGTTCCGCATATCCGGATGAAATTCCGGGACCGTTTTCGGACGGTTTGACCCAGTTCGAACCGCGGAGAGTCACGTCGCGCTCTTCTTCATCGAACGCCCCCAGACATCCCGTCAAACTAGCACTCGCAGCTACGCCACCTAACGTACGTAGCATCGCTCTCCGATCTATACGTGAACTATTGAACAAGTCCTTGGTCATTTCTTGATAAGCACAAGGCGGTCATTAAAATTCTTCCTCAACCCAGGAAGGCTGGGAAACAGCGGTACTTCCCAGTTCCTGGATTTGGTAGCTTCTGTTTTCAGCCATGCTGGTCTCGCCCGATGATGAAGTTTTCACCTTGATATCTACAGAGCGAGCTATACTTTCCGGGTCGACTAGAAGTGATCCAGTTGAATCCGCAACAGTATCGTCAAAGGCACTCTGGCTTACGCTTTCTATCTTGAATTCAACAACTGGCCGACCACTACGATCGGTGGTCCGTACTGGAGTAAATTCTGAAATTTCGAGAATATTCCGGAGATGGTATCCTCGGATATGTTTGATAATATTCGCCCACAAAATCTCTTCATCGCCTGGGAGGTCTTCTCTATAATAACTGTTTGATGCGTGAAAGTCGCTGAAAGATCTCTCTGTTTTTCCTGTGTAGTATTCATAACCACTATGCGTTTCGTATTTTATATATAATGTCTCACCATCAAAATACACTTCATTGGCAAAATCAGAGTCCCCGACTTTCCGGTAGTGGCGCTTATCCTTGAGACCACTGTGAAAGCGTAACGTTGTCCCGTCATGTTCTAGTTTGACATTGTACCCATTGTTAGCCAACGCAGTACGTGTTGAATCAACAATGGTAGCAGGGTCAGTAATCCCGTCTTGTGAGGTTCCAGTGGGGTACTCTTCCTCTGAAATATTTGGGCCTCCAAAACTGGAACATCCTGCAACCGATGCACTAACTATACCAGCACCTGATATGGCAAACTCCCGTCTGAACATGCTGTTAGACATTTATCTATTCACTCCAGCCACCGCGACACCTCGTTGACAATCCATCTGATAAATTATTGGGAAATTCCAATACAAAAGCTGAATGGATACGGTAATTATATTACCTACCGACATATTAGCTCCGACGTGTGAACGTCAAATCGGTTCTCTTGTGGATTGGCAGTCTCTTGTTGCTACTTCTCGGCGTTGTGTTTCTGTTTGGCGCCCCACCTATCGGGATTGTTCTGATAGTGGCGGGGCTGTACTTGCTTCCTGCAATCGAATTTAATTTCCAGATCGTTGAGGCACTGTTCTGGCTCGGCGGTATCGTACTCATCCTGCTGGGACTACTGTTCCTGAGTTCGACAGTGATCGGAGGTGTACTCGGTATCCTCAGCGGACTGTTAGCACTGCCACCGGCCAGAGATCTGTTGACTAGCCGTGTGGAACTCAGATTTGAACGGGCTATCATGGCCACTATCGTACTGCTCGTCGCTGGGGCGTCGTTCGGTGCCATCTATGTCCAGGAAAGCCAGTCAGAGCCGCCAACGATCAAACAGCACGATGCAGGTGAACAATTCACCGTTGAGGGAACGACCAGTTCCGTTGCGTTCACGGTTGAGAAAGTTCGAACAGTCTCAACACTCCAGCCAGGTGAAACCGACGGCCAGGACGGTGAAACAAACATACTCGTCGTCGTCCGCATGGAAAATTTGGGTGACGACCCAGTCACAGTCTGGAAAGACGATCTGGCGGTCGTGACCGAGGATGATGAGGTGTACCAGTCCGCAACAGAGGTAAGCAGTGATATCCCATCTGATGGAGAGTACACAGGAGTCTCTGTCGGTGAAGTGAGTCCCCGGATTGAACCCGGGGGCGAACTCCGGCGTACATACGTCTTCGAGACCACTGAAGACGGAACATATCTGTTCACTGTATCGACTGCTGAGCAGTTTTCACCGGGAGCAAACCACTATGTTCCGATTGGGCGAGTCGAAGTCGATACGGAGTGAACTGTACTGAGCAACTACTATCGTCACCAAAGAATCCATAATGTCTGACAACTCGTACACCCGACGGCAATTCGTTCGAACAGGTGGACTCGCTAGCATGCTCGCAATCGCGGGCTGTAGCGGCGAAGATGAATCAGTAACTGACCCTGACCCGCCGGATGTTGAGGAGCAAACTGAGGTGGAATCGGTGGAGCCGGTTGAGACCAATCAAACGCCGACACTCAACGAGGAACAGTTGACGCCTGATGGCTATCCGCGAATAACGCTAAACTGGGTGAACTACTTTAAAAATGCCCTCCCATCCCTATCGGAGGAAACTCTACTCGTCGCGACAGCTGAAGACGCCCCGCAGAGAGCGCTTGATCTGGGCGTGGTTAGTATGGTATCGGGTGCCGGGTATTATGAAGAGTACCAGACAGCCTATGCAGCCAAGGAGCGGTTGCGAGTTGATGTCGGGGACATGTTGGAGACATATCACGTGGACACTCTGGAACTAACAGACAAAATCGAGGTCGAAGGGTATCCGAACACGGTATGCATCCTTGAGAGTGACCTGGATTTATTCGCACTCACGCGGGCAGGGGGACTCATCGCCGGTGGGAGTATCGACAAAGACAATTACATGGATCCCAAGCAAACCCTTCTCGACCAGCTTCGGACCGGGGAGCAGCCCGAAGGTGGTGGGATGGCGCAAAACCCGTGGGACATTGTGCCGCTATTTGACGAGCAGTACGGGCATGAGGCACTCGATCTTTCGACGAACAACGCCGCAAGCACGCCGATGGAAGGCTTCTCCAAAGAGCAAGCAAAGGAACTCGTTCTGGAATGGTACGATGATTCCAAATACGAAGACGATGATTTCCAGTACCGTGAAACACGGCTTGGTGACTACCCTATCGATTCACACGAAGCATACGATGTCATCGTCAACGTCCCAGATGAGAATCTAAGTGCCACAGTCACGAGTTGGGTTGACTCGGAGTACGCGACTCGCCACGCTCAAAAAGTGATTTCGCAGACGCGATGGACCTTCCACCCCGCGTTCCTCAATGAGGACTACCTAGAATCCACTCTCGGCCCGTATGATAGTTCTAACAACGGTGTCGAATATCCGAACTGCGGATTAGTCACTGAAGATGGCGTTCATAAACTCAGAAAACAAACAGAAGCCCCAAGTCAGGAACGACCGATTACGTACGATGTGTTCTCCGGGAACATAACGATCGTGCGGTGAGATCAACTGTGCTGTGTTGAGATGTTGGGGAGTTTTCAGGATATCGGATAGTCACCAATGGCTACACTGAGCAGGCTGACTGGTACAACGTTCGAATCCATGGACGACCAGCCAACGTACTCGAATGTTCGCTTGTGAGACGATGATACAGCTGGTGAATGGGAAACCAGGCACAGTTTCCTGTCTTCGTCTGTAATTTCTCTCTGTGACAACCTTCTGTAACTATACCGTTACTGCGGCACTCGATAATGGCCCTGAATCAACTGCAACGGTTCGCGTCGGAGGCACGCCGGAACGAACGATCGCTGTCCAGATCGGTGCCGGGAGCGTTTCCATTGAGGAGGGACACAACGACTGACAGTTCTGGGGGTAGGTGATCACCATCACTCACCGGCAGATGTACTCTGATCCGCCCAACGGTCTCCGATACAGAGGTGTCCACCAATACGTGTGCCTATGCATGCACAGTCCTAACTGGAGTGTATGCCTGGCTCGCCTCGGTCTATCCTTGCGATCTTTCTGGTCACGCTGCTTGTCCTCGCCGGCTGTGTCTCAGGTGGGCCGATCGAGTCACCCACACAGTCACCGGTGGAGGAAACCACGACGGCGGGGGCCACACAGACGGCAGCAGAGGGGACTGTCGAGGTCCATTTCATCAACGTTGGGCAGTCGGTGAGTACGCTCGTAATCGGACCTTCTGGCGAGACGATGCTCGTCGATACAGGGCATTTCACCGACGATGGCGAGTACGTCCTGCAGTATCTCCAAGCCCACGGCATCGAGCGGCTGGATCATCTGGTTGTCTCGCACAATGATGCTGATCACATCGGAGGAAACGCAGGAATCATCGACTACTACGAGACCGAAGCCGACGGCATCGGTGCGATCTACGACCCTGGTATTGCTGCCAGTACACAGACCTATTCGGAATACTTGGATGCCGTCGAGGAACACGGTGTGACGTTGTACGAAACTCGGGAAGGAGACCAGATTCAGATGGAGGGCGTTGATGTCGCTGTGCTAGGTCCGCCCCAGCCCTATCTCGAAAACGCCGCTCGAAACGAGAACAGTATCGTGCTCAAACTCACCCACGGGGAGACGAGCTTCCTCCTGACTGGAGATGCCGAGGATGATCAGGAAGCCTATCTCGTCGACACCTACGGGGAGCAGTTACAGGCGACGGTTCTGAAAGCCGGCCATCACGGCTCGGCCAGTTCGACGAGTGGGTCGCTCCTTGATACGGTTCAACCCCAGGCAGTCATCATCTCCAGTGCCTACGAGTCACAGTATGGGCACCCGGCCGAGGCGGTGTTGGAACGGCTGGCTGATCGATCGATTCCGGCCTACTGGACGGCCACGCACGGGAACATCGTTCTCGTGAGCGATGGCTCCAGTGTTGCTGTCCGGACACAGCAGTCAGCCACGACAGATCCGACAGCGCTGCGAGAGGGGACGGCGATTGCTCCGGGCACCAGTGGAGACGTGGTCGAACAAGATCGCTATGGTGGACAGGCTGGTGCGTCACCAGCGACGGTCGCTGATACCGATGGGAATTCGAATGCGCTAGAAATTGTGTCGATCACAGCTGACCCAGCGGGTGATGATCGTCGGAACCTCACCGGCGAGACGGTCACGTTCCGCAACGGTGGCGACGAGCCGCTTGACTTGTCTGGATGGACAGTCGCAGATGCCGCTGGCCGGACCTACACGTTCCCAGAGGGCTACAAGCTGGCGTCCGGGGCGACGGTGACGTTGCACACTGGGTCGGGGACAGATACAGCGACGGATCTGTACTGGGGATCGGGGTCGCCGATCTGGAACAACGGCGGCGATACGGTGATCGTACGCAACAGTGATAATGATACTGTGCTAACAGAACAATACGAATGAGTGAGACTATCGACCTCGACGACGGCGTGTATACGGCGGTCGTCGATACAATTGAGGACGGGTTCGCGACGGTGTTTTTCGAACGCGATGGATCAGAGGTCGGGCATGCGGTCCTGGAGGAAGCGACCGTGCCTGACGCCGCGAGACAAGATACGATTTTCGCCGTCGAAATCGAGTCCGGGTCGATCACAGATTGGGAATCTGATGCGGACACGACGGAGTCGCGCCAAGACGCTGCGCAGAGTCGATTTGATCGACTCTCAAGTCGGCCACCATCGGATGAGGAGTCGTAGTTTGGTGCCTTCGAACTACTAGTTAGTGGGGTTTTGACCCTACACAAGACACTTGAGATACTCGGCAGGCAGTTACCATATGAAGCGCCGTGCCCTCCTCGCTGCCACTGGGACCGCCCTGACGTCCCTCTGTGGGTGTCTCACGAGTCAGCCTGCCGACACGCGGGCTACCGAGCCCACAGCGACGTCGCAGGACCGGACAACCCAGTCTCCGACAGTGACGCCCACCCCAACAGACACACCCATGGACGATAAGCCGACGTTATCGGATTCTCGGGGCCCCGCTCGCGGAGAGAGTGATGCCGATGTGTCGACCGAGGTCGTCGAGACCGACGAGAACGTCGAGTACATTGCTGAGAACGATACCGTTCGGTACGTTGCTGCCTGGAAGCACACGAACCACGACGAAGTCCAGGAGGGTGCCAAGCCGGAACACAAACCGGTGTATGAGACGACTCCATTCGACGAGTGGGCGCGGACAGAAGCGTTCGTGGCTGCCGCCAAAGCTGCTGCCGAGCACGCCAACGCCGAACTTGGGGTCGACGAGGTCGGGGGTGGGATTACGAGCACCATTGACGGGAAGGAGTTGGCCCCTATCGTCTCAGTGCAGACGGTTCTGGATCGGGAGGGAGATGTCGTCAGTGAGGCGTCTGTCTCGTTTGAGGAACTCGTGGCAGTGACGCCCGCGAGTGTCGACGTGACATATCGGCTCAGCGACCAAGGGGTGCAATTGGCGGCACCGGTCTACGCTCGGTATACCGTGGTCCAGCAGGAATAGGTGACAGTGTCGGTCCCTCATGGGCCCTTCGAAGGGTTGTGTTGACGGTCTCAACACCCCAGCATCGGTACGACCGTCTGCCACTGATATTTGACTGTAGACTCCGGAATTCACCGGAACCCGGTGTGGGCGATGTGCTGACTCGACTTTGTTAACCAACAAAGTGGCCAACAGCAGAGTATTGTTGGTTAACAAATCACCGGCTATTCCCAGCGATGAAGTCTCCTCCGTCGAAGCCGTATCACTCAACTGAACGCAAATATATGAAATTCACAAAGATATATTTCGCTTGAAATCGTAGTAGTGCCTATGATGGAGTTTGACCCGGCGCCGGAGCCATCAGCCACCGAGCGGCGGTGGCAGCAGGGAGAAGATACGTTTAGTCGTGTCTACGATGTTGCCATGGGAATTACCTCTCCCACCCCTGCAGCCGAGATTGCAGATATCGCAGGTTGCTCTCCAAACACTGCAAAAAAGCACCTTGACCGGTTGGTAGACATGGGCATCGTCAGTGTGACCCGTATTGGTCGATCCGCGCAGTACGAACGTAACGAGGGATATCTAGAATGGCAAGACGCCAGCCGGATTGCGAACGAACTGACTGTCGAGGAGATTATCGACCGGGTTGGTGAACTTGAAGACGAACGGGCCAATTATGAAGAAGAATTTGAAGCTACCGATCCAGCTGCTGTGAGCGTGTACGATGACGCCAGCCACGAGACGATTCATGACCGGATGGCTGCAGTCAGTGAGTGGCGTGGTGTCATTCGAGACATTCGACTGTACGAACTCGCCCGTCAGCTCGCAGAGAACGATGGACATCTCATCCCAGCATAGATGGAGCCAGACCCAGCAGATTCGAATGCAGGGTCGCCAGGTCCACCCGACCGACAGACGCTACAGCTCCTAGACCGGCACCTTCGAACTGAGACACTCATTATGGAGACGGAATTCGATCCGGACACCTATGAACCTCGCCTCCTTCACGCCCTACTTGACGCAGGACAGTATCCCGAGACCGTCGTAGCTGCTCGAATCGATATTCGCTGGTTCACGACGGGGGATTTTTCATTCCACTACATCGAAACGAATCAGGATAATAGCCGATGGGAGTGTCGCTGGGATCGTCATCCCAATCCACACAATGCACGACTGCACTTCCACCAACCACCAACTGCAGTAGAGGCTACCGATTTGTCACTGTCATCGCGCCATCCGCTGGACGTCTATTCTACTGTGCTTGATGCTATCGAGGGACGTATCAAATCGCTTTGGGAGAATTGAGCTTTCCACGGGCTCGCTATTGATGAGTCACAGGCTACCACGAGTAGAAGTAGCTCTTACTCGTTCTTTCCGAACGGATTCTCAGGCAGTCGTGGCCAGAGCAGTCCGTTGATCCAGGCCTGGAACGGCGAGAGAAATGTAACGATGACGCCGGTAACGAACGAGCCAAAGGAAATTACGAGATAGACAGCGAGTGGAATCCCCGAGTCCGCGGTGATGCTCAACGAAAATCCAACGTAGAAGCCGAACAACACCACCCCAGCGAGGAACATCACTGCACCCATGATCGCGAACGTGCCCGGCGCCGTGTTCGAGTGTTTCTTGAGCAGTTTCCAGAGGTCGCTGTAGAACTGTCTCACTGCCGTTACGCCCTCGGTTGCTGCCGGATTGTGCGCAGCGGGATCCCACGCAAACGTCGTCTGGTCCTCACGACGTTCGAGCCACTCGCTCATCGCGCTGGTGTGGTTGCTAATGGTCGTCCTTGAGCAGTCGAACCGGTCGGCGAGTTCACCTTGGGTGTACTGGCGATCCGGGTTCGCATAGAGGAGTTCAGCTATCGCGAAGAAGGTCTCGCCTTTCGCCGCGAACTCCTCGGCGAAGTCGGCGGGCACCTGGGCCATGCCATCGTGTAGAGTAGGCAGGTGAATAAAGGGGGTTGACGGCCAGCAAGGTGGGTGTTGATGACTTTCAATCCCCCTATTGGCCCCTCTAAACGGTGTTTCCGGCTTTTACACCCAGCTCTTGTCCAGTCTGTGTATGACGGACCAGCATACGTGGCCGACGCTGTTCGAGAGCTTGCGAGCTCGGGCACGGCGCCGACTCCTGACCGCACTGTCAACCCAGGAACAGATGGCGACGACACAGCTCACGGAGGCGCTCGCCACAGAGACATCGGTGGAGGCGATCAGCCAGACCGAGTGGGTACACATCCACTTGCCAATCCTGGCCGAGGCCGACTATATCGACTGGGACCGTGACGCGGGGACGATCAGTCAGGGTCCGCGGTTCGACGAGATCCAGGCCGTCCTTGCATTCGTCCAGACAGAGAGTGAGGTGCTGCCGGATGGCTGGGTGTGAGTGGGGCCCGCCGGCGTTCGACGCCGACCTGTCGCGATGGGCGTTGCTTGCTGGCGTGGCTCGTCGACGACTTGCCTTCGAAGACCGACCGGGGACAGAGGTCATCCTCGCCGTGATCGTGGGGTGGTACTTGATCCAACTGGGCACACTCGCTACGGGCTGGGAGACTGACCGGGCGTTGTGGCTCTTCACAACAGAGTCGTTCCCGCAGCTCTCGCCAGGGCTGTTTCTGGCGGTCATCTCGCATGCGTTCCCGCCGAACGTGACGCACCTGCCGGGGAATGCTGCGTTCCTCTGGCTGTTCGCCGGCGAGAGCGAACAACACATGCACACCAGTGAGGTGCTGGCGATCTTCGTCGTGGCGGGGCTGTGCTCGGTGACGATCAGTACTGCGCTGACGGGTACGAACACGCTCGGCGCCAGTGGGAGTGTGCTCGCGTTCGTTGGGTTTCTCGGGGCCCATCTGGTGGTCGGTCACTGGGGCGACCTGGAACTGCATGGCGGCAAGTACGGGACTGTCGATCCGCGAGCACTTCGAGCGTACTGGCAGGCCGCGGTACTGCTCTTGCCGATCGGGGTCGGTGTGATCACAGTGCTGCAATTCGGTGGCGTTGTGGAGGCCGGGCGGACCGACGTGATCGGACATCTGGTGGGGCTCATCTGTGGGGTTGGGTACGGAATCGCGAGAGCTTGGTGGAGTTGATGGAATGGGCTGGCTCTTGTCGATGTGGTCTTAACCAACAGAATCGGGTGCGAATTGCCGTCGTTGGTTAAACGGTCGACGCCGGCGTTCACTACGACATCCAGGCGACCGCGGAGACGGTCGTGCAGCCAACCGCCAGCGCGAGATAGCCCTCGAGCACGACGTCGGGGCTGGGCTGGGAGGCCGAGCGCACGGCGTGTGGCGGGTGTGGGACTAACGGTTAGCTGGATGGGGGCCGATGGACGGGTGGAACCTGCTGACCGCGCAGCTGCCGCTGGGCGGCTGTCACCTCCCAGCGAAGAGCGCAGATAGGGGCCCGTAACCTGGTCACCTCATATCTTGAATATGGGTTCCCGATTCTATCCCGTCACTGGAGTGCCTTCGCTGCCTGATACAGTGTATACAGGTACGCAGTCGGGCCACCAACGACGGGCAGCAGTAGTATACCCACCAGGAATACCACGAAAAGACCCGCGAAGATATCGATCAGGAGGGCACGGAAAGCGACCCGAAGCCCTGGCGAGATCACAAGGAAGTAATACTGAAGTAAGCCACCGAGAGCACTCAGTGCTCCAAGTCCCATAATGACACTGAACAACCGCTGTCCGCTCTGTAGTTCCACCTCGCCCATCACAGTTGCAGCGACCCGAACCCACTCCACGCCATCAACGTCGTCTAAATACCCCTTCTCGGCAGCGGCACGCAGTTCCTGACACGTGCTCAATGTTGTTCCAATCGCAGCAGTGAGTCCGATCACTGCAAGCCCGATTGCAACTGGCTCGTGTCGAAGGCCGTATATCCACAACCCGGGATCACTCATATCCGTTGGCGGTGGGGCAGGCTTCGTCAACCACTGCCACGCTGCATCAATGGACGATTGGTCAGCGGCGAGGCTGTTCCAGAATAGCTCACGTAATCGATTCACCCACTCAACGAGGCTCTGTCGTGGGCTTGCTTGTACGAACATGAGTTTAGTCACTGCTAACCCCCTCCTGATCGGTGTAGCTTTCTGGGGACTGGTTCACTAATATAACAAGGGCAACCGCACCAAGGAACCCAAGAACATAGACGCCCTTTGCAGCGAGAAAGAGGGCAATTTCGGTTTCGAGCGTACGGAAGTTGTAAATCTCAGCCCCTGCAGCAATGCAGATAACGCCAACCAGAGATGTCGCTGGGAATGCACCGCGCACGCTCCAAAACCGCCATCCAAGGCCGAGAATGGCACCGAACGCCGTGAGAAGCGTCCAGACGATGACGATGTCTGTGGTGAGTGTTGGGATCGTCAGTGGGCCGATCGTAGACAGTCCGACACCTACCCAGACACTCGTCACGACAGCAAGTAAGCCAAGCAGTTGGAAGACAAGCCACCAGAGTGCTTTTTTGGGCATCGACCCGAGCAGACTACTGTTCCCCGAGCGTGCGGCGGTGGATGTGCTCTCTTGGGCGGATTGTGATCCAAGACGTGACCGCAGCCCTGTGAGTCCGCCTTTTAGTTTGCCAGCATAGTGTTTGAGCTTGAGATATCCACGGACAGTCCCCACTCCTTGAAACCAGCTGCCGGTAAACGAGAGCAAGATGACGATGAGTTGGCTATTCTGCCACGCCCAGGGCAACGCTGCAACGGTTGCAATCGCGACGATAACCCCCAGTTGAAGCGTATGTGATTTTTGATAGAAGAGATAGGAGAGTATGAGTAATGCTGCTCCGAGAAGCATGATGGCCGGTCCCAGCCATGATGGCTCGTAATCGAGAAGCCAGTCGACCGGGATGAATCCGGGCGTGATGAGTGGATCAAGCATACTCTACGATGAGTTCTCTCGTGAGCCCTGCCGTGAGAAGTCCGAATCCAACCAGCAATCCTGCCAGCATGAGTGGCCCCATCAGCACAAGTCCGATGTAGCCAATCGAGATTGTGAATCCAAGATACGGCCCTTCAAACGGGCCTGGAATAAGGTTCATCATTGCTAGCCCGGTCATGACGGGCATGCCGATGCCGCCGATGAGGGCGATCTTCCGGGCCTCAGAATTCTCGGTTTCAGCGTTAAGGAATGCTAGCGCGGAGCCACCAATCATTACCACGAACACGAACGGAAGCGAGAGTGCCAGACACAAACCGGTTGCCGGCCAGCACATATCTGCTGGTCAGATGGTAATCAATTAAATCTAACGTGGTCACAGGAGATGACGTCCTCAATCGACGTCGATGACGAGAAAAAGGGTCACGTCCAGACCGTGCGCGATTGGGAAAGTCCTGCATCTGAGTCCGTGATGCTGCCCAGAGGAATACTGCAGATACGCGCTTGAGAGTCCCACGAATGCAACAGAGTGTGTGGGCCCGGTCACTCCTCCGTGACTGCGACCGCGTGGCGGGCCAACGCATCGTGGGGGTCGGCTTCCGGCCGCCGTTCGAGAACCTGGGTGAACGAGTCGTCAAGTGTCTTCTCCGAGCGGCAGGTAATCGCCGTCGCAGCGACTGCCGGACTGCAGGACGCACCAGCCGAACAGTGAACTAGAACACGGTCGCCGGCGTCGAGATGGGTGAGGACGATCCGCACAGCCTCGGCAAACGTCTCAGGGTCGTTCTGTGGCCCATCCATCATCGGGACGCTTTCGACCGTCACATCGGATAGAAACCCACTGCGTGGTTCCCCGTGTGTCAACGAGACGACGGTCGCGATGTTGTGCTCCTGAAGTAACGTCTCGTCACTGGCATCCTCGGTCGTCCCCGACGAACAACTCAGCTGCAACCCCGTCCATGGGGGTAACTCACCGTTCGGTGCAGTCGTACACGACTTCGACACGTTCAGCGACAGTCACCGGCGCCGGATGGACGTCTGTGTCGGGAGTCGAGGCCAGTGCCTCGTCAACGATGCTCTCGAACCCAGAGCTCACGTCTTTCGTCGTCGCCTCGTCCATCGCTGTCACGGTGAGGCCCTCGGCAGCTGCGATCCGTTCGGCTTTCTCGCGAGCGTGGTCCATCGCTGTTTCGAGGGCGTCGGCTTGGAGGCTGCGCCGGGTGGCCTCGCGGAGCTGAAACTGGACGGTCTGTACCTGGCCGCCGCCGCTCGCCACGTCCAGTACAACGGACTCGGCGCGGTCCGGCGCACATTCGATCTGGAACCGCTCGGTCGCTTCGAACGGCGCATCAGTATCGGGGTCGAACGCATCGGTCGTATCTTGCACCTGCATCTCGACAGTCGTGACCTGCTCGGGTGCGACTGTGGTGATCGACTCCTGCAGCGTGGCCGCTCGATCTTCGACGACGGCACGCGCATCTCTTGCAGTGTCACCTGGACCGGTTACGTAGGCTTCTACGATCGCGACGTCCGGGACTGCCCCAGCTCGGCCAACGGCGTCGACGGTCACTGTTGGCGATTGCATACTCGGTCCGATCGGCCCTGAGTGTATCAATTTTTGTCAGACGTTCTGGTACTATGCAGCCGTCGATTTAGTGTGGAAGTCTCTCCCTTGTAGTTGATAGTCAGTCTGGCATTCGCTCTAATGGAAGGACTTCCTTCGTTGTCCATGGCGTGGCACCGCTTTCTAACCAACAAAACTTCAAATGAAGGGTGGGCAGCGGGGCAGAAGGATTCTCATAGCGTGACTGTGGGGGTAGCGTTATCCTTTCCTCTATAGTGATTAGCGAGTCCAACGGTCAAGCGGAGACAATGAGGGAGGAAGATGTGTGTTTTGACTCTCACTCGGCCTCGGACCTGGGGACCCGAGGCTGAGGTCCTTACAGACACCGATCGCTGTTTCAACCTCTGAACGGTACGAATACGTCTCTTCGAGCCGTTTCTGCCAGAGACGTACCATGTCGCTGTGCTCTTTGATCCGTTCCTCAACGCGGTAGTCGATATCGAGCGGATCGTTCGTGTTCCGTGAGTCGTACGGAGCAATCGGAACGACCGCCTGCACCACTAGGTGGTCGTGCCACTCCTGCATGTCAAACTCGGAGTCACCCACCATCCACCACGGATTTCGGCGGGGAGCCTGTCACGGAGAGGCGAACATATCGAATTCGTAGAGAAACGCGAACTCAAGAGGCTCCAACAGCGCCAGTGTCTCGGCAGCCATGACATTAGAGAACTCGTCGACAGAAGCTCTTGGTCACAGTTTCCATTCCCTGCGTCCTCATGTGTGACGCTTTCTATGACGCCCTCATGAGCACAGCAGTCACTCACTGGTCGTAGCGAAGTTCAGGGTATGTGAAATCACAATCGATGCATTGAGAGAAAATAAACCTCACACGCCTTCAGAAACACTCAGACTAGATTTTATCTGATCACTAAGTATTTGTAAATGTTTTTCTACATTAGTTCCGTTTGATTCACCACTATCCGATTTTACACGTCTATTGTATATTTCGTTTTTCTTTGAAATCCAATAGTTATTTGCTCTTGAAAGATGAACTGATGGTATTATTTCCCCGTCAAAATGGGCTGTAGTGTATCTATGTAACGCAGCTTCACTGATGTCATTCAGGTCTGACTTGGGTTCATATAGGTCATATACGGCTTCCCATGCCTTTTCGCCGAGAGGGACAATCACATCTGGATTGACAGCCGATAGCTCTGCACCGAGCACAGGAAGCCAAAATTCCCGACTTATTATTTCAGCGAACTCACCTGCCCCAGATTCGATATCATCTGGCATCCCTACGTTTGTCCAGCGATCCGATTTGAGATTGTGGTTCAAATCATCAGATAGTAACTTATCTACAGTGTTCGAATCCAGTCTATTTTTCAATTCGGTGACTCCGATTTTACTATCTCCATTCTTTATGAACTCACCATCTTTCATGAAGTTAGTATAGTATATTTCCCCGTCCCACAGTTCTCCATCGGTAACATGATCTACATTTTCGTATAGCGATTTACTTTGGCCCCGTTGCGCTTCCCATTCATTCTTTTGTTCTTTAAAATTGGACTCGTAAGGGCTGTCATCCGATGTTTCCCATCGACTCTTATTTTTGCATGGTCCAGCAAGGCTCTCCCGATACCTAGCCGTATCCACACAGCCGTTCCAAGGTTCAGTCACGTTGTGGCCTGGTCCGGTAGCTACGAACGCTACTGAGCTGTCAAGGTTACCTAACCCAAACAGTGGATAATAGAATTGGTTCGGGTCCTTGAGGATCCACTCTTGATCCTCTAACCACTTGTCTTCGATTATCGGGGACTCAATCTGAGCAAAATCGAAATCAGTCCAATTGAGTTGACTATTATCAGAGTTCCAACTCTCCCACAGTGTCTGATGAAAATCTATTACCATCCAAATGGGATTATACATGAAGCATCATAAGTCCTCATGTATAATTCTGGCGACGCTTTGTGAGGTACTGAGTGTTTAGATATTTGTTTCCGGTTCAATTATCGACTTTATATTGTCAACCTCAGTCACAACGGAACCCAAATCGACCTTCTCAGGGTCACGGACGGAAATCAACATAAACAACACTGCTGCGGCGACCCGGAATTCCCTGCTACCATTGCCAGCATATTCAGTAATCGCATCGCGGACTGGTTCCCATACTCCGTGTGGTTTGCGTTCTTCGATGTGAACTCTCGGGTTGTCCAGTGACCCGGATAGAAGTTCGAGAGAGGTGAAAGTCACGTCACCGTTTAATCCCGGCTCTGGGACCATGTCAGGAGAAACGACAGTAGCGATGGCAAGAGCAGCAATTTGACCCCATTCTTGTTGTTTGATGAGGGATGCGATATCTTGTGATTCGTCGAAAATTGATACTGATTCAGTCGCTTCGATCAACGCCAACGCTTCAACAGCATGCCCCCTCCGTGCCCGTGTGATTCTATCCGGTATCGATGCTGTGCCCCGGCTGTGGACTTGTCGCTGATTCGGATCTACGACAAGCATCTGACGGAACCGGTTGACGAATGAACTGAGTGAAATATCACCCGTTAACTTGAGTATAATCAATCCATTCGTCGCAAGCAACTGTCGTCGAGAGGTAGCTCTGTCAAGTACTAAAGCAAGTTCCGATACAAGCGACTCTGTATCAACCACATCAGCAGCAGCCAGTTTGGCGAGTGCTTCAACCGCTGGCACTGATGGTTCAATCCGCGGGTTGCCACCCATTCGATACAGCATGTCAACGGTGGGACGAATGACCTCAGGATATTTCGAAGCGTACGCTCCCATATATACTGCCATTTCTGTGTACTGGTAGCTGAGGCCTTCATCGACATTATTTTGCCAAAGGAGGCGACCCGGTGATTTGGATCTCGCTGGCGCAGATTCATCATACTCCCAGAGCCAGTACGCCATGGCCCCAATCAGATGTGGTTCTAGCCGAGAATCACATCCAACGAGCTCTTGGAACGCAGACGGAATCCATCCTTCCAGATCTCCGTATTCTACCAACCCCCAGAATGGAGACCAACTCATCGATATTTCCCGACAATTTGACACTGGACTATTCCCACCGTACTGCAATGGAGCAATTCTCCTAGCCAATGGTCAGATGTATGCTGCTTTTTCATATCCACTTGTTCCGTTCAATCGTGACTCAGTATCTATTCGCCGCCGAGAGGGATCTCAGCACGCATTATTCTCTGTCCACGTCCGAAGCGTGGCCACATCCCCGCCGCGGGGATCGGAGAACGTCCAGGGCGGATCCGACGGGTCCGGAGCGGAGACAACCCGCAGGAGATCGATCCCAAGGATTCCAGCGATCTCACGTGGTCCCAGTGTCGAATAGTCACGAGCGATCGCGGCGAACCGACCCACATCGTCCCAGGAATCGGTCTTGGTCTCGTCGAGGAACATCAGAATCACCATGTCCAAGGCCGTAGCGCTCTCGTCCGGCGTGGTTGCATAGCAGTATCGCTCGCCATCGACGGACAGTTCCCAGCATACAGTGGCGTCGTCGGTCTGGGTCGAAGAAGTCGGGCTCGACATGGAGTTCATTCTGATGGAAACACCACAGAAGAGGGTACCGGTTTAGCAGGTTTTAACAGTGTTCTTAAGTATATGATTTAATAAAACTCTACAAAATTGAAAACCACCTAAACCGCTGGTAGTATATACAGCGATTTCCAACTTCCATTCAGCATCGGGTCTATCCAGTGGCCCAATTTTACCGCGATCTTTCTGATATAAATTCTGATAGTTTCGCAGTTAACCGAGGGACTGCAGTAGGACGAACTATTCTGCTAAATAAAACGGAGTTTTTAAATAATCGATACTCCGTGGGTGGTGGTCCTGTGGGTTCTGACGATTCCAACTCCGAGAGACGCTTCACTGTGCAAACGACATCGCTCCCCGACTCGCCGGGGCGGGTGCTGCTTCGGGAATCGTTCGATCGGCTGTCCGACGAGGACGTTGGGGGAGTCGTGTTGGCACTGGTTCGTGACTGCCCGGCGATCGGCGTCCCGGTCTGGAATGCGGAGGTCGTGGTCGGCGAGTATATCGATCTGAAGCTGCCGTCGAAGACGCTGCGGATCCTGCCGTACTGCCGTGGGTTCGGCGAGGTATCGTGGGAACGGATTCAGGAAGATGCCAGCGCACTGCCCGCGGGTCCCGAGTGGTTGATCGTGACGACACGGCCGCTGTCCGAGCGGGCCAAGGTCGAGATCGATGAGTGTGTCTATCGGGATCGGATGCATTATATCAAAATCGCACGAGAGATGGAATGGATGTAAGAGTCGGAATTGCATTAATATTATAATTAAAACTAACTGAATCATTTTCATTATGTTATGCGGAAAATCTAGACATGGAACCAACAGTAAATATAATTATTAGCAGGTAGTTTATTAAGGGGGATGCCTCGACCTGGTAAGATTGAAGAGATTTATTCAAGCTGGAATCCGCAAGATGGTGGCTTTCAAGAACACTGTAAAGACTGTCCAATCCGGGATGAAAGGGGTTGTCGGTCTCCCTTCTTCGGGTCCGGCACATTTGATCAGAACGGCGAGGTTGATGTCATGTTGATTGGGGAGTCGCCAGGCACAGCCTCACAGAATGATGGCCCCTTCGGAGGACACTCGAATAAAAAAGACTTCGATAAGTCATGGGAAAACAATATAGCATCATCATTTAATGGAAACAGCCCACACTTACACCCATTCACTGAAGCACTCCAGCAAAAATACGATGTTTACTATACAAATTTATTGAAATGTAATAAATTAGCAACTCCAAACAAAGGGGATTCGTGGTTGCCTGCTAAAATTATCGATGAACAAGAAGGAGATATATCCAGCGTGAGTCAACTAAACAAAGTTGGTAAACAACAGTGTGAAAATTATCTAATTTCTGAATTGATTAGATTACAGCCCTCAGCTATTGTTCCATTTGGCGGAGAGAAGATGGTCAGTGAAGTATATGATCTACTCGGTATGTCTGTGCCCAAATTAAAATCGTCTATCAACGCTAGAAAAGTGTTTGACATTGAATTTGATGATAACCAGATTTCCGGAGTTTATTCTGGGAAACTAATACCATCATACCACTTCTCCGAGAATCGGTTCCTGAATAGAATAAGGCATGTTGACGCCGTCGAATCCGAATCAGTTACCGAAGCACGAGAAGAGTATTGGAGCGTCATTCTTGAGATGGTCGAAAAGGCTGTATAGTCCTATTTTAAATTTGAGAAACCGACCTATTTGTTACATCCAGGCGACCGCGGAGACGGTCGCGATCGCGAGGATGCCATGCTGGTCGGTGTTCATCGGACGACTCCGTCGGGTGGGGTGTCAGTCGTGTGCATAGCTGTCGCTGGCGGCCACCGATTGCCCGGCACCGATAAACACACAGGCGCCCGGTGTGAACGGGCGTGTGTCCGTCGGCAGCCGGCACACCCCGGTGGCCGATGGGTGTTCCTGGTGTCCGCCTGTGGCGTTGGTCAGGCACGGCGGACACTGGTTCGACGCTCGCGAGCGATAGCGATGACTCTCGACGGCGTGGTCCGGCGAGGACAGGGCGCTGGCGGGCAACAGCCCGCCGCTCGCGGGGAGTGTCTGTATCGGAGGTAAGTAGACTACATAAAAAGTGTTAGCCCACTTCCGGTCCTAATTTGGACCTGTGACTGTGCTTTGTCGGTCTCGTTTTCGCTGGTGAATACGAGCTGATCCCCTTCTTTATTCCGCTCACTTCGAGGCTACGCAGAACGAACCTGGTCCCCTTCGAAATAGCCTGTAAGTTGGGCGTTCTCCCGAGGTAGTGTCAGCAGTATATGAAAAAATTTGTTATCAATTTAGTGTCCATGTGTAAGACAGAATCGCAGGATAGAATCGGCCCGGCCCCGATTCGAACAACACGGAGTCTCATTCCAGAATGGATCTCTCCATATCAGACATCGAGGACAAAACAACGCGGGAGGTCCTCCACGAGCTCATCCAGTACGTCATTACAACCGACGAAGAGATGGCAGCAAAGGATACACGTAGCGGGGGCCGGACGGATCTAAATATCTATTTGTGCGACAACCAGGGCTACGAAATCGGCGACTTAGAGACGTGGATCACACGTCTGGCAGAGGGTGATCATATCACCAGCTACGCCGAGAGCTACGTCGCCGAGCATACTTTTTCGGAAACGACTGCTGACGACGACATCTCGCTGGTCACCATCAAGACACCGGCCAAGAACCGCGAAGACGAATTTGTCTTCGTGACCACCAACGGCTACTTGTGGGTG
The DNA here is from genome assembly GCF_030127105.1 of Haloarcula pelagica. Classification (NCBI taxonomy): domain Archaea; kingdom Methanobacteriati; phylum Methanobacteriota; class Halobacteria; order Halobacteriales; family Haloarculaceae; genus Haloarcula; species Haloarcula pelagica. The sequence continues at coordinate 97,500 of NZ_CP126163.1, read as the reverse complement.
CTGACGACCGTCCACAGCGACTGGCGAAAGAAGACCATCGAGAACCTGCTCGAGTATCTGCCGTGTGTCGAGCGACTCTATCTCTCCGCCGAAGACTTGGAGGAACTGACTGGGCGAGTACAGGACTCGCGAGTCTCTGGATTCACCGCAAAGTACCACGCCCCGAATCGGGATCGGGATGCGACGCTGATGTTCTCGGGCGCCGAGGAAGACGATCTTCAGACGGCCGAAGAGGCCTTCGATGCCAAACCGACACGCATCGAGTTCGACCAGACGAACTCACCGGCGACCGCGATCCAGGGGTCGAACACCAACGAGGGTCGGTTGACGATGCGATCCGTGCGTAAGGGCTCGGAGGCCAAAGCGGTGGAAACACTGCTCGGTCTCACCGAAGGCTACCAGGAGCTCGATCGGCAGAGCTTCGAGGTCAAGCATCCACCGGAGCGCCACGAGTTGGATTCCGGTTTCACAGTCGATGGGTTCACCGCAGTCGAGCTGACGAATCCCGATCGCGACGAAGCGACAACGGAGGAACTCATCACTGACCTCGAGGAGAACGTCCTGAATAGCAACCAGTACCGCTATGGGGTCCGTGATCTGGGCAGCAAGCTTCGCGTCTACGACACCAACCACCAGGAGACGTTCGATGTAGCTCTGGAACCGCCGGACCTGATCCTCTATGCCCGTGAGTCGACGACCGCGCTCTCGCTACGGGACTTCGTTCGTGATGTCTACGACAATCTCGACTCGACCTACTCACTGAGCAAGTCGGCGAATCCGGTGGCAATACAGTAACCATGGACGAGGTGACGGAGGGAGTCCGACAACGGCGGGAAGTCAACGCGTACAACCTGTTCTATTCGACCGTCACCGATCGAGCACAGCCGGCCTTGCATACTCATGGCGTTCGGATTCCCATGTTCTTCCCGGTCATCGAAGACCGCACTGCAGACGTAACTGCCGAACCGGACTTCGTCCTCTACGACGGCGAAACGTGTGTTCTCGCCGAGATCAAGAGCGGGAACAACATCGAAGGTCGGGATATCAAGCAGATGCGAAAGTGTGATGCCGTCGATATCGAGACGGCCGAGGCAGCATTGAAAGACGCCCAGGTACGCGAGCGGTTGGGATACACAGGAACAGTAACTGCCGTTGAGCCGGTCATCGTCTATCAGGATCTGGATGAAGGTTATATCGAGGAGGCCGCCGAGGAGTCGACTCAGTTTCGGGACCGGGTCGAAGAGTTGACCAACTACGCCGTCTTGCTGACACAGGACTACGGTGGACAGCTCCGACCCTTGCGGGGCGAGTTCAACGAGTCGGGGAATCTCCAGTCACTGCTTCGCCGTGGTGTGGAGTTGCCACAGAACCCGCCGGACCAGATCATGCTCACCGAGGGGATGGAACACGAGATCCTCGCGATCGCCATCGCCGACGTATGGGGCGAGAAGGCACTGGATCACGACGACGGCGCCGAGGTGAGTCGGACAGCAGTTCGGGACTACTTCTCGCCACAGCATAACGTCCAACCCTCAGATCTGGATCTGGTGTTCGAGTTCCTCGTCGAGATCGGTGCTTGTGAGCAGGTCGAGAACCATACCTATCGGTTCACTAGGGACCGCTACGATGCGGTGCTCGATGTCGAGCCGCAGGTGATGTCCGAATCAGTCGAGGACTACCTGCACGGGTCTGAGCAGACGTCGTTGACGGACGAGTTTGAATGAAGATCTTGATTCTGGAAAGTGTGGTCGGGTCCGGATCCCGTAAAAATACAGGGGTTTATGCGGTAGAAGGCTTATTACGTTCGAATTCGTGAAGTTCAGAACATATGGAGGAAGGCGAGATCCAGTTTTATGAGACTAGTACTGACATCAAAGATAAGACTTCAGAAGTCTTAGTTGAAAGTGCAGTAACAGGAATCGGTACAGGTGACCCTTTTACAGAACTGGCAGTCAACACTGCTCAGTTTGCTTACGAGGAGTGGGGACAAGATAGCTTCTACCACTGGGGTCCGCTGGACTCAACGGCCGATAAAGATGAGACGACGTATATCTAACCGGAATGTAGATAAATAAATAGTTTTGAATGTCGGTGCTTATCGAATTGACTAAATAGATTTTGGAATGATTATTAGCTAGAGTGGTCGAATACCGCAACCAACACTACGTTCCTGAATTTTTACTTGAGGGGTGGGCTACAGAGGGTCGAGTCGTTACGCTACACTTCGAATCCGGGCACGAGGAACCCTCTCAATCGATCTCAGACATTTGTTCGAGGAATTATCTGTATACACTGCCGCATGACACTGCTTTGGAAGAGGAACTCGGAAACTTAGAGGGGCGGCAAGCGGTTCCGATCAAAACCTTGCGCAAAGGCGGTACTCCGGAAGATTTGTCCACCCAAGACATGCAGGCACTCTGTTCGTTCATTTTCACTCAACGGCTGCGGACCCGTGTCTATCGAGGAGAGTTGCTTGAGAGTGGCGATCAGGTGTACGATATTCCGCTTCGGAGGGATTTCGAATCGTTGCTGGATCGCACAAGTTCTCTCAGTCTTGATGAGAAAACATACAGTGCCGTCCGAGATGGTAAAATCAAGGCCATGGCAAGAGAGCTGCAGAATTATTTGATGATGCACGGCTTCCTAGGATTGGTACTCCGCGATCTCGATATCGTGCTGGCGGTGAACAAGACCGAAGAGCAGTTTGTTTGTAGTGATGCGCCCGTCGTGTTTGACAACATTCGATTCAAACACGAAAGGGAGCAGTATTACCCTGGAGCAGCGAATCGTGGCTTCCTTGCTTACTGCCCAATTTCTCCAAATAAGTATCTTATACTGTATGATCCATTTGTCTATGAGTTTGAGTACGATACCGAGCGTCGGATTCAGATTACCGACGTGAGCACAGCGCAACTGCTGAACCAGATGCAGGTTATGAATGCTGGAGATATCGCTGTGTACGCCTCCACTCCTTTCCGTGAGAAGCTGTTGGAAATGGATGAGCGAGCCCAGGATTTCAGACGATATGAGACAATTCCGAAGCAAATTGAAACCTCTTTTGAACGTATCGAGTACGAAATCCCACCGAGTCAACCACTACCTGATTCGGAGAATCCATTCCAGATGATGCATGTGAATCAGGGGATATCCTTCTCGAAGAGACGGAGCCCGAAATTGAGCAAGGCCTCGGAGAAGATCGTGCATGAGCTACTGGATGATTCAGAGTCGACTGCTGGGGCGGCAATCCGTGCGATTGGAATTGCTCTTGAGCAATTTGGGCAGTAAGAGCCCTATTCAGAGCCGGTGAGCAATTCTTCCATCGTAGGCTCGCCTACTACTTGATCATGAGTTACACTAGCCATTTCAAGCAACGTGTTAAGAAGGTCTACGCGAGACAGACTAACTGGACTGAATTGCTTCTCCAACCGGACACAGCGGGACCATAGATCTGCTTGGTCGGCGTCTTCGATATACATAGAATACCCTGGCGCTTCAACGAACTCGCCTTTTCCCTCGTCTGGGACGAAGGCCATTGGAATATCTATACTTGCGGTGATCGGGGTCCACTGAAACCCCTGCATGAGGTATAGGGGAATATCAAAGGCCGACAAGAGCATATCCAGGCTCCGGTCAGTGATCCGCTCGCCGCTTTCTTGATCATAGCTAATCGCCGGGGTAGTGTTCGTAGCTTCGAGTTCGAGATGATCGTCCTGTGAGATCCAGGACTGGATCTTTTCACCAGAGGGGCGTTTCTCCAACCGATTAACCTCTTCACGGGTTGCTGCTCGGACCAGCTCTGCAGCAGTCGAATACCCCCCTTCCTCAGCAACGGCTTCGACTCGTTCGGTCAACTGATCTGGCAATCTTGGTCTCATTACGTCCAACTAGAGTACCGTATTGGATCCATATAAATACTGGTGCTATCAGATCAGGGCAGATGGCCGGAGAATCGTTGAACGGTGGGTGAGTGTTACTAGCTTGAACAGTCGTCAGTCTCAGACCCGCCGCATCGTCGCACGACCTCCCGCCCAGTCACTCGCAACAAGTCCCTACTGACAGCCAACAACGACAGTCCCATCGGTCGCCCGAATCCGCTCGTCGCGATCGTCCAGCGGCACCCGCACCACACGTGTCTCGGTGACGACGTAGCCGACGTCCAGCCAGTGATCACCATGGATGCCCGAGGCGTAGTGTGTGGCCCCGAAATCGCTCAGCCGGAGCAGATACCCGCGCATCGTGTGGTTCACGCGCCGGATCTCCACGCTGGCGGTGACTTTCGTCAGCGTTTGCTCGTCGTCACCGGCGGCGCCGGCGATCAGTTCGTTCCGGAAGAACGCCGTCTCGAAGGCCCGTGTCCAGTTCACCACACTCGAGCGAGTCACCGTATCCGGTGGCGCCGGGTAGGTCGAAGGAGCGACCTCGTCGACACGATCGGGGCGTGGGACGGCAGCCGTCCCACACGCCGCGGGGGCGGGCAGCGATTCCACCGGCGCTGGCGTTGCCGTGGGCGTCGGCTCGTCTGCGCTGGGTGATGGAGGGTTGGCGGGACCGCTACAGCCCGCGAATAGGACGGTCGTTGCGAGGACAGCAGTGAGGAGGGCTCGGGTGTGCATGGCTGTCTGGTCGTTCTGTCAGCAGGTCCGGATAATAGTTTTCTGGAGGGTCAAAACGGCGGTAGAGTTGGTTCTGGCCTCGTAACAGGGGAATATTAGTAGTCTGTCAGATGGGGTCTGGCCGATACAGTGGTTCTAGTCAGCTCAGTGGCTCGATTCCATTCAATTATCCCCCTGAAGGGTTGCTAAGTCAGCCATCGCATCGATCGATACTCTGAGACTCATGGTGCAGGCTCCACAACCCCCTGATCTCTCTACATCAAAATTAAATCAATGATAAACAAACACATCTTATAGCCGATGCAACCTGAAGACCAAGCAAACTTCCCCAAATTCAGCAAATCTGCATCAATGCTGTTCAGAAGTGCAGAATTCGAAACTCTGGACAGCTACGAAGAAAACCTAGAACGATACAGAGAGAAAGATTTCTCCTACGTACCCATCCCTGAAGCTGACAAATACTACAATTTGAACACGGAATCACTCGAAGACCTCCATGAAAACCAGTACGTCGAAAAGCACCTTAGCGTCCGAAAACTGTTCGATCTCCTATCCACGTACCCTTTCCTCCTCCACGATCGCCTATCAGGACTTGAGGCATACGTTGACGACGACGGGGAATACTATTTTAAGAGCGAAAATCCGCCAGAAGACGCAGTCAAGAAGGATCTTGAAGAATTGGAAGAACAGCACTCAGAGATTGTGGCCGAAATCGCTAAGACCCGTTACTGGTTCGTTGACCTTGCTGACCTCAACCGTCGAGAAATCCGAGAGGCCCTGTACCCTGTGGTAGCAGAACTTGAGTCAAAGATAGCGGACGCAATCAGGGAAGATGTTGACGAACCTGAAGACTTATACCATAACGCCCCAGACCACGTCGTTGGTCGACGAGAGAAAGACAAACTTAGAGATGTAGGGCTTCACACAGCTGAATACATGAATCTTGGCGACATGATCGGATTGTTAAAAGGCCGTCAACATCTTTGGGGGGCGTTCGGGTTTGATGATGCTGATGAAGTAGAGGACCGTCTCGGAAGTCTCAATCAGCTCCGGAACAGCGTGATGCACTCAAACCGGACACTGATCCAAAGCCAGAACGACGTCGAAAAAACACTAGAACGAGTGAACGACGCTCAACGGATCATCATGGAATCCCGGGGTGGCTCCCTTGAGAATCTTCGTGTAATGTGGGAATAATAGACCACTTATATCAATTGATTGAACTCGGGTATTGCCTACTCTCACCATCAATTAAGTTGAGAAATAAAAACGCGTGTTCCGAAGCTCTTTGCCTGACTCAAATCCGCCGCATCGTCGTCACGACCTCCCGCCCGGTCACCCGCCACTTGCACCCGTTCCAGACCGATTCAACCCGCTCGAAACTCCCGTCGGATCGCGGCTCGAACTCGATCTTCCGCTTGGGGCCACGCACCGGTTCCCACACGAACCCCTTCGCATCGGCGATGGACTGGGTCATCCGTCCACCTCACGAACGAGCTGCCCGACCAGCGACTCGTCGAGTCGAACCTCGGACCAGCCACCACAGTCAGCTGCCCACGCCTCGATCCACGCTCGCGGCGTGGTCGCGTCGTATGGCTCTCCGTCATACGTCACAGGTTCGAGCACGCCTGCCGCAGCGAGCGCGTCGAGATCGTGGACTTCCAGGACCTCGCTACCGTCGCAGATGAACACGCGGTGATCAGCCACGGCGCCAGCAAACCGATGCTCGTGTCCGTTGGTGTCGATCCCGATGAGCGCAGTCCCATACGGGAGGCCGGTACGTTCTTGTGAACTGGATTGCGTAGTTGCCATTGGTTCTTGGAACGGAACCACGCGCCTCGGTGTTCCAAGCACCGGGGCGATTTCGTGAGAAACCGGCCAGCGGCGCGTATGTTCCTGTCTCATTCTATGTTACGCAACCACCATAAATTCTTTCCATGCGGAAACTAATATCGGGATGCTGTATGAGTACCACACATGGAAATGAGCAAGTCAGCGATCAGGAGCTCCTAGACACTTTCGAGGAGATTGAGGGCCCATTCGTCACAGCAGGCGAATTAGAGACACACCTCCCGATCAGCCGAACAGCCATCAACAAGAGGCTCAAGCAACTGTGGAATGAGGGCCGTATTCACAGAAAGAAGCCAACCTCGACTATGGTCGGTTGGTGGCGCTGCGAGAGTCAGGACTCTTCGGAAAGATAAGTTCGTCCTTCATCAGTGAGCCACCAGTTGCGAGTTCCCCCAGTCATCTTGCTGTCTAAATATCCCTCGTCCTGCAGTTGCTCTAACCGTTTGTGGACGCCCTGGCGGGACAGACCAACAACTTCGGCCAGCTCTGTAGCGTGCATGAACGGATCCGGGCAGAGAGCGAACTCACGCAGTATCTCCACATCAGAAACTGTCGGCTTCCGGCCCGGATCAGACATTATCTCTGGTGTGGCGACCGACTTAGAAAATATCGGCGGTCTGTTTTAATATACGGACGGTAATTAGTTGTCGTGCGGAAAGTATTAAGTAGACATAGCCGAACATGGGCAGATAGAGCGACGTCCACCCACCGCGGCGTCGCACCGAAGCCATGAGAACGACCACGCCCACTCACGACGAGAGGCATCGCTCGCGACCGCTCCCGTTCACGGTCGAACCCACCAGACAGCGCGGCTCCCGTTCACTCCCGTTCATCTCCCGTTCATCGACCGAGCGGCCCACGAACCACCCACAGCGGCCCACAGACGAGAATCGAACCCCGCAAATGGGCTCCCGTTCACACCGCCGGCTCAGGCTTATCCTAGCCACCGCCGACCCCTCGCTCGTGGGTGAGCACGCATGACGACCTACCACGAACTCACGGGCTTCCAGCGGGATCTGCTGACGGCCATCGCCGGCGTCGCGGACGAGCCCTACGGCCTCGCGCTCAAAGACTACCTCGACGAGCACTATCCCAAGCCGATCAACCACAGTCGGCTCTACCAGAACCTCGACGAGCTGGTCGAGGCCGGGCTCGTCAGCCGAGAGTCCCTGGACGAGCGCACGAACGCCTATCGCCTGACCGACGCTGGCGAGAGCTGCCTCCAGGCTCAGGCCGAAACGCTCGCGAGCGTCTGTGACACCCGCCAGGTCGTCGCCGACGGTGGTGATCGGCAATGAGCTGGCACCGTCGGCACTCGGCAGGACAGAACCGGGACCCGGATGGATGGTGTCAGAGGCATACTGCCACCGAACGGGTGGCGAACCGGGTCCCTGCGCAGTCCTACGTAGGAATCCAGCATAACTACCGCTGTGAGAACCGCTGTCGTATGTCTCTATGCGACAGCTGGCCCCATCGACCCAGGCGACGAGGCCAGTCGTCGCGTGCCTCTGACAATCGTGCCGGACAAAGCGGACCTTGCTACGCCGGCACCATTCCCTACGCTGTCGGTTGTAGATGTAATTGTTGCATCACGATGCTACCAACACACATGCTATTGGATTCGGCTACAGCTGCAAGCCAGAACTGGGGCCCCGGTGCGAGTGTGGCGAGTACTCACGGGGAAGAGAGCGAGGGTATCCAGGGCCCCACGAAACTTCCCACACGGCTGCCTAATAAACGGTGGTCCGATATCAAGCGCTGTACTGCGGTTCTCTCTGGGTCTACTGTGTCTACGACCACGTTCCAGCTCATGCAAAAACGGGGCCCTGGGGCAATTGATGGGTCAATGCTCAGGAGTGAGCACGGGGTCAAACAGGGCCCCACCAACGAGATAGGGCAGAGTCGTGATAAACCGTCGGTCGATATCGAGCGCTGTACTGCGGTTTCCACTCATTCGGGAGGTGGTTCCTGATGGGCATCGTCAACAACTCGTCTGGACTCACACACCCATTTGTCCTTACACGCCTGGGTGAGCACCTACCTGGACCTCGAAAGCGAACGCCCCCGCACCGAGAGTCATCCCTACCAAACATACTGGAAACCCAAAGAGGGATCGCCGACCCGCGGGGCACCATGTCAGACCCGCGGTCGGCGCTGAAACAGGTGGGCAATCGGGCCCCGGTGGATGCGCTTGGGGCAAGTGAGAGGGGACTGCGAAGCGGGAACCGGGACCCACTCGGTCGGTGTGGGCAGGCCCGGAATAAGCTTTCTGGACCGCCCGAGGGCGGCCATCTCGGAGGTGGCCGATGAGTCGCCTGCCCGAACTGGGCGAGTGCATCACACTCGCCGACTACGACAGCGACCCCTGGCTGTTGGTCACCGAAGTCCGCGAAGAGTCTCTCCGAGCGGTCCTCTGTGCGGAGTTACCACCTAGGCACCAGCGACGCCTGCGAGAGACTGCGGGTGACCCAGCAGGACGACGGGAGCTCGTCCACGCACTCCGCCAGACTGACTTGCAGGTCTTAGCGATCCCACGACAGGCAATCGAGCGACTCGACAAGGAGCAATGCAGCTGTGCGTCACACTGAGCCCGATCAAGATTATGCGGGGGATGGAACGTTTCCGATCTTGGTCGAGCCCCGGTCGCCGCTGCTGCCCCAAAGCGGGGCTCCTCCAGTGATGGTCCCGTCTCGTCCCGCCAATGAGCGACCACCGAATCCACGCTTAGGCGGGTAGTTACCACCCGCGCAGTGATGAACGGCCAGCGCAGCGACCACTCGCGAGCTACAGCCATATCGCGATGCCCGTTCCGAGGTCGGTTTGTCCCGGTTCGAGTCCGGGGACGGGTCTGCAGATGCCCGAACAGATGTTCCACAGCACGCAGTCGGATCGACACCACACCGGTCCCCGAGACACCTCGATTTCGCCGGGGGTGAGGGCCGATGTGTGAAGACTGTCTGACCCGCGAGGAGGTCGAAGCGATCGTCGCTGAGGAGACAGCTGAACTTCGAGCAGAACTCGAAGCGGAACGCGAGCAACGCAAAGCAGCCGAGGCCGAACGCGATCGCCTCCAGGAACGCGTCGACGAACTCGAATCCCGTGCCTACATCGACTGGGACAGTGGCGACGAGCGTGATATCCAGATCGTCGCAAGCGATGGAACTCGGTACCCGCTCGGGCGAGCAGTGAAAACGAAAGTCGCAGAGACCGATCTTCAGGAGCGCCTCGACGAGCTTCGGGATCGACTCGCCGAAGGCGACCTCGCGGAGACAGAGCCAAAGCCAGCGTCACCGACGATCGAGACCAAGACACCACTGGAGGATATCGTTTCCTTGCCCGAATCGGTCGCCGAAACCGAGCTCTCGGCCAACCAGCAGCGTGCCAGATTCATCGCGAGGGACGTGCGCGACTACGCCGACAAGGCCCCAGCTGGGTGGTGTCTCACTGCCGGCCAGGTCGGGAAAGTGTTGAAAGCCGGCTTGGACATCACGCCACACAGCGAGACCGTCCGACGAGTGCTCCAGATCCTTGGGGATCTTGGCGACGACGCGGCGACCGTCCGGAAGCGACGGGGCGAGAAACGCATCGTCTTCGACGAGGATCTCGTGCGACGTATCGAACGGCAGCAGGCTCACGACGGTGTGAGGACCGCACCGGCATAGGAATGTGAGGAGCGCCACGATTCCGCCAGGACCCTGGCCAGGCCAACGCTAACCACCGGCCGCACCGCCGTGCTCTCCCCCATTCGATAGCAGCAGCACCCGGGAACCGCTTGTGCCGGACAGTCGTGTCAACGGGTGTCCGCACAGAATTCCTTGGAACGGACAGGTTCTGTCCCTCACAGCAGTGTGAGGCGGCAGAGGTGGTCAAACAGATCACCCGGGTCTTAGCGGGGAAGGCCCAGTATCTATTGATAGATTTTTGCAGCGTTTCGAAGCTGACTCACGGTTAGTTATCCCCCATGAAGGGCTGGGGATATCTCCTCGATGGCCCTGACAAACTCCTCCGGGCGTTGGGAGCCGATCATCACCGTACGTCCGTCCGTCCGCTCGATCCAGACACCACGATTACCGCTGACGTTGTATGCGATTCTCCCGGGAACCCACCGAATGCCCCAGCCACCGAACTCACCGATCGGGTTGTACTCCGTCGACTCATATGACTCGATTTCTGCCCACGAAATGCGACGAAACGACCGGTGCAACGGCCACATCTCGACATAGATGCCGTCAGCTCTCACCTCAGTCTGGAGACGGAGACTGTAGATCAGGCCAGCGGCCAGGATGAGGATTATGAGGCCGGCCCAGGAAATTGGGCCTAATGCCAGCAGCAACAATGCTGCGCCCCCAAGCACCGCCCAGAGCCACTGCTGGCGAAATCGCTGTACCTCCTGAAAGACTGGCTCTTGCTCCATACGTAAGTCATACTGACGGTGCCCTACTCGGTAACGGTTTTCCCGGACAGGATGGTTCGACTGAGCCAACTTCACGCTGCGGAGACCCTGTCCTGTCATCATATAGCACACCGCCGATACTCTGAATGCAAGTGCTGTGCGATATACTCCTGGAACCAACTACGTCGTTCCGCAAACGGTTCTGGTACCCCGCATTTGTGGTGCTATCGGTTCCCTGGCTCTCCAAGTGGAGGTAACACAGATGGGACTCTTCGATACTGTCACACTATACGACGATGTCCATCTTCCGGAGTACCCGGATGGAGTCGCGCCTGCAGAGACGATCGACTGGCAGACGAAGGGGATTGCCCGACCCAGGATGACGACCTTCCGTATTACAGCTGATGGGCGACTGCTCGAAGAGGAGTGGCACGCCGAGTCAGTCCCACCAGACGATCGCCCCTTTGCCAGTCGAGATGATATCGAACCCGGCGATTTCCGCTATCTCGTCGGCGCCAGAAAGCGAGTCCACGAGGGGTGGACAGAACGCGATGACTTCCACGGGCGGTTCGTGATCACGCACTTGCCCGACGAGATGGAGTCACTGCTGAAATATCGAGTGACGTTCACGCATGGCCGGCTTGAGGGCTTCGAGCGCGTGTAATTGGGGTCTAGTTACGCATCGCTGGGCGATATCTGGCTGTCTAGACCGGCTAGGTGGGAAGCGAGGGCCTGCCATTCTCCCAGCGAATCGCCTCTAGCGCCGCCGGAAGTTGCTGCAGACGGGTATCGAGGACGGAGAGTGGGTGCGCGTCGAGAAACGTCGCCTCATGCCGGTTGACGGGCGTGTCTTCGTAATTGAGTTGGATATGACAGGGCCCGAGCTCCGGATGGTCAGCGTCCTGGTGGAAACCGAGCATCAGGCTTCGGTCCGGCTCCACCCAATTGATGCAGTAGTATTCGTGGTCGACGCCGGCGGGATACCAGAAGCGAATCTCCAGTCGTGCGATCGCCACGTCGTAGGAGTCACTCAGGAACGTTGTCGGATCGACATCCGCGATGACGTACCGAGGTCTGCGTCGAGACGGACGATAGCGTACGTCCTCACACCCAGCCTGTGTCCTACCAGCTGCGCCTACAACAAGTGGAGGCCGCATCAGGTTAGATGATGCCGCCAATCACGAGGAGACCGATGAGGAGCAGCAGCGTCGCGACCACGCTACCGCTGGCTAGCCACTTGTTCTCCATGGCCTTCTCGTGAATCGGCATGTCGGCGTACTCCTCGCGGAACGCCTCAAGGTTCTGTTCGTCGTAGAAGTACTTCGTCTTCAGCGCGAACCGTTCGGTCACCGCACAGCCCGTACAAACCGGTTCACCTTCGAGCCGTTCGGTCTTGCTGTGGCTGTCGCAGGCGATCGCCCCGCAGTTCGGGCAGTAGGTGTACGTCTCGTCGACGCCACTCGTCTCGCAGTGGACGCACCGATGGATGCCGTCCTCTTCAGTCACTCTGGACGGGCCCGCGGCGTAGTACTCATAGGAATAGGTGTACTCTTCGAGGTCGGTTGTCTGTCGAACCTGGGGGAGGAACACCGGTTCGATCGACTGGACGGAGATGTCCGAGCGATTCGGTTCGCAGGTCTTCTCGTACGTGACGTTGTTATCGCCGGTGTAGGTCACCGTCGTCGTGTGATAGTCCTGGAGCCGCTCGACGGCCCACTCCTTGTACTCCGTCTGGGTCTGGCCGAACCGGCGTTCCTCGACGTCGTCGAATGTCGCCCCGAACTGGTCGACATCAAGATCAACCGTCGCATGGAGGTTCTCGGTGACCAGTGTTGCGACCGTGTCGTCGGCGACCTGTGGGTGCCCACGTTCGGCGTGGACGACGAACCCCGTGCGGTCGTCGATTCGGTGGATGACGCCGACGGATGTCTCGAAGACGGCGTCGGCATCGGCGGTGATCGCAACTACTGGGCGGAAGGTCACCTGCGAGTGAGGCCTCGGGATATCCGTAGCCTCGATGTTCTCGATGTCGCGGAACGCTTCCTGCACAGGCGCATCGACATCTGTGGCCGGGTCGTACGGTCGCAGGGTCTCGTCACAGAGGATCTCGATCCGGCCGTTATAGAGGTCGAGTCCGATCTCGTCGGCAATCTCTCGAAGGTCCTCGCCGTCGATCAGTTCGATGGGATATGGATCGTCGTTCTGCTGGAGTCGGTCTGCGTACTCTTCGGCGGGGCCCGTGAACCGGCCGGTCGTCACCACTATCCCTCGCTTCGGACCACCGAAGTCGAACGTTGCGATCGCCGAGTGGAGCTTCTGGACAACCGGGCGGCCGACAGTTCCCGTGTGTTTGCACTCGACGACGATCGCCCGCCGTGTTCCGTCGACGACCTCTTCCATCAGGACGTCCCGGCCCTCGTCGGCTGTCCGCTCGGCCTGCCGGACGTTCTCGTAGCCGAGGTTGCGGAACACGTCTTCCATCAAGTCCTCGAACTCGAATCCTGAGAGGTCGTCCAGTACAGCCATCCGAATGTAATTGGACTGTATTTTGCGACAACCAAATACGTTACCGCGCCCAGCGACAAACGCGTGTGAGATTGCCTCGTGGCAACACTACCTTCAACAGATGGGGGTGCCATAGGATGACAATGGACTGCCCTGCTTGTGGCACCCCAGTTACCCTTGAGGTTGGGCCAGAACGGCCGATTTCAACGCCTCTCTCCGACGCGATTCTTGGAGCGGAGGAAGACGAGCGCATCGAGATGACAACGGACTGCTGGAACTGCGGGTGGCATGAAACACGAGAGCTTCGAGTCGAATCGATCGATACAACCGCTGGCGACGTGGCTGCCATCGAGCGAGCCTCACTTGTTGACGAGATTACCAATGAAATCGCGGGAATCGAGGATTCGGCGACACTTGAAGATGTGCTCGCTGAGATTCGTCGGCAACGAGAATCTGAAGCACCGGTCGGTGATACGGGCGATGGTTTCCAAGAGTAACGCTGGATTGACTACGGTCTAAGGGATTGCTCAAATCCGTCACTACCCACCAGCCAGCTGTTGCTGACGGCGATTTTGTGCGCCCCAGGTGGGTGAGGGGCGTTCCACAGAGAGCGTCCCATCACAGATCCATGTCCGATGACGACACTCCAGCGCGTGTTGCACAGCAGTCCCAGGCCACCAAGCAGCCAGATCCCGAGGCGATCGTTGAGTTCGGCGACGTCGACGCGGAGTTCCGCCAGCTCGTTGCCGAAACGCTCGAGACATCCGAGTTCCTCAGCACCGAACTGCTCGGCAGTGAGGATCCCGTCCTGATCGTTGAGGAGGCCGATCGCGATGGCTGACGAGCGACTCATTCTCGTCGTCAAGGGCGTCGGTCCTGCTGACTTCCCTGTCCACGAGACCAATCCGAACAAGCGCGACGAGGCGGTCGCGCTGGCGGACGATATCTTCGAGCTGCTCCAGGAGGACTACGACAAGGACGTCGACGGCGTCGTCCCCGTGGTCAATCCCGACGCCCACGAGCAGCTGCAGAAAACCGATCGCCAGAGAATCGAGGATCTGAAATAGAAGCAGTTTAAAAAGGCAGCGTAACACTCTTAGACGCATATATCCTGATATATTGTATGGTCAAGACGATCCGGGTTTCCGAGGAATACCACGCATGGTTGACTGCTCACAAGGACGACGAGGAGACGATGGAAGAGGCGTTGCGCCGGATGACACGCGGGCCACACCCGAGTGACGTTGCTGGCCTGCTGACCGATGAAGAGGCCAAGGACGCCAAGGAAGCAGTTTCGGATCTCCGAGACAGGGATCGAGATCGTCTCACTGCTGCCCGAGACGCCTTCGAAACAACGGATGGCAACGAATGATCATCGATTCCTCGTTCCTGTTTGACCTGATGGCTGAAGACCCAGCCGCATTCTCGAAAGGGTCCGAGCTGGTCGATCGGGGTGAGTTACAGTGGTTACCGGTTCCAGTAGTTGCTGAGGCATACTATGGCGTCGCTGCAGCCCAGAGTGATACGACCGAAGCGGAGTTACGGAACCACCTGCTCGGATACCCACGGCTCGACATCGATGAGGAGATCGCCCGAACCGCTGGGGAGCTACTCGCCAATGCAGACGAGGCTGAAGGAGGGGATGCAGGCGTTGGGGCGAATGATGCGTACATCGCCGCGATGGCTGACGTTCTTGACGATGCAGTCCTGACTGACAACGTCGATGACTTCGAGGCGTTAGGTGTCCCCGTCGAAACATATTGATCGATAGCACATCCAGAAACTGCCTCAGGTTACTCGGTTGGTGCTGACGGCTATTTTCTGCACCCCCGGAGGGTGAGGGGTTACCCGATATGAGCACTGAACACCAAGCCGTCGACGAACAGCCGCCAGAACACACCACCGACGACGTTGACATCGACGCCGAACACCGGGAGGCACAGGCAACCGGCGAGGTCTTCGAGGGCCAGCAGCGAGGAGGTCGGTAAGATGGTCTGTCCGGACTGCGAGCGTCCGTACCCGTCGACGGCCTGCATCGGCAAGCGCTACCAGATTGACGGAGCGAGCTACGATCCGATCCCATGGGGCGAGGAAGCACAGTTCCTAACCTACGAGCAGCAGGTCACCACACTCGAAACGGAGGTCCTCTCCGGCGGTCGAGGCCGTCTCTCGAAAGCCGACGTCCGCCAGGAACTCGAGCGCTTCGTCGCGACGACTGACCCCGAGGCGTGGAACAGCCGCTCCTGTCCCGCCTGTGGCGTCGAGCAAGGCGAGTACCATCATCACCTCTGTGACTACGAAGAATGCCCCGCCTGTGGCGGACAGCCCCTGATCTGTCCCTGTGAGATCGACATCGAGATCACAGACCACGAGCAGGTCCAGGCCGACGCCAGCAGCCAGGGACACCTGGCCAAGCTCTTGGGCCAGCTCAGATAGCTACACCTTGGTCCCCGACGATTACCGGTCGGTAGGACAAGAGTCCAGCGGCCAAACACTCAATACTCGTGTCATCAAACAGGTACACATGGCTACAATCGAAATTGACGAGGAGGTGTACGAGGCATTACGACTACCTGAACATGAGCGGTCACAAGCTATGAAAGAAGAATTAGCCGTCTCGCTGTATGCTCGCGATGTTCTTTCGTTCGGGAAGGCTCGCGCTCTCGCAGAGCTCTCTACCCGAGAGTTCCAAGCACTGCTTGGTGAGCGCGAAATTCCGCGTCACTACACCGAAACCGAACTCGCTGAAGACCTCGACTATGCCGAATAGCGAGGTTGTCGTCTCGGACACCTCACCGCTTCTCAATCTTGCACTCATTGATCAACTTGACCTGCTTACATCACAGTTCTCAGGTCTCACAATCCCGACACAGGTCTGGGACGAACTCACCAACGGAGACGCAGGGCTAGACGCGCTCCGAGACCTCCGCGATACAGAGTTCCTCACGGTGGTCGAAGTGGAGTGATCTGACCTGTTCACTGAGATTTTCCATGAACTAGACCTTGGTGAAACAGCCGCGATCTGCTATGCCATCGAGCAGGATGCTGACCTCCTCCTTCTTGATGAGAAGGATGGCCGTCAAGTCGCCCGTAGACACGACTTGAGCGTGACTGGTGTCATCGGTATCCTCCTTCGGGCGGCCAACGAAGATGATCTGGACCTACAGCAGGAACTGGATGCCCTTCGTGAGGCTGGATTTTGGATTTCTGATGAGCTCTATTCGAAGATTCTTTCTAAGGGAGAGTAGCACCGTTGCTCTCTCAGCGACTGTATAATGTAGTCGGTCTGTCGAGCACTAGTTAAATTTCCTGCTTCTCTCAACGCTATTGGGTGGGGAGGACCTTCAGCAAATGATGTGGAAAAGCCAGGTCGGTGATGCTTACCCGACCGGCATGCCTCTGACAGTTCGCAGCGACGCTGCATTCACACTACTGGCTTGCCTGACATAAGCAGGGGAGTTACATCGATGTCAGTGGAGTACCCTGCCACAATGGCCTCTGGACGTGCGGTGTATTCCCTCGCTGCCAGATGGGGGCGGGTCCCAATCGGACGGTACCCCTTCGTACTGGCGTCCAGGGACCGCCGCCCGATTCGTATCACTGGGCAGTCTTGGAATACGTTTTGTGGCAGTCGTCTTTCCACGGAGAAACCTCTGGCCAGGCTCCTGGGCCAGCTGGGATAGCTGGAGCGTCGGCCTGGCGTGGCTTTGTGCGTCCCCAGCGGGTGAGAGACTATGTCCGAGAACACCTGCCCACGCGAGGAGTGCAGCGCCGAAATCGTCAAGTCCGACCGGGTCGCCTGCGTCGACGGTGAGTACCCAGAGACCGCGACTGTCGGCCGCTACGCGGCGACATGCGCGAACGGCCACCTCGAAGTCGAGGACGTCCCCGAATCGCTCTGAGACCCGCTGCCGGGCGACCGTCAGTTGCCCCCAGGGTCGCCCGGCAGACACGCGACTCCTGGTAGCTGATCGCGACACCGACGGCGATTTTCTGCGTCCCCAGTGGGTGAGGGACATTCGATGCCAGACCTGCCAGAGTCCTGTCCAGTCGAGGAATGCAGTGCCGAAATCGTCGACAGCGAGATCGCCACGGTCGGGACGCTCGACCCGCGCGCTCGCGATCCACGAACCGAACCCGTCGTCACCTGCGCGGAGGGTCACCAGCGGGTCGTCTAAGCCCGCTGGTCCGTTCTCGGGGGAGGTTTCGATATCGTGAGCTGGAGCATTCGCTTTCCGGAGCGTCCCAGAGGTTATCTCAGCACCTACAAAAAGTAAAGTATTTTACTATTGCACGTATTTGTGTAATCATAGAGAAAGTGATGTTCGAGCCCTGTACTGAAAAAGCGCTCAAGACACTCCTTGCAATCAAGTCTGGTGACTCGATCTCGGGAGTCGCTCGCAAAATCGATGAGAACAGGGAGACGATCCGCCGTGTCGTCAATTCACTCGAAGAAGGGGGCTACGTGGAGTATGACCAGGGGCTCTCCGTCGTCTCCCCGGCTGTCCGTGAGGCGGGACTCTCGCTTTTGGCCGCATCGGCAGCGGTGTCTCCACCGTCGATTCCAGAGGCGTACGTCATTCCGCACTTCGCTGGTCTGGACTTCGCATACACCTCGATCGACGCCGTGTACGTCTGGACGCGCGGGGGATATCAAGTCGCTCGTGACCCTGCGGATTATCCCCTCTTCATCGCCGTTGACGAGACTGATCTTGCGGAGTGGGAGCGGTTCTTCGATCGATTCGGACTCCCAGTCGGGCAGGAGCGCCACCCACCAGAGGAGGTCGCCGGACCGATTCAGTACGTCTTGGAAGCTCGTGAGACAGTCGAGGCCGACTCCGTCGACGGTCGCCCAGTCATCTCGCTTGATGAGACACTTGCGTTCGCACGGGATCACTACGCGACGTTCCAGTCGGCGCTCGATATGCTTGATCGGATGTACGACGATGTCGAAATTACTGCTGACTATCGAAGGGATTCTTTCTGAAGATCACGCACTAAGGCGGATTGTTCGCCGTATTCAAGTTTGCAAGCGACTCAGTTTCGTAGGCGCGTCGCCACAGTTGGTGGACAGCCCGAGCAACCAGCGCGGGCTCGACCACTTCGATACAGGATCCAGCGGCTGTGTGTGCTGGTGCATCCGGCGGTGGGTGGAAATGGCGCTCAGGTGAATGCGGATTCGGATGTCTATCGAATCGCCAGTGTCTGTCCGCAGAATCGCTATAGTGGAATCGATACGCACCGGATCGAAACCAGGTGATATCGAGTCGGCATGTCTCAGCCGTCCCAATTCCATCGCGAAACTGGAGCTGGAGTTCTTGGGGCTGTAGGACGTTGTCGAAACTGGCGTCATCAACAAGAGGCTCATCTCGCTGAAACACGCTTCTGATCGCCCGCATGATCGGCACATCTGGTGGCCCAACGTCACCGGTCAGTTCCCCAGCTGGAATCCCAATCGACTGGTTACCACCGGGCATCAGTCTGCGGATATATCGTCCGATGAGTCGGCAAACGCTCCGCTGCCGGTGTGTTCTCCGGTCACGTCAGGATCGAAATCATACAGTGCAAGCGCAGCCTGGGCCACGTCGAGATTCTCTTCGAGCGCCCGCCAATGGGAAATCTCGTCCCACCCATCGTCGTCTGGGCCAAGCTCAAGGGCGAGATCGTCCGGATCAGTCACGCCGTAGTCGTCCTGATACGACTGGATTTGTGTCTTGAGATCCTGAATCCCATCGACTAGCTCGGCCCGAGAGAGCGTCGTATGGAGTTCTTTGATTCGTTGCATTGCCATCGATTCAGCCGAGCGTTTGAACCGCGTCCCCTGCCCGGTAGTTTCGGTGGTGGCCAGGCCGCTCTCTGCAAGTGTCGTCAGGTGCTTCCGTGCGCTTGGCTCGCTCACCTGGGCCCGCTCGGCGATCTCGCTTGCGTACTGGAACGAGGCTGTCGTGACGAGTACCTCTCGGACCCGCTCGAACGGGGTCGTTTCTGTGACCCACTCCTCGACGACGGCGTCGTTTAGGTCGCCAGTCCAGCGTGACTCAGGGGACATATGTGTCCTGTCCTACGGACGATAGTGTAAAAATAGTTGTGGGGTAACAAGCTATAATTTCTCGCTGGGTATCAGCGTGCGATGGTCGCGCAGTTGCTGTAGCGATGAAGCTCCGGAGAAATGCTCTCGGGCCCGCTGTTGAACTCCAAAACCGGCAGGCACAGGCAACCAGCGAGCCGTTCCAGAGCCGCGGATACGGGAAACAGTACCGATAGCTGCCTATCCAGCACAGCGTGACAACTTCGGGGGGCTACAGAACCCCCGTGCTTGGTACTGCATCGTACGAAAACTATAATTGATACAAGTAGCTGCTCTGAAGTACAAAGATGACGCTGGAGAATATCCCATCGGTCGAAGAACTGGCCGAAACGACAGGCCAGTCGACGGAGCAACTCTTGAAAGACCGTGAGGCAGCGTCGGAGATGGCTTGCGGTTCGACCGACGAGTAGGACGGTGTTTTGGTGTCGGATTCCAGTTCGACAAACCCTATCGACCCCCGTATATTGGTGACTTTCATCGCAATCTCTTCACCGAGTTCGAAACTGGATTTGAAGAGTAGTGTTCTCGAAACCATGCACGATAATTAGACTGCACTAGCGTTGGCAGTCGGTCCCTCTCAGGGTGGGGCAGACGGCCGGGCGAAGCGACCCGGCTCTCCGATGGAACCTGGCGTGGGGCTGGCAGCCGGGAGCAGCGGCCGAGAGAAGGGCGTGTGTCGGCGTGGGACTGACGGGCCGGGCTGGAAGGTCGGCTGGCTGGGTGTCGCCTGCTGGCCGCGCAGCCGCCGCTGGGCGGCTGTCTGTCTGCCGCTGGCGCCGGGTGGGTGATCGGTGCCGGGAGAGGGTTGAACGGGTGTCTCGGATGGGACGGTCACCACGGGACTGGAACCACCGGTACGACGGACTTTCTCAGCACTACTGGGTCTGTCGACACTCCTGGTGACGGGAGGATCTTCACCCAGTGTGCTGGTGGGACTGTCGGGATTACTGCAGTGGTCAGGTCTTCCAGGACGACGTCGACGAGGGAGTCGGGCCAGCACTCCTTGAAAGCCCCACGCCGCTGGCGGTCGCTCAGCGACATATCGCACAAACCGCGCGCGATAGGGGTCGCTGACCAGACCACAGCAAGCGCCAGCGGCGTGCCCCTTTCAGTCCCACCCGACAGCACGGCACCGCGACAGCACAGCACAGCGGAGACGGCGCGCGCGTTTCTCGCGCACGGTTCTGAACGAGGAACCCGCTTGGCCTGCGCTCCCTCGCCGGAACGAGCGCGTCGCGGCGGAGAGTCTTGCTTACGACGGCAGGCCGCCGATCCGCCGGCGGCTGACCGGAGTCAGCCTTGGCGGCATCGTCGCCCTGCCGCCGACGCTGGCGACTCTCTGTTGCTCCTCCGTTCACGGGCATGTGGCGCTCTCTCAGCACCGCCCGAGCGCCATTCCGGGCTTTCGGCATCCGGCACTCGCTTGGCCGCGCGGGATGCTCACCCAACCGCAACCGCACGGGATATCCCCCGCCCGCCGGGATGTCAAGCACGCGCCGGTCTTTATATGCTATTCCGGGACGAAACGCGAAAACCTAAACGCCGCGCAGACACCACCAAGACATCCGAATATCGCACTTGAAGCGAAGCTATTCAACCACAGCCTTTAAGTGATAGGCACCCATGGCCTTATGTACGGGAAGGCACGACACACGCGGCACTCACGAAGCGGTTTCACGCCGCAGGAAACCGAGTGTAGGAGCACTCGGCAAGTGTCTTCCCGTGGGTACGAGTAAGACAATGTACGCTAGCAATTCCAGCGGTAAGAAGGCATCGGCAGACTTTGACCAGACGGTTCAGCTCGGCGCGCGTGTTGACGGCCCCGAGCATCTGCTTCAGCAGGTCGCAGAGACCAAAAACGGGGACGAACTCGACTTTAGGCCCAACAAGGGGCTGGACTCCCGCGGCAACTTTTACGAGCGTCAGAACGACTACGACTGGACGCGGGACACCGAGGTCGGCCCGAACCGTCGCCACGGCGAGACGCTCGCCATGCAGGAGCAACGGCTAGGCGAGGAGGCCGAACAGGCACGGCACTCGGAGACGGCACGCGCCGCACACGCCGACGGTGTGGAACGCGCTCGATCCAGCCGCCAGCTGACCGACGCCGACACGGACCTCGACCACGAGGATATCGCCAAGCGTCAGGCTGACCCCCGCGAGGGCATGGAGGCCGAGACGCTCGCGCAGGTCAACGAACGCGCCCGGCGCGTCGCCCGCCAGACGACCATGACGGCCGCCGCAGCGGGCCGCTGTATCGCGGAGACCGTCGCCAACGGCGGCAGTCCCCTGGACGGCGAACTCGACGCGCTGATGGCTGCCCGTGATCGCATGAACTCGCCGGTCCCGTTCGCGGAAGTCGACGCAGACGGCGGTGAGGTGACTGTCGAGGGTGAAGTGACCCACATCATCAAGGACCCCAACAGCCGGAGCCAGTACCAAGTTCTGTACCTCGAAGACGACGCTGGCACCAGCGCGAAGGTCACGATCTGGGACAAGGCGGTGGCTGGCCCGATGGTTCGTACGCTCCACGAAGGCGACCGAGTGCGGATCTACGCGGGCAAGCCCGGCGAGTACCGCGGCACCACGACCGTCGCGGTCACGAGCAAGTCGACCATGTGCATCCTCGAAGACGGCGACGGCCCGGCGCCGACTGGTGACCGGCGGTCTTCGTGGGGCTGTTCGGGTGACAGCCCGCGGACGGCGCCGTGGGACCCCAAGAGTGACACCCACCAGTGGGCGCACGACACCGAGCGGGTTACGGTGGTCACTGGTGACGGCGACGGCCCGGTGACGACGATCACCCTCAAACAGCAGACGTAGCGCCGGGGAGTTCCTCGCCTCTTCTCTCCTCTCCTCGACGACTGGCACGCCCGGCGGGTGGGGGAAGCGGCCCCACCCCCGTCGGCGCGGAGCCACCTCGCGCACGCGGCCTCGCCGCCGCCCACCGGCACGCCAGGGCGGCGGCGAGACAACCGCGCGCACGGACTGGGCAGCCGGGCCGCACAGCGCGCCGACGTGGGTCAGTCTGGCCGGGTGCTGGTCGCGACGGACAGCTGGGTGGACGTCGGCCTGGGCCAGCCAGCCGGGCGAAGCCGGTGGCCTGGTCGGATGGTCGTGTCAGCGCGCGGCGCCACCGGAAGACTCGCGCTGCTCGTCTTCCGAGCCCTCGTTCGCTGTCGCTCACGAGGATGACGGATCGCTGCGCTCAGCGCTGGCGCGCGTTCGCGGTCGGTCCATCGTGCTCACTGCGTTGCGCGCGATCCCCGCCGACCGCGGGGAGGGGAGACGGAATCCGCATTCGTAGCTGGGTCGTCGAGATCTGGACGTGGGTGGGGGGTGACGCCGGTCTTAACCAACGCTGGGTCGGGTGATCGCGGGTGTGTTGGTTAAGCGCTGGGAGAGCGCTCCTGTCCCGCTGCTCGCGGGCGTGGATTTTGTGCGGCTGCATGCAGGTGGCAGCCCGAGAAGGGGCTCCAGGAGGTGAGAGATATGGGAAACGTTCAGTGTCCACGGTGTGAGAAGGTATTCAATACCTTTCTCGATGACGAGCGGATGCGCTCGGGGTCGTTCTACGATAGCGAGCGCAAGGAATCGTTTGAGCAGCTGTGCGAGAAGTGCTATCGGGTCGTGATGGATAAGTAGGGTTAGTCACCCCTCTCATTTTTTCGTGGGACCGGATCTGGGATTTCGTCGAGTTTCGTTTCTAGGAGGAGTGATTCTTCGTCAGTTTCCGTGTCTTTCTCTAGGAGATATCCTTTGACGACCTCGCGGTCACTGTGATACTGGATTACTGACCGGTGGCCGTATCGGGTCGTGGTCCCCGCTGGGTACCAGTGTTTGGCGCGAACTTTGAATGTCCCGTCTTCCCAGGTCCAAGTCTTGACCGAGATCGGACGCTTGAGGTGTTGCTGTGCGATCGAGACGACTTCGTCAACAGCCGGGCCGATAGTCGCCATAGACGGGACGATTTGCTCGTTGGGTAGCCGTCGCTCTGGAGATGGATGTGTCTTTGACATGAAAATCGCTTCATTCGCTCTTTATCGGCATCGGTTAAATCGCTTGGGTCCAGGACCAGGATCAGGACCGGCTCGACGCCGGCGCCGATCGTCGACGATCAACAGAGAGACCTCGCGCACGTCGGAGTCGCGCGCGGTTGGAGACGAGAGGGACACGACTGCACTGGCGTTGGCAGTCGGTCGCTCTCAGGATGGGGCAGACGGCCGGGCGAGACAGCTGCTGGCCGGGGGACGTCCTGGGCGGCTGGGCAGCGAGCGCGGGACGGGCGGGACACCCGGTGGGACGCTCACCGTCACCGTCCCACCGACCCTCCAGGCTTCTTCTCGGCGCGGTGTTTCCGTTGGCGCCGCCGGCGTGGGACTCCTCACCTGACGGTGAGCTTCCCACACCGTCGACGGACGGGACCCCGCGCTGTCGAAGACTTCCCATCGCGGGCGGTGCCGCGGAACTGCTTCGGCGCTTCTGGGTGAAGGCGTCGGTCGCGGGCTCGCACGCAGCGCCCGCGACTGCAGGCATCCGGCGCGCTTCGGTCCGGCGACGGACTGCTCGCTGAGGCGAGCTTGCCCGTCGACGTCGGTCAGCGCTTGGACGAGCGCCATCACTCCAGAAGCGCCTCGAACCTGTCTCTTGGGTCTTCACGGACCCACCACCCCCTGCGGTGGGGGTGTCGGTATCGGTTCGCCCCACTGGCCGGACGCGATGTCTTGCCCTCGGGGCGTGGGGCGACCCAGTTGGCACTCAGCGACGAAGAAGTGGGGACGCAGAAACACGCCCCACCAACACCAAGCAATGCAGTCTATTCGGCCGTTCGTCAAAAAGGTATTGTCGAATAAAAAACGTCGGGCTGTCGTCACGACGGTCCTGAAGTGGGTCGTGATGGTCACGACCGCGCTCTTGAACGCCGTGACGGTCGTCCACCACCTGCGGTAGCCAGGCTGGGCGGCCCGACGGTTCTCTCTCATTTTTTCGCTCGCTCTGTCTTGTGGTCTCGAAGCGAGCCTGTCGTCTGGCGTGTCGCGAGCGTGGGTCTGCCGGTCGTGGCTGAGCCAGGTGGGTGGCTGGGTGGCGCGGATTACGCGCGGCGCCGACGGGGCGCTGCGCTCGGCGCGATCGCGCGCCTCGCGGTCGGTCCAATCGTGCTCACTTCGTTGCGCGCGATCCCCGCTGACAGCGGGGGAGGAGTGGGGGGTGATCGAGGCGCTGACGGGGTGGACGTCGGGGGAGATTTTGTGTCGCCACAGCGAAGGCGATGGCGCTCATGAGGAAGCAGCACGAGGTGGAGTGTCAGTGAACATGGCAGAGGATAATTTCGAGACTGGCGAAGAACTGGAGCCATTGGAAGAGGGAGATCGAGTGCGGATTCATCGCGAGGGCTTCGATGGCGAGGCGCTCGGAACGGTGACCGAGACGGACCAAGAGAGCGAGGAGGTCGCAGTGCATCCTGATCCGGTGCCGGATGGGCTGTGGTTCGAGCGAGCTGATCTGGAACTGGTGACTCGAGCCGACGATGTCGAGTCGCCAGATGTGTTGTATTCCGAAGGTGATCGTGTACTGGATGAAACGCGGGCTGGCTACGTCGACGGCGAGGTGGTCGGGGCCGACAACGCGGGGGGCGAGTTCCTGATCGCGTTCGACGAGGACGAGGGAGTGGTCGAGCGAGGTCGCGAGGAGATCTCGCTGATCGCCCCGCCAGCCGACGAGGCGTAGCCACTGGTTCTTCTTGAGTTGCTAACACAGCCAGTGGGCCGGGCAGGCTGGGGTGCATCGAACGGGGACCCCAGGGCTAGACGCCGCCGCAATTGATGGTCAGTTTCGTGGTAATTCATGAACGCTTAGGGTGCGCGCTACCGCCGAAAGTCGTGGGGCAAGATAAAGAGACACGGTGTGAGCGAAAAATCCGGCCGCCCTCTTGCGATTTGGTGTGAGTTAGATGGATTTCTCACACCGTGTTTGTGAGTTAGACCTTCGCTGTCTTGCGATTTCATGCAATTATATATAGGAATTAAATACTTTACTAGATATATGATATAATGTACAGCAGCAAAGGGCGGTTAAACAGATCCCTCCCCAGCTTGGATTCCAAGTCTCTGCTCTCAGTTCACCTAAACCTGTTAGAGATAGAATATACGTTCGATAGCAGTCCAGAAAGGGTGTTCTCCCTAACGGACAGTGGACGAAACAAAAACGAATAGCTCAGACCGATGCAGACTCACATGAAGTTTGCAGCGTCGATATCGTCGTCACCGTCGGTATCTTCATCGTCATCGAGATCAGCCGCTTCACCATCAGTGTCTTTCTCCGTGTCCGCTTCTAACACTTTCTCGATATCTTCGTCAGTGTGAACAGGCCCGTCATCTGGGGAGTGATCGGACCCCGCTACAGACTGGCGATCGGTGTCGCGAGTTGGGTTCTCTTCCTCACCAGCGTCAGCCTCGGGTGTGCCAGCTGGCTCGGATTCATCGGCCACTTCGTCGGGGTCAGTCTCTTTCCCACCCTCGGAATCAGTGGAGTCATCCGCCCCATCAGTATTGTCATTATCGAACAAACCCGATCCGTCATCAGATGTCTCCTGTCGGTCCTCGCCGTCGACTTGGTTGAGGAACTCGGTGCGGAACTCGTCGCCCATCTGGAGGGCTTCAGTGTGGGCCGTTACTTCGTTGAGAACCTCCTGGGGAGTCAGGCCAGTCTGGTCATGGAGGTCGATGAGGAGCTCCTTGATCTCGATGGTTGCGTCGGCGCCGATCTGAAGTGAGAGGACCCGATCGTCGAGCATCGAGCAGACATCCTCGAAGGCGTCGATATGTTTCGGATCAGAGATCGGTGGCTGGTCGAGATCGAGCCGGTCGAGCGCCTCGTCCCACTTCGCATAGGAGAACGCCAGCGACGGAGACTCAACGTCATCAGCAGCCCACACATCTGGGTCGACCGCGTCGTCCCCGTCGGACTCGCTCTGGTCCGACGATCCACTGTCGGACTCTGACCGTCCGAGCCGGGACCGAAGCAGTGCGAGCCAGCTGTCAGTGTCTTCGAGATCATCCTTCGTGTCGTCCAGCGACACCGGCGACTCGACGCCCCTCTCAGGGAGGTTATCACGGACCTCGTGGAGTTCGTGAGCCTGTCCATGCCACCAGTCAGTCCGGCGGACGGTGACACATTCCCCTGGCCCGAACTTCCTGAGCTGTCCGGGAGTCAGCGGATTCTGATCTTTCTCCTGGTGGCGTCGACGATTCTGTTCGCTTTGGGAGCGATCGCCGGTCGATCTAGAGACAGCAACCATCTCCTGCGTCTCGAAGGTCCGGTGGTCGCCAACCTCGTCGAGGACGAACTGCGTGGTCTCTCGGTCACCGGGGCCGAAGTACACCCCCTGCGGGCAGTTGCCCAGGATACCAGAAACGTTCGAATAGGTGTCCTTCAGCTGGCCGACCGTCTGGACGCCCACCAGCGCACGGGCTTTCTCCTTCCGGCCACGGGCGGTGAGGTTCGTCACTTGGGTCAACGGTGGGAGTTGGTCGATTTCGTCGAGGATATTGACTGTGGGATTCGGGGCTTCCATTGCGTAGCGGATCGACCAATCCAGCAGCAACTGGAACATCGGCCCGAGGGTCGCCATCCGCGAGGGTTCGGAGTCGATGATCAGGACGCGCCCGTCGGGATTCTCGATGTACTCGTTCAGCGAGAACTCGCCGTACTCCGCGAAGTCGTCGACGAACACTGGCCGAGTGTGCTCGCGAAGCGTCTGGTAGACGTTCCGTGCGCCCTTCCCCTGGTCTGGGTCGAGGTGGCCAGCGTCCAGCCGTTGGTCGTATTCACTGAGTTTCTGATATAGTTCGATATGGCCTTCCTCAAGCAGTTGCACGAGATCGAGATGGCAGAGTTCGTCGCGACGGTTGTTTTTTTGCGCCTCCAGGTGGAGGTACATCAGGACGTCCTCGAAGACCTGCTTGGCTGGTGTGTGGAAGGGGTTGTGCCCATCGGGTTCGCCGAAGATCGTACGGGCAATCTCTCGGAAGTCACGCCGGCTGTCAGCGTCTTTGAACAGATTCCAGACCACATCCCCGCCGTTGGCGCTGATCCGCTTGACGTCGAAACCAAGATCCTCATAGAAGCGCTGGAAATCTTCGCCGGCGTCGTGTGCGATGACCGCTGTGTCCCGATGATACGGGAACTGGTAGGCCAGCAGCTGCATAGCCGAAGTCTTGCCCGAGCCGGTCTCGCCGATTACGGCTGTCGAGACATCCTGGTCGATTGTCGGCGGCGTCGGGGCATCGTCGCTCTTGTCGTCGACGTGCTCCAGGGGGACGACTAGCTCATCGTCGTCACTGTCGTAGGGGTCCAGTGCCAGCATTGCCGGCGACGTCCGCCGAAGCAAATCTCCCCCGGCCACTACCCCGATCGACGCCACGTACAGTCCTGCCGAGACCTCGTAGGAGACAAACGGCAGCGCGATGCCGGGGAACTGGAAGCCAGCGAAGATTCCGACGAGTGAGAGCCCTGCGACGATGTGGGCGAACGGTCCCAGCAGCAGCCAGATAATTTCCCCGTTCAGTAGCGCCGGGAGGAAAAAAATAGCCGTGACCACTGTGAAGCCGAGATAGAGATACCGCCAGGCCCAGAAGCGCTTGTGTAGTGGCTTGTCGGCGTCTACCCACATCGCTGGGAACATGAACATGAAGAACGCCCAGAAGATCATCACGACGCCGTCGTCGCGCAGCTGCGTCGGGACCTCTGTGTTCTTCTGGCCTGGCTGGGTGCTCGGATCAGAACTCACTGCGCACCACCCATCCCGAAGTCACGCTCTGGTTCTGGTTCCCGTTCCGGCTCCGGCTCTCGGTCTGGTTCACGATCCATCTCAGGCTCTTGCTCTCGGTCTGGTTCAGGCGAGAGCTCCCGATCGGGTTGCGCTTCTTTCCGAGCCTCCCGATCTAGCTCTTTCTCGTGAGCTTCCTTGCGACGTTCCTCAGCGCGTTCCTGCTCTCGGTCGACGTCGCGCTCTTTGAGGCGTTCTTCTTCGCGGAACTGTGATCGAGCTCGCGAACGGAATCGCTGAATCTCTTGACGATCCATCCGCAATTCAGCCTCTCTTCCCGTCGCAACTATATGCGAATGAGGATGGCAATCTTCGCTGTGTACCCCGTATAGGTAGTCCATTGTCGGGTTTGAGGTGAGCTCTTGCTGCATCAACTGCTGGGTGTGCTGGTCAATCTCGGAAGGAGAATAACCTGCTCGTGGGTCGGGGGAGACGATAATATGCCTTTCAAACCCAAAGTCGCGGCTCTTCTCCACAAAATCAGACACCTGCTGATCAGTGAGTGTACGTCCTGCTGGTCCCCGAACCGGGACTTTATGGCCCGTATCTTGTGCCCGGTTTCTACGGACATACTTGACCAGATTGCCTGCACCCCCTCGCTGGAAATCTGTTTTTGTAATCATCAGTCGCTCTCAGAAAACGAGATTATTCATCACTTATTGCTGACTCAGACTGGTTACCAGTCGAATGCTGATCAGCAAGACGCTCCGAAGCTCGCTTCATTGCTTCTTTTCGCTGAGCGGGCCCATAGTCTTCCTTGAGAAGCTCCCACAGCGAAATCACATACATCGTCCGAAGTGATTGAAGATGTTTGATCTCTTCCCCCGTTTCTGGCTCAAGTTCGTCGAGAGTTTCCATCACCTCCTGCCGGGCTTGTTCAATCTTCAATTCTAATCGCTTACTTGGATTATACCGATTCTCCTCGGCTTTCTCATCCTCAGTTTCAAGATGATTTTCTAAGGCCTGTGAACAGAAATCCGAAATGCTGAGTCCTGCATTCTCTGCCTTTCTTTCTATCTTTTCAGCCAGTTCGTCGGACGGATAGAGTTGAATTCGATTGTCGCGACTCATTGTGCTTCACTCCGCTTGTTTTTCAGTTTCTCAACGCCTTTATCCAGCCGTTCGGATGCTGATTCCATTGATTCTTTCCGAGCTTCTTTGGAGAACTCGTCTCCAAGCAGTTCCCACAAGGCTATGCCATAGAGCTGCTCTTGTTCGGTAGAACCACCAAAAACCCGAGTCGCCCTGGTGTTAAGTTTCTGAGTGATGTCATTGATTTGGTCCTCAATTCCCAGATCCGACATCCGTTTCTGCTGTAGTTCCCGGGCGATTCGTTGTTCGACCGCTTCAAGACAGTATTCAGAGACACTCACACCACACTCATCCGCCCGCTCTTCGATCCTATCTTTCTGCTCTTGCGTCCCGTACATCGTGATTTTCTTGCGAGTCATTCTGCGTTCCCTCCGGTGGTTGTCGAGTCTCCATTCTCTGAACCGCCGTCAGCGACTGCTGCCGCCGCTCCGTTCCGTTCGAGGGCCACTCGTACCGAGTCCATCAGCTCTTCCTGGGAGAGTCCAGACAGCACTTTCTCGGCCTGCTGTGGCTCCAGGCCGAACCGTTCGGTCAACTCGTGGCGGAGGCCGTGGGCGTAGACGAACTGCTCGAATTCCTTGATCTGCTCTGGTTGTTTGTCGACCAGCGCTGCCAGTGCATCCCGGCCGTGATCGTCGAGGTCGATTACCCGCTTTTCCTCCCAGGACGTGCGAATCGTCAGTGGGTAGTCACCGTACTCGTCGACGCGAACCAGCGCCTGTGAGTACCCCTGGCCCTGTCCTATCGACTCTTTCCCGGCCTCGGCCGTGTTGATGTAGTGTTGCTGTTCGTTCGTCAGCCCCGCTCGATTGGCTGTTTTCTCGCCCAGGTCCGGCTCGCGGTGGTGGACCATAATCGGACACATGCCCGCGATTTCCTCGGCCACCCCTTCATCGTAGAATTCCTGGAGCGTCTGGGAGAGCATCACCAACCGGAGCCCGGCGTGGCGCTGGTGACGCGCAATCTGGTTGAGGAACGCCAGATTAGCTGCGTCGTTGAACAGGTAGTGGGCTTCGTCGATGATGATCTCCACCTTCTGGTCCATGTTCTTGGCCTGCTGGTAGAGATTGCTCAGCAGCAGCTGCATGATGAATGACTGCTTGCCGAGGCCGCTACCGGACCCCTCGATTTGCTGGAGGTCCAGGTAGACCGCCTTGCTGTTGTCGTCGATCAGCTTCAGGTTCGACTCTTCCGAGAGGTTCCCGTAGGTCGAGCCCTGCCGGAACGGGTGCAGCGCCACAGAGAGTTCGTTGGCGTACTCGCGGATCTTCTTCTGTGAGGATTCGGTGGTCGCACCGGGGAACAGCGAGGGGTCCTCCTGGATCTTGTCGATCAGATCCAGGAAGTCTGCCATGCTGGGCGAGTTCTCTGGGGTGTGCGTCGAGGGATCATCAGGGTCGATATCTGACTGCTCGAAGATCGCGTCGATCAGGAACGTGATCAGGCCCGAGTGCATCTCCAGGTCGATATCCCGACTCTTCAGGAAGTTCTCGATCACCCCGTAGACTTCGTCTTTCTTCGAGGCCACGGGTTGCATGTCAGGGGACTTCCGGAGGATGTGTTTGGGCGTGGGATGCATCTCACACGGGTTCAGCGGTGTCTCCCCACTGACCGTAATCGTCTTGGCGTCGAGCATCTTCGCCGATCCACGCATTCCAGCCACGGGGTCGATGAACACCTGCTTGACGTCCGACCGCTTTTTCATCATCCGGATCGAGCGGGCCTGGGTTCCGTGGGACTTCCCACCACCGGGCATTCCCGTGACCAGTTCGGAGTGGCCGGTCTCCAGTTCCCACGGGTCGATCAGCAGCGACGAGCCGTTGTGGCCGTGGGTCCCGTATTCGATGCCGTCCTCCATGCGGAGGTAGTTCGACGAGAAGGGGAACATCGACCCCAGGGCTTCGCCGGTCATCGCCGAGAGGCGACCACGGCCCAGTTCGTTCCCGCCGAGCGGCGAGACAGTGACCATCCCCTGTTCCTGCCGCCGGGTGGTCCGTTTCACCGAGCAGTTCGCCGGCGCGTCACGCAGGATTGTTTCGAGCTGGTTGGTCTGAGTCCGCAGCTCCTCTTTCGAGTCGGCCGTCACGCGGACGAAGACGCCGGCTTGGTAGAGCGAGGCTCGGTTCCGCCGGACCAGTTGCCGGAGGTGCTTCGCGCGGTTGATATCGTCGCTGATGTCCTCGGCTTCGAGTTCGCCTTGATCCTCTTGGACCATCCGCAGCGAGGTAATCCACTCGGACATGACTTGAATGGCTTCTTGCGACTCGTAGGGGTCGATGTGGATGTTTACGTCGGCCCGCAGGTCCGTGTCCAGTAGCAGCCGCTCGAAGAGGCCGTTGGTCGGATGCTCGGGGAACGTCTCGATCCAGAACGTCCGGGCGTAGGTCTCGTTCTCGATGACGGTGTAGTCGGTCTTCCAGTCTATTGCCGTCGGTGAGACGATGGACTTGTGCTTACGTCCGGGCTGGTTGACGTCCGGCGAGATGTATTCGATCTCTTCGTCCTCGATGTCGTCGTGTGCCAGCTCCTCCATATCGTCGAAGTCGTCGGAATCTGAGTCTGAGTCTGAGTCTGCGTCCTCTTTGTCGTCGGTTTCCCAGGGTTCGCTCTCACTGTCAGCCGACGGATCAGCATCGGCGTCGGCATCGTCGGCGAGGTCCTGGGCAGAGAGGGCTTCGTCGACCTCGGTGCCGCCGTTGTCCTGCCCTTTGGAGTAGCTGATCGGCGAGATGCTAGCTGTCGACTGCCAGTCGGAGTGGGGACGGGACTCACAGGCCCAGAAGTCCTTGGTGAGTTGGGCGAGTTCGAACGGCGAGACTGCGGACCCACGGCAACGGTAGAGGTTGTCGACCGCCCGCGAGACGTTGCCCAGCCGGTCGTTCAGTTTCTTTGCCTTGTAGTGTTCACGCTCGGCGTCGGTGAACGTCTCTGGCGCGACCTTCGAGACGACTCGGCCAATTCCGGGCAGGTCCTCGAAGTAGCCCAGCAGCGATGTTGACTCCCGTTCGAGATCGTCGATGTCGCTATCGGTGACTGTGACGATGATGTAGTACTCTCGCTGCATCTCGGTGGAGTCCTCGATATCACTATCACCGTCCGTGTAGCGGTTGACCCACTCCGAAAGCACACCCCGAAGGATGGGGAGGTCCTGGACGTCTGGATCATCCAACCGGTCGATGTGGGCCTGGATGTGTGACTGGTTGCTTACGTCTCTGGTCGTGACGAAGATTTCGGTGGTCCCTTCGAGGGAGTTGACGAGGTCGGTGAGCGAGGAGACGGCTTTGGCCCACTGCTGGCCGTCTTCGAGGGCCATGTTGGCCGGGCGGACCTCGACGGCCCCGACGTGAGCTCCATCGACGCGCTCGATCCCGTGGGGCATGATGCGCTTGAGGCGGGTGACGTGGCGGGTGTCCTGGTTGCCTTCATCGACGGTGTACTCTTCCTTGCGGGTGGCAAACCGGAGTCGGACCATCAGCCACTCTGTCAGCCGGTAGTAGCGCGGTCGAATTTGGAAGAGTGCGTACAGGAGCACTTCGGAAGCGATCAGGGCACCCGTCGCCGGGAGGAACGCCCCCGCGGGGACGAACGGGAGGCCCATGACGACCAGCCAGGCGAAGACTGGGGCGAGGAACAGGAACAGTTCACCGAGCGTGTACTGTCCCCAGAACTTTGTTTTTCCGTCAAGCGATTCGTGGATGATGTTCGTGCTATATTCGCGGTTTGTGTTACTCATTAGTCATCACTCTCCGTGTTTTCTGTCGTGAACGGCTCTGCGTAGGCTTCGGGACCGAGGACTTCGTCATCGGTCGCTAGTGCGTCCTTGATGCTTTGGCCGGAGTCAGACCCGACAGTGCTCTCCTCTGTGTCTGTGGTCGCGGAATCGGGCTGCTGGGAGCCCCCTTCGGACGCCCCTGGTGAGGAGGAACTAGTCGATTGTGGGGCCGAGTTAGAGTCAGGCTGTGCTGTTGTCTGTGAGGTTGGAGGCTGGCTCGTGTCTGGAGAGCCGTCGGAGAACCCCTGCTGATATTTGTCTGCGTCTGGGTTCTCGACGATATCTGACGGGGTTAGTTCTGTAGTCGAGGTAGTGGAGTCCGCAGCTCGACCCTGTGGAGGCTGATCGCCTGGCGAGGAGTCTGTAATCTCAGCGGGCGAGCGGCCAGGTGTGTCGACGCCGTCGGTATCCGGCACCTCATCGCCTGGTTGTGGCGGATCAGCAGATACTGGGTCTGAGCCACCACTGTTTGTCGAGGACCCCTGCAGTGGTTCGGGGTCCATGTCAGCGCCGGACTCGCCGGAGTGGAGGGGTTCAGACTCTACCGTAGGTGAGTCCGACTCGCCAGTGTCTGTCGGTCTGTCGGGAACCGATTCCGACCCCCAGGTATCAGTTGGGGACTCGGCCTGGGTATCGGAGTCTGCACTGACGCCTCCTACTGGAGTCGGTTGTTCGGGTTCCATGTCGGCGCTGGAGTCGCCGGAGTGCAGTGGTTCAGGCTCTACCGTTGGTGGCTCGGAGTCAGGGGTACCACCTTTGCCCCATCCTGGCGGGACGACGGGTTCAACATCGCTGTTATCTATTGACCGCGGTGTGCTACCCGTGGGGGAAGCAGCGAGCTTCTCGGCTGGGACTTTCACTTCCCCTGGCATATTGACCGGCCGTACGGTGGCTTCTTTTCCTGGCACTGGCGGTTTTGTCACGGTCGCACGGGCGTCAGATCCTTCGAAGTCGTCAGCGGTGATTCGGACTGCAGTGCCTTCGCTGAATGTCCGGTCGACCTCCGGGCCGTGCTCGTACATCACGACATCGTCGGGATCGACGGTCATGTTTTCGTCCAGGTCACGCGTCTCGGGGTGGACCTTAAGTTCACCGTCGGCAGCGTCAGTGACGATGGCGCGTTTTTCCGCATAGTCGAAGTCTTCGTTGTCGACCACCACACGATCTCCCTGGGAATAGTCGTCCTGTGACGCATCGACCATCGCCGCCCCATCTGGTGTCTCGCCGTGGCTGGTGATACTGTACCATCCCGTTGGCGAATCACCGTTCGAGGGGGATGACCCACCCCCGGCGTCCGCGGTTTGACCTGACTTGGGACCGTCGATCCCGTTGGTCGAGGGGTCAGGCGACGACGGTCCGTCGGCCCCGTCTGTGGGGATGTCCTTTCGATCAGTCTGGAAGAGATCTTTCATCGAGTCGATATTCTCGTTATCCTCCCAGAGGTTGCCACCAGAGACACTCTCTTCTGACGACCCGCTAGTCCCAGAGTCACTGGAATTCGAGCTGCCATCATTAGACGCTGCGTCAGCTGAACTCCCACTACTCGGTGGCGTCTCGGCTGATTCAGAGTCATCGTCCGTAGAAGACTCAGCTTGCGGAGGCTGCTTCGACGAGAGGCTCCGATGGAGCTGGTAGGCCTCCATACTGGCGGCCTTCCCCTCCTTGGCTTTCATGCCGGCCGAGACCATCGAGCCAGTGGCAGTTCCTCCAACTGCAGTAGCTCCGAGGACTAGTCCGGTCTTGGCTGTCCCCGAGAACATGTCCGCGCCTTTGGTCGCATAGGAGCTAGTCTTTTCAACCATTATCCGCTGGGATTTGGCGGCCAAGAACAGAATTAGGAGGTTGACGTAGACCATAAATTTCGGCGGGAGTCCCCAGGTGCATCCGTCTTTAGTTAGTCGAGAAACCGCGTGACAGCGACGGCTTATCGAGGCTTCTTTTCGAGAGGAATGAGGAGGCAACGGCTGTGCACACCAAAGCCTCCTCATCGAGAATCATGCGTCGGCTCACTACACTGTTTCCCTCCGAGTTCCTCGAAGAGCACGCCGAGGAACTCGGCGTAGTCGAACGAAACAGAAAGGCGCAGATGCCCGCCCTCGTGTGGTCATTCGTGTTCGGCTTCGCCGCAGGCGAGAGCCGAACACTTGCTGGCTTCCGGCGTAGCTACAACGCCACTGCCGATGAGACGCTCTCTCCCGGCGGATTCCATCAGCGGTTGACGCCAGCTTTTGCGGAGTACCTCCGCGACCTCGTCGAGCACGGCATCGACGAGGTCGCTGTTCCTGACGCTGTTGACATCGATATCGACCGATTCAAAGACGTGATGATCGCCGATGGAACCGTGCTGCGGTTGCATCGGCTTCTCTCAGATGAGTTCGAACCACGGCGAGGGGAGCAGGGTGGAGCGCGGCTCCACCTGCTCCACAACGTCACCGACCAGACAATTAATCGGTTCAGCGTCACTGACGAGAAAACACACGACAGCACCGAGTTTTCCACAGGATCGTGGCTGGAAGACCGGTTGGTGCTGTTCGATCAGGCATACTTCAAGTACCGCCGCTTTGCGCTGATTGACGAGAACGACGGCTACTTCGTGAGTCGGCTGAAACCGAACGCAAACCCGGAGATAACGGCGGAATTGCGGGAATGGCGTGGCGACGCCATTCCCTTGGAAGGAGAAGATCCAGAATGTCGTAGACGATCTCTACCGCGAGTACATTGATGTCGAGGTCGAAGCGACGTTTCAGCGACGCGAGTACGCGGGCACGCAATCATACGATAGCAAGACATTCCGTGTCGTCGGCGTCCGTGACGAGGACGCCGACGACTACCATCTCTACATTACGAATCTCCCGAGAGAGGAGTTTCTGCCGGCAGATCTGCGACGATCTATCGCTGTCGGTGGGAGGTAGAACTGCTGTTTCGTGAGCTGAAGACGCAATATGAACTGGATGAGTTCGACACAAGCAAGACGTATATCGTGGAAATTCTGCTGTACGCGGCGTTGCTGTCGCTGTTAGTGAGCCGTGATCTGTTGGATCTGGTTACCGAGCAAGCCGACGACGAGATCGTGTTTCCGCCGGAACGCTGGGCGGCGACCTTCCGGTCGCACGCCCAGGTTATCCTCCATGAACTCGGTGAGTTTCTCGGCTACTCACCACCGCCACTGCTGGAGCGACTGATCGAAGATGCCCAGAAGATCCATCAGCAACGACCGATCTTACAAGAGACGCTCGCTACCGCTACGCAACCGAGGTGTGAGGCCTAACTAAAGACCAATGGTCCCCAGGTGTTTCCCTCCAGCGCAAGGCGAATCAGAATGGCTGGTGGAATCCCGGCAACTAACAGTCCAGGATATGCACCTGCAATCTGCTTTGCTAGGCCGGAAAACCGGTTCAATGGCCAGACCTCCAAGGCCCAGAATACCCCGACGACCGGCATGAACAATGTCAAGAGAATCAGCCCTATCCACCGTCCCAAGAATATCAAGACTGATTTGATCCAAACGTACATCGACAAAATAAATATC
Source organism: Haloarcula pelagica (assembly GCF_030127105.1). Lineage (NCBI taxonomy): Archaea > Methanobacteriati > Methanobacteriota > Halobacteria > Halobacteriales > Haloarculaceae > Haloarcula > Haloarcula pelagica. The sequence goes on along the minus strand of NZ_CP126163.1, from coordinate 60,830 downwards.
AGTATCAACCCCTCAAATCCGATAGTATTACTTATTTGAAACACCCCTGCCAGAAAGACTACAGCGGTTTTCCCTGGTGGAGCAGAGTTAACTATCGCAAAGCCCAGTTCATTAAAGAACTGGCCCGCAAGGGAGGCAGTCGGAAGCCAAAAGAATATCGCCATGAAGGCAAAGAAGACCCTCCTCGTGAGCTTCTTTCGCACCATTGGATCAATCGACTTGTACCGGACTCCAAGGAAGGCTACAACGATGAACAGGATACCCAGCGCCAGCCCACAAGAGAGGCCCCAATAAATATCTCCAATAAATCCCGCCCAAGGTGGATTGACCGCTGTAGTGAAAGCTAGATCAATCTTCGATCCACCGACTGCCGGATTAGGGGGACCTCTTGGTGCGGGAGTGCCAATAATGGGGTCTTTCAGCGCTGTACTCCAATTCGCGGCGTGGTCGGTTCCCCCTTCAGCGGAATCAGACAGAAACCCTTTTATCGCTTTTTTGAATTGTTGGCCAATTTGATCAGTGGCATTCAGGGGGTTCGGCAAGCTAACGTTCGGAGCCGGACCACTCGCTTGTACATTAGGTATGCTAGCACTGGAAGACGTACTGTTCGAAGCGGATTTGATAGCCTCGACAACCGAGGATTGGTCAGAGTCCGTTGCGATAGGGCCAGCGTCGCTGACCGTTGAGTTGCCGTCTTTGACTACTGCAGGGCTACCTGACATATGCAGCACCCATCACTGTTCGTTGTGCGTTGTGCCTGGAGAGACGGTTCTGGCCTCACCCGTCAATACCGGCCGGCAATTGTTTGTTCCCTCGTGTTTGTACTTGAGGGGGAATTTTATTGTAATATCATCCGCACAGGCCATCGAAATCCGGACTTTGGCATCTTCGGTATCTGTGCCCAAGTCCGGACAATTCCAATGGTGATAGAGGAAGCGTTTCAGCGGCAAGACGGACTCCGACTGCCCCTTAATAATCGGATTGTCAGGGAAACGCTGTGCGTTCTGCTCCCCACCAGATGCATGATACGCTGGGTCATTGTACGTGTTATACCACTCAATGAGTGCTGGCTTTGTTCCAGTGTTTTCGATGACAACTCCCAAATGCTCACCCGAGAATCCATCGTGAGGGGTAAGGTTCGGATGGTCGTCTGGTTTGACAATTTGTTTGAACTGGAGATTCGGTCGATAGGTGAATGGAACATCTGTTTCACTGTTTTCACCGATCAATACCAGCGTATTTTCACTCTGAGAGATTGAGTCAGCCATCCTGCCACGGCCTACGTCTGCGAGTTTGAGCCGAGCTTTTGTCTCTCCCGAGGCTAAATCGGCCTTGGAGAAACGCTTTCCTTGGCTAATGAGATTAATTCTGTTGATGCTTGCATCATCTGCAAGTGTAATCTCTGCAAATAGGACAGCTGTACTTCCCTCCCAACCTGACGTGTAGGAGATGGACTCGATCGGTGTTGCGTCCCCAGGCTTGGGTGTCGGTGTTGCTTCTGTCCCCGACGAGGTCGAGTTCTCCGATGTTGAGCTCGAACCGCTGATACACCCAGCCAGTGCGGTCATCCCACTCCCGACCAGGCCGAGCACTGTTCGTCGATCAATGTGCGAGTTGGTCTGCGAATTCGTGTTCTGAGTCATTGTGAATACACTCCAATGAGTCGTCCGTTCGTCAGTACATCAACAAAGTACAGCATCGCGATCATCGGCCCAAACATCAATATCACTGCTACTGCGAGCTCAATGGCGTGCTTGAAGGCCGGAAATCCACCCCCAATACGTTGAATCGTCTTTGTTTCAGACATCGCTGTTTCCCCACTTCCGTAGTGACGATTCTGCTCCCACCACGTCTCTCGGGGAATATACCGCATTTTCACCTCTCGGACATGTGGTTGTGCTAAATGGACAATTACACGCCCATTGCTGGCTCTTCCTATGTTGTGGGCTCTCGTCAGATTGACACGGCTCTTTGCCCGCCGGCTGTTTACCACCAATGTCCCCCGTTTCTGTGGGATTCCGGAGACTGATATTGCGGTAATTTTGAGGCTTGTGTGGGTCTTATTCCGATTCGCTAACTCTGCTGTCAGATTCACTGGGTATACTTGCACGACCGAAGACGCTGAGAGCGTTGCAGTTTGCTTACTCCCTCGGACAATCCCAGTGACCCGAATGTCCTGATAGTCGGTCGCCAGTCTGGTGCCCGCTTCCCGGATTGCTACCCGCTTGGATCTGGTATATTCACTCACTCCCGCCAGATTCACAGACGACGACACAGTGGCACCAGAAGCATCCGGCCCCGTGTTTTTTGAGACCCGGAAATCATCAGTTAACCGCGTATAGTTCCCCTGACTCCCGGTAAACGAGGAATCAGCCCCTTGGTTGTCCCGATAAACAGAGGTAATGGCTCCATCTTCAGCAGGGATGGCATGAACCTGAAGTGGGCGAATCTTATGGAACGTCGGTCCACTTGGTCCGATACTCGTCGCTGGGTTTTTCGATTTGGTCCAGTATTTCCAGCCGGTTGGACTCCGTGTATAGAAGAACCACCGGCTGTGAACACGCTGGCCCGTTGAGGAGAACTCAATGCTGCGCCACATCCGAGGGACTGCGACAGATGCACCAGCACTATCGCGGTGATCTCCAACCTTGCCGTACACCGTCGATGGGCCAAGCAACTGTGTCTTGACCACTCGACTATCGGAGATCGACTGCGATACGGTGCTCTTCCTTTGCCTGACTGTTCCGTTTGTATGGAACACAGTCTTTCGCTGCAGGGTGACGTTAACCGTGCCATTGACGGTCAACTTCGATGTCCCATTGATCTTCTTGAACTCGAACGTCGGCTTGTGTGTCGACGCAGCTAACGAGTCCTCCGTCGAATTGTTCACCCACAGGTCAAGATTTTCAACCTCTGAATCAGTGACACGCCATGTTGTCACGAACTTTGGTCGTACCACCTTTGCCGGGCGTTCCACCCGGTAGTTCAGTACCGCTTCCACCGAGCCATTGGGACGCACATATTGCGTCGTACCGTTTTCGTGGTGGACAACTGTCGACGGGGTGACACGGAAGATTTCGATGTAGGCATCCCTAATCGAGCCGTTTGACTTCGTATTAGCCCGGTTTGGGTACACTGAGACGTTCCGCCCCATTCCGTTGTATAGCCCCATCTCGATGTTGTTCCACTGACTGATATCTGGCGGATACGGGAATCGGATGTCCATCTTGCATGCGAGAGCCCCATATACTGCTGAGGTGTTCTGTAGGGCACTCTGATTGAGGGTGACATTCTTGTAATCGGGGTCGCCAGACCACCACACTCGGAACGTTGTATCGTCGAATGTGTGGCTCCGACTGGGTGGCTTCGTCCCAGGCGGAGACGACGTCGGCGTCGACCCGTTGAAGCAGTCGATCCGTGGCAGTCCCCCCGACAGTCGGGGTGCAGGCTCGCTGGCCCCAGCTGCATCGCTCTCCGGATGACCGTCCGGGGTAGCGGCGCCCGGCACAGTCATGCCAACGAGTGCGAGGACCAGCAGACCAAGTCTGAGTGTGGCGGGCATGGGAGGCGGAGACCTGTCGTCCGTTAGTACGGCATCACGCAACTCGAGAAGCCGAAGCCGATGGTATTGCCAACCTTGTCCACCAGCTCTGGGGCGACAACCGCCAGGACGATAATCCCGAATCCGGCGCCGGTCAGGACCAGATCAGACCGGGCCTTGTTCTTTTTATTCGGATTGCCGCTCGCTCGCATATACGACAGTCCCGACCGGCCCATGAAGAACATCGTTGCGGGGACTCCGAGTCCGGCGATCGCGCCAAAGACCAGCCCGATTCCGGATTCGACTGGCGTTCCACAGAACACCTTCCCGATGGTGGTATTGTTCGCGGCCAGGACTGGCATGACATACAGCGCGGCCCCTGGACCCAGCATATACCACAGGAATCCAACCTGTGATGCGAGGTGAGCAAACGGGTCCTTGAACGTCGCCTCACCATGGGTCTTGGCTCGCGACCGCAGTGTTTCGAAGAACGATTCGTCGGACGGCTCGTCGGAAGTAGTCTCGTCAGTCATCGTTAATCTCCAGAAGTTGCTTCAGGGCGGTGCTGTTCGGGAATCTGGTCCTCCGGGATCACTTCTTCGTCAAGCTTCTCGCGGACGAAGCCTGAGAGGTTGAACCGCTCAGTGTGTTCCTCGTACCGTTTCTGGTAGTCCCGGAGCTGGATGATCTTCTGTTCCATCGCTGTCCACCATATCTTGCCCTCGTCTTAGTATAAAAATGCAAGGATACTAGTGTAAATTTAACTGGGTACAATTCAGGGAATACATAGTATTCCTGAATTGTGGCGGGGTGGGGTGGAAGCGGAGAATTTCGTGGTAAATTTCCTAAGTATTTTCGGAGTGAAATACGCCTGGAGAAACACTCGAAACAGGGTGGGTAGCTGACCGTAGCCGATACGGCCGCTTACTCGTCGTCGAAGACGTCAGTGTTGTCTTCAGCGAGTTCGCTCGCTTCGATATGGGAGTACATTTGGCTGGTGGTCGAGGGATCAGCGTGGCGAAGGGTCCGCTGTGCAGCTGCGGCCCCGCGTTCGCGATAGAGTTTCTCGCCGACACCACGGCGAGCGCCGTGCAAGGTGAGGTACTCGCCGGCGTCGATGTCGAGATCCGGGATATCCGCTTCCTCGGTCCAGCGCTTCAGTAGGGACCGAACCCCGGACGTTGTGAGCGACGGCGGCATGATACCCTCGTCGACAACGAACTTCCACGGGTCGCCGTCCGGCCGGTCGTAGCCCGCCGTCTCGATGTTCTCATAGAGCGTCGGCGCGTGTCGCGAGGGGAAGACGGGCAGTCCCCATCCGGCGACGACAATAGCGTCTGGAGACGGCTCAGCGGTTCCACTGCCTGGGCGGGAAGTGGTGTCGGTTCGACCTGCTGGTTCTTTCCGAGGACGGTGATCGTCCCGCCGCCGAGATCGACGTCGGCCCAGGTGATGCCCGTCCGACGAGGGTCGTGCCGGTCGGCGAGGATTTCGGCGCCGCGAACTCCAGTGTACGCGAGGACAGCCCCCAGCGCTCGATCACGGACTGGCTCGAAGGCGTCGACGTCGTCGGTGTGGATGGCTTTGCGGGCTCTCTCGTCGAGGTACTTCATGAGTGCCTGCCGTTGTTCTGGTTGCCAGAACTGTCGCTCGTGATCGTTCCCCGAGGGCTTCGGTGGCAACTGGTCTTTCGCCCGGCCCTTGTTCGCGGGATTCTCGGGAATGTATTCCCATTTCGTCGCCCACGAGAGGAAGGCGGAGATCTGGCTGTAGTACGTCCAGGCTGAAGAGGCTGCGATCCCGTCGTCGGCATCGGCCTGCCCAGCACGGACGCGACGAGTGAGGTGGTCGGCGTAGCGGGCCATCGTTTGGACCTCCACATCATCGAGCGTGTGGACGTCGCGATCGGCACACCAATCGATCCATTTCCCGACGACTCGTTGGAGGTTTGCAGCGTAGTTCGGGCTCTTTCCGTCGACAAACTCGTCGAGTGCGTCCGAAAGGCGACGTGAATTTCCAGGGGCGTCAGCAGACATTCCTTGCTCTTAGGAGTGCTGATGGGCTAGTAAATCTACTGCACATTAGTCTTGTGTAGGTGGAGAGTTCGAGAATATGGTCAGAACGCTACAGACAGTCAGTCACACAAACAGACTCCACCCTCGCGAATCTGGTCTACCACGAATTGATGGACAGCAGTGGCGAGTTCGGTCATTGCTTCTGCTTGTTCTTCGGTTGGCCGACCACCGCCGTAGTAACTCTCTGTCCGGTTTTCGCTGTAGAGGTCTTTCATTTCCTCTGCGGTCTGTTTCTCGAAGAGTCCGATTTGATGGGCGCGCTGGTAACTGAACTGGTGATCCTGAAAATCTTGGAGCGTATCGTTCGTCATCGAGAGAGCATAGGCCTCGATAGAGCGTTCAATAGCTCCGAAACAGACCTCGATAACAGCGGTGTAGTACCCGTCCTGTGCTTGGAGTGTGTCGACAACTTCGAGAAGGCGACACGCTTTCGTCAGCTGTGTCTCCCAGTCTGCATCAGCGCTGATCCCTTCTTCAAACTCCGTTCGGCCGCGTCCAACCATTTCGAAGGCGTCCTGCGCACGCTCGAGTGCTTCGAGGACAGCTGCGGGGTCCGAACCACTACTCATCGTCGCCACCTTCCTCTAAGAGGAGATTTTCGACCGTTTGGAAGTCGTTGGTCTTGTAGACCGGAATTCCAGAGACGATGATTTCCCGGATGTCCTCTGTATAGGCTGGAATCGCCTGGATAGCCTCAATATCGATGTCGTAGGCGTATCGGTCTCCATCGAATTCTGTCTCTTCGAGATCACGGGCAACGGCATTCGCTTCCCGTTGGCTTTCAGCCCGTCCGGAGCGTGTGAGCACCCAGAGATCGATATCGCTCCGCCTATCAGCCTCTCCCCTGGCAACGCTCCCATACAGAATGATACCGACGACATCGCTAATATTCTCACGAAGCTTCGTGACCGCGGCTTTGACCGGTTGGTGATACTCGACTTGCGGAATCCGAAGGATCGGATCGTCTGGGATAGATAGGCGTTGTCTGTTAATCTGGACGAGTCGCTGGTTGCTTTCGGGAGATTCGACGACCAGATCATTCGCACTGAGAACGTCCACTGCCCGCCGGACCGACTGGGGAGAATGGCCAACCTGCGCTGCAAGTTCTCGGAGCGAGAAGTCACTAAGTCTGTGATTGGTTAAAAATAGGAGAATATCGCTTGTCGCTTTGTGCTTGAATAAACCCGGATCTGAAGGGGGTATTGAAAGCGAAATAGATGTCCCGGAATTATCTGTGTTTGCCGTCTCGTGGCTCATGTGCCGTCACACGAACCACTACTATAAATAGATTATATGTATTGGCTCCTCTTCTTAATATACAAACTCAGATCCGTTCCCTGTTTTCCTGGCCGGCGGCACGGTGGCCTTGCTGCTCACCCTCGCTATCTCCCGGTGACAGCGTCGAGTGTGGGACCCAACGGCTAAGCGGCGTCAGGCCAACCGAACGGATATGGACTCGCGTGCGACTCGGCGGGCTGCCCTGGCTGGTGGCGCGGCGGCCCTGACGGGGCTGGCTGGCTGCAGCGGCGCCAGGTCGGCGCTCCGGGATCTGCGTGACGCCACCGGGAACGTGCTCGTCGTGGGCGGCGGCATCGCCGGCCTGGCGGCGGCGCACCGCCTGGCCGACGCCGGGCGCTCGGTCACCGTCTTCGAGGCCCGCGACCGCCTTGGCGGGCGGATCCAGACGAGCCGCTCCTGGGATTTGCCGGTCGACCTGGGGGCCTCCTGGCTCCACGGTGTCGCGGGCAATCCGCTCGTCCCGCTGCTTGAGACAGCGGGCCTGGCCCGCCAGCCGACCGACTACTATGACAGCGTCTTCTACGGGGTCGACGGGGCCCCGCTCTCTGACCGCACGCTTGACCGGACCTACGACTACTTCCGGGCGGTCCGGACGGCGACCCATCGTGCTCGGGACAGGGGGGCGGACCACTCGCTCTGGTCTGGTATCGCCCGCGAGGTGGACGTGACCCGCCTCTCTGCCGTCGAGCGTCGGCACCTGGCGTTCGTCCTCACCATCGAACTGGAGCACGAGTTCGGCGCGGACGTGACGGCGCTGTCGGCCCGCTACTGGGACGAGGGGGCTTCGCTCCGGGGCGGCGACGAACTGGTGGTGGACGGCTACGACGGGCTGGTCGGGTCGCTGGCCACCGACCTCGACGTGCGGCTGGGCCACGAGGTGTCCCGCATCGAACGCGGCCCTGGCGTGACGGTAGTGACTGACCGGGGGTCGTTCGATGGGGACCGCGCGATTGTCACGCTCCCGCTGGGCGTGTTGCAGGCCGGCACCGTGACGTTCGCGCCGCGGCTCCCCCGTCGCAAGCGCCTAGCCATTGACCGCCTCGGGATGGGCCTGCTGAACAAGTGCGTGCTCCGGTTCCCACGCCAGTTCTGGCCCGACCGGACCATCATCGACCGCGTCCCGCTCCGGCGGGGCCACTGGGCCGAGTTCCTCAACCTCGCGAACGCACTCGGTAAACCCGTGCTCGTGGGGTTCAACGCCGGTAGCGCCGCCCGGTCGCTTGAGGCGCTGGACGACGACGCGACGGCGGCAGCGATGGTCCGGGCACTCCGGCGTGTCTTCGACGACGTGCCAAAACCCACGGACGCGCTGGTCACCCGCTGGGCAGCGGACCCGCACGCCAGGGGGGCCTACTCCTTCCTTCCGCCCGGCTCGGCGCCGCGGGACCGCGACAGACTGGCCGCCCCCGTGGGCGACCGCCTCTTTTTCGCCGGCGAGGCTACTTCCCGGGCGTATCCGGCCACCGTCCAGGGGGCCTACCGCTCCGGCCGTCGCGCCGCCGAGGAGATACTCTGAGCCACGGGGCACCGGCCCTCCCCGTGAACCGCAGGGCACGCGGGGATTCGGCCGTGCGTCGAGAGCATCGCCGAGGAGATCGTCGACCATGTACAGCGATCCCACCGGGGCTACCGCCGTACGGTATTCTTTCTCTGTCGCCAGATCAAACTCCGTGATCGACTGTCGGTGTATGAGTCTGCTCAGTCGTAGTAGCTCACGCGCTCGAGAACCTCGGCAAAGGCAACATTCTCCGTCACATCAGCGATCTCGATGGTGACACGCTCGCCCTGTTCCGTGTCGGGAACGATAACCGTGAATCCCTGGCTTGTTGCCCTGCATCGGGTAGGCTGACCCGAGGGCGCAGGGGAACGTAAAACCACAGCACATTATAGCATTAATGTGCAGTGTATTGGTCAAAGCACAGATTGCCAGTTTCAAGTCTTCTACATGGCCAATACCACAATCTGCGGAATTATAAACTGTATAGTGCTATAGGGATTTACGACGTCTGGGAGTTGAGACTACAAGGGGTTTAGCAGGGCTGTGATGCGTGAATTTGACCGATTCGGTCAGCGGAAACTGCCCCAGATGGCTCTCCAAGCGGCTATTCTTGTCATACTCCCAATCGTATGGGCGAATTTTCGAGACTTCCAATAGTGTAGCCACTCAGACGGCACGCTAACCCGAATAGAGTTCCTCACTACCCGATTCCAGTCTCCTTCTTCAGCAGCGTCAGCGTGTTGTCCGCTGTAATCACCGGTGAGTGCTCGTACTCCCCAGTCAATTCGACCTGTACGAGCAGATCGACAGCCCGCCAGATTGAGTACAACAGGCAGGCGAATGCGAAGTAAAAGAACCGGAGCCCGAAATCCTTCGACGTCGTCGCCGCCATGAACCGCTTTATCGATCGATAGCCACTTTCGATTTCCCACCTGTAGCCGTACTCCGTAAGGTGTCCGCTCCCCCGGTTCGTCATGAACACCGAATACTGCCGGTGGTCGTCGTGCTCGGAGTCCTCTTTCCGCCGGTAGATCAGTGTTGTTTCGTGCCATTCGTTCTTCCCGAGGTGGAGCTTCCGGTCGGTCTCGTATCGGTCCTGGTCACACTGGAGCAATCGGTTCGCCTGAGCCTTCTCGCTGGTCTGCATCCGCTTTGGCACGACGTAGGAGAGGCCGCGCTGGCTGATCATCTCTAGGACGTGCTGGCTATCGAACTCCCGGTCCATCAGCACGTTATCGACGTGAACAAGGTCCTCAGCCGAATCCAGCAAGTCCTCGACGATCTCCTTTCGTGACTCGCCTTTCCGTACCGGGCGGGCATCAAGGACGAGTGGGACAGCGTTGCCGACTAGCTGGACCGTTGCCCACTGGTAGGCGTACTCGTCGCTCTTCTCCTTCGTTCCGATTATCTCGTCCTCGCGGCCGGTGCGGTCACCGGTAAAGGGGTCGTCCTCGGTGATGTCGATCGCGACGATTCCGGCTCGAAAGAACTGCTCTGTCTCCGAAACTTCGTTTAGGAGCCGAGTGATGGCCTGCTGGTACATCGCTCGCACCTGTTCAATCGAGAAATCGCGAATCTGCTCGCGATGGGCGTGCCCCAGCGGGGTCCGATCCCGAGTCGATTCGTAGAGGAAACTACGAGCACCTTCGTTCGCAGCCAGCCGCTCGCGAAGTCCGAGATATGTCTGTAAGTCCCAGTACGCGTTCTCGTGGATCTCGCAGCCGTCTCCACGATCCAGCGAAAATGCCGGGAACACAATGCGGCTGACGTGTCCGGTGATCTTCTCTGCCTGCTCCAACGTAGTTTGATCATTCGGGTCTGACTCACCAGACTCGTTCCCGTGGTATCGGAGCTTTCGTGCCGGCTCACGCGGAACCGCGACACCTGCATTCTGTGCTTTGATGAGAATCGTTCGAGCCGCTGTCTCGACAGTCTCTCGGAGGTCAGGGGTGAACCGCTCGTACCAGCTTCGCCACAGTGTCGACTGGTCCGGGATCGTCTCGAAACCCAGTTGCTCGCAGAGTTCAGGGCGGGTCCCGAGGTAGTCGACGAGTGCTGTTTCGTGCTCCCATCCGTGGAGTTCCTTCAGTACGAATACCCGAAAGAGAGTGTCCATCCGGTAGCGTGTCGACCCCGAATACCGGTCGTGGGCACCGAACCTGAAGTAGGCTAGCGGGAGTGCACAGACGAACTCCTCGACGGAGTCGTGACTATCGTGGTCAAACCACGTCTCTGAGACTGACCGGATATCGGATTCCAGTCCAGCGAGCGACGTTCGATCGTACAACGGTGTCGTATCATAGACTGGCCACGCAACGTGCGGCTGGCGTGCGATCCGTCGAAAGACAACACATCGAGACTCCCGAGAAGTTGTCACTAGAAGCCTTTGACCATGACATGCTCAAAACACCATCGTGCCACTAACCTCACGGACTCATAGGTTGAATATCCTGCTGCCGGATTCGTTGACGCTGGCCTGATCGGGGAAGAAGAACGTAGACTCGAATAGGCCCTAGAAAGCACAGGGTGTAATTGGATGCCAAACGTCGAGATCCCCTGAGAACGTGTTCCAGATGCCCCCGACAACGCACAATCGGGTATTCTTCTCCAGGGATTTTCGCATACTAGCCAGGGAGATGATAATTATCACTGCAATCGGTCGAATAGTCGCTCAAAAAGTGTTTGTTGCGCGTTTCGCAGATGATAGGAGAAGGTCGATTGGGTCAGTGAGAGCGCGTCGGCGATCTCGGTTGCCGTACTTCGTCGCGGCGACTGGAAGTACCCGCCGTACATCGCCGCTCGAAGGACCTGTTGTTGCCGGTCCGTGAGTTCGGTTTCGAAGATATCTCCCAGCATCCGATCGACTGCGTGTGCATTTGACTTCGCAGCGGGAGTGTATTCCCGTTTTGAGACCAACGTCGTTTCCGGGAACGACTCCTGGACACGCGTCACGAGCGAACCAATATCGGTACCGAGAGGCACTTCGCAGACGACCTCGGCCCGGCCGTCAGTTACCGTATCCGTCGTGACGACTGCACCCTCCGTAATGAGTGTCTGTACCAGGGACTGACGGTGCAGTCCGATTTCGACTTCTCCACCTGGCAGGTCCTCGGTGTGATGGATCTGTCGCACCTGGGCGGCCCAATCTCCGTTCTCCGCGATATCATCCATAGCATCCAACGAAGCGTTCTGAACAGACGCATAGTGGACGAGCATCTCATCCGACGCCGGAATCGTGTCCCTGATATCGATCGTACAATCTAGTTGTTCGGAAGCGGAGACGAAAAACGACGCCGAGTCAGTGCTCTCGAACGTGAGCTCGGTCACTTTGTCGGCATGGAGAATGCGCTCTGTCGCAAGTGAGTGAAGAACTTGCCCAATCCGCTCGCCGAGCGTCGTCAGGAGTGTCTGCTCGCGGCTCCCGAACGCCTCTCCACGGTCTGTATACAGGACGAGTAGATCGTAGACGCGTCCCCTATGCTGAAGCGGAACGATAGCTCCGCCCTGGAACCCCTGGTCGAGTGTGTATGCTCGCCACCGGTCAAACCGTGAGTCGGTTCGGTTCCTCGTAACGACCTGTACATCGCCTGTTTCAACAGCGACCTCAGCCGGAGCGACCTCTGTCTGCGATTGTATCGGAAGGGACACCGACTCGTTGGCAGCGAAAGCCCCTGTCCCCTCCTGGAGATCTGATTCGTTTGGTGCTGTGCCTGGGGTGTGCTCACTGATCCGTACGTACTGGTATTCCCGCGTGTCCGTCAGCAACTCACAGATGGCCTGTTTGGTCTCCTCGTCAGCGGTTGCGCTGTTGAGAATCTCGTTAACTGGATGGAACGTCTCGATGAGCTGTTCGAGACGTTTGGTAACGGTGACATCTTCCAGTGCAACAATGATCTGCTCGATCGATCCGTCCTCGGTTTTGATCGGGGCGACGTTACTCGACAGCCACCGTTCGGAGCCGTCCGGAAGCGTGATTCCGTGGGTGAACCCCGTAATAGTCTCGCCGGTTTCGAAGACACGCGTGATCGGATGGTCTTCGCGTGGGATTGGGTTGCCCGCCTCGTCCCAGATATCCCAGTCGGGGTGGTCGTACCTCTTTCGATCCATCTTGCGTCTGGACAGGCCAAGTAACTCTTCGGCACGGGAGTTCGCGCGAGTGATTTCCCCCTCGGCGTCAAGGAGGACGATCCCCACAGGAGTCGTTTCCAGAACGTGATCCAGTTCTCGTTCGGCTACCTTCGTGTCGGTGATTTCTGAGAAGACGATAACGACGCCGTCGTCGCTCGGATGGACTCTGGCTTCGACCCACTGCTCTTTTTCGGCGTTATATCGCTCGAAGGTTGTCGGCGACTGCGTGTCGAGAGCCGTCTGGATTTTCTCTTCGGCGATGGTGTCTGCCGCTTCGGGAAAAACGTCCCAGACGTGCTCACCACGCAATTCCTCGCTGTCTTGACCGAGAAGCTGTGCAGCCTGCTGGTTCACGTATGCGTAGTTGAGGTCACCGTCGAGTACGGCAACGCCATCGGATACGCGCTTCAGACTGTCTATCTCCCATCGATCGACCCCCTCTTTGACGAGTGAAACGAGCGCCTCGACCAGTTCTCGTTCTACTGGGAGCCACTCTCGCCCTCCGGTGTCGGGTCGCTGGTCCGTGCACACGGCCGTCATCGAGACGGCCGTGCCAGTGCGTGTGCAGGCCTCCGCAGTCAGAGGATCACCGGTCCGCTGGAAGCCGTCGGTTTCGAACAAGTCACCACCGACTCGCATTCTGACCTCGATCGTTTCAGGTTGCTGGAACCACTGTGGAAGTTCGGTGACGAGCGTGCGGACACTCTCGTCAACAGGGGCGGACAAACCGACGAAGAGGTCACTCGCCCGTGTGAGTGCTTCCAGTGCTTTCGTCCGCGCTCGCAGTTCTCGCCTGGCTTCCGACTCTCCGAGCCCGTAGGAATCGTCAGCTGTGCCAGCTCTTTCCTGTATGGGCTCTTCGGACACGAAGGTATCACGCCACGAAACAGAACCGGTCTCGACAGATTCGGCGTGGTTCGACTTCTTCCATTCCTCACCTCCTCTTTGCCGGTTCTGTTCTGCCATTCTCCATCATTGTCTGTTACCCAGGCATAAATAACATTCTTCTGATTTCATATCATGAGAACGTTCCGCTAGTACCACCAACCGAGTGTTTGTCAGTTTCTGTATCGAGACGCCCGATTTCGGTATGAACTCTCGATTTACAGGCATCAGAGGGCGGACGGCACGTCGTCGGACGGGGAGTCGTACGTCCGATTCAAATATTCGAGGATGTGGTCGACGAACCCCGGGTCGTATGTCCAAATTCCGTAAAACGCGCTCTCGTTGCGTTGGTGGGCGAGTAGGGCACTCTTCTGCGTGTCGTCGCCACCCCCGTCGAAGACGACGAACCACGTTTCGGCGATTTCGTCGGTCGAGACCGCATGAACGGGAGCAGACCCGAGATCCGGTGGCGTGGCGTCGGGAACGCCGTAGGCGTGCACGGAGACACCTCGACGAGCGAGATCGGAGTAGACAGGTTGCTGTTCTGCCATGATCGAGCACTGCTGGAAGCCCGCGTGAATCGAACCCTGGCCGACCCGACGGGCACGGTCTTCGATCTCTCGGGACGCGAATAGCAACTGTTCGGTGTCGTAGGATGTGAAGGTAGTCTCCTTGAGATACCGGAGGATCCCTTCGTATTCGCCGTCGGCAATACCGAGGTTGCCGTCCCCCGCGGGAACGTCCTCGAGTAACTCCCTGAGAGTCGCTACGTCGACGGTAGCGAGCACTTCGGACGTGTTGCTGAGGACTGCGACGTCTTCGGGAGATCCCGAAGCCGTTCGTCCGGCGGTGATACGCACGTTCAGTGTCTCGAAATACGTCCTGAGGTCATCGTGTATCGTGTCAGTCGGATCGACGTTGAACAGACGGAGTTCCTTCTCCCGGTGTCTGATAAGCTCGATACTGTCCCGCAGATCCATCGACGCATCCGAATATGAGACCATCCAGTACTCCTCCCTCGTTTCTATCTCCGGCGTCTGGTGCCGCGTTTGTCACTGTCGGTACGTTCCTGTTTCCGCCGGAAGCGCCCCTCACAGCAGGTCCATCGGATCACGGTTCCCGATGGCCACTTCTCGTAGTTGCTCCTCGGAGAGCGTTTCGATCACGAAGTCCGGTATGTCGTCGGGGACATCATCTGGAATCGAAACCTCATCGCGGCCAGTCGTGGTGACGGTGTCCCGCCCGCCGTCAGTCGCGGAGCGTTCGCCAGACAGACGCGTTACTGACTCCTCCACTTCGGAGACCATCGCCGCCTGTTCCTCGTTCGCCGCAGCCAAACTCTCGATTTCCTCTGCGACGCGGTCGGTCCGATCGACTACCTCGTCGACCATCGACGCGATTTCTTCGGCGGCAGCCGCCTGGTCGTCGGTCGCATCTGCGACTTCGCTGATTCCGTTCGCCGTTTCGGTGACAGCCTCGACAATTCCAGTCAAGCTATCCATGGCGTCCTGAACTCGCTCGATGCCTCGGTCGACCTGTTCGGTGGTGTCGGCGATATTTGCTGCCGTCTCCTCGGTATCGGTCTGGATGCCATCGACCATCGTCTCGATGTCGCTGGCGTGGGTCTGTGATTCCTGGGCAAGTGACTTGATCTCGTCTGCGACGACGCCGAATCCTTCGCCCGCTTCGCCGGCACGGGCGGCCTCGATGGACGCGTTGAGCGCGAGCATGTTCGTCTGCTCTGCGATCTCGTCGATCGCATCGACGAACTCGTCTATCTGCTGGACACGGTCCTGTAAGGAGGTGACATCGTCCGCGACGTCGTTGACTGCCTCGCCGATACCGTCCATTACCCCGGCAGCAGTATCGGCGGCTTCCTTGCCGTCTTCCGCGAGGGCTTCCGCTCGGTCGCTCGCACTCTCGACCTGGTCGGCCGTTGAGGCGACCTCTTCGATTGTCGCCGAGAGGTTCGCTACCTCGGACGAAATCTCGTCCACCCGTTCGGACTGTTGGGTCGCTGCGTCGCTGATTGCCGTGGAACTCTCGGCGACATCCTCGG
Organism: Haloarcula pelagica; assembly: GCF_030127105.1. Taxonomy (NCBI): domain Archaea; kingdom Methanobacteriati; phylum Methanobacteriota; class Halobacteria; order Halobacteriales; family Haloarculaceae; genus Haloarcula; species Haloarcula pelagica. Next base: position 45,345 of record NZ_CP126163.1, on the reverse strand, counting down.
CGCTCGTCTGGAGGTCACTCACCGGTTGTTTCACGTCTTCCTCGACCTCGGCCATCAGTTGTTTGTTGCGCTCGATCTCCTCTTCGAGTTGCTGGCTGTAGGAGTGGATGTAGGTGTCGGTGACGACCTGCATGTCGAGATTGATGATTCGGAGAAGCGCAAGAATATCCTGCACGGCGTCGTCAACCTCTTCTTCGACCGCTGTTTCGATCGCGCGACGCGAGAGGCCGGATCCGGGGTTCAGTGCATCCTCTTCCTCGGTAGAGTCGGCCTCGATCCCTCTGTCTGCGACAGTATCTGTCAGACGATCCGTGAGTGATGCGACGAGGCGGTCGCCCACCAGCGGAAGGATGAGGTCGTAGTAGACTCCGTACTGGCCGAGGTAGTGTTTCATCGGCATGTCCAGTATATCGTGGAGTTTGCCGATACGGGCCCGGTCACGGAAGTAGTCCGTGCCGTACTCTCCCTCTACGAGCGTCGTGAGATATGCCGATTGCGTTCGCTTGAGTTGTTCGACGTTCTTGGGCGACCGCCCGATGACCTCGACTGTCTCCTCGTGGTCGGTCAGATTGTCGTAGAAGTCCTCGGCCACCTGGTCGGCGTTGTCCGCGAAGTCATCTCGATACGTCCGAAGACGACGGACATCGTCGTCGGTGAAACCGATGAAATCCTTCCGCCACCGGATTTCGGACCTATCCAGGCCGATTTCCTCGACTAAGGAGTCCGCGTCCAGCTGGTCGTTGAGACCGCCCCGTCCAAAATCGTCCCGGCTATACTCTGGTGAACCGGACATGGGGTGAGTGTAGACTGAATGTGGTGATAAGTCCCTCATCTAGATAACCGGATACTCTCAGGAGCGCGGCCCGGAAGGCGTTCTCGGATGCGAGCCCCGAGAACGCCTCGAATGGAGAAGTTGGCGAACCAGACTGTCGTCGGTTCTCAGCCGTGATACTCATCCTGGTATCTAGAGACATTAATTATAGCGATAGTCCAGAGACGATGACACATGCTAGAGAAGGTGACAATGGATCGGTTCGACCTGCGGCCGAAGCTCATCCTGGCGTTCGTGCTCGTGGCGGTACTCGTGGCCGTGACAGGGTTCGTCGGATATACGAGTGTCACGACTGTGGACAACCAGCTCGAATCCGTCGTCCACGACGACGTCGCCGAGGCAGACGCAGCGATGGAGATGAAGTACGACCTCGAATCGGAGCGGCTGGCACTGCACGAAGTGTTAACGGGCGAGATGGAGGCAGCCGAAGAATTCCGTGCCTCCCAGGCCGACTTCGAAGAATGGTACACGACGCTGGCAGAACGTGACGACCTCACCAAGGAGCAACAGCAGTTGCTTTCGGAGATGAAAGCCGAACACGAAGAGGCGAAAACCAAAGGTGAGGAAATCATCGCCGCGATGGAGGCTGGAGACGAGGAGCGGGCAAACCAGCAGATGGACGAGCTAGACAGCGTCTACACTGAACTCGACGAAGACACCACCAGCTTCGAGGAAGACGCCGACGCGAAAATGGAAGCGTCAGTCGCGTCGGCGGCGACGACGACGAACAATAGCCACCTGATGATTATCGGACTGACTATCGGGGCGTTCGTCGCGGCCGTCGTCATCGGTCTTTTCGTCGCCAGCCGCATCACCCCCCCGATCAAACAACTCTCCGAGGCCTCGCAGGCTATGAGTGATGGCGACCTCAGCGCCGAGGTCGACAACCACGTCGAGGACGACGAAATCGGCCGGATGGTCGAAGCGTTTACCGAGATGCAGACGAACCTCCGAGGAGTATTCTCGCAGATCGGGACCGCCAGCAGTGGCTTACGGCAGGGGGACCTGGGCTGGGAGTTCGAGGCCGACTATCCGGGCCAATACGGGGAGACTATCGATAATCTCGAAGCGGGTGCCGACGAACTTGCCGGGAGTTTCGAGGCGATCCAGGGCGTGAGTGACGACCTCCAGCAGGGCGTCATTGATCAGAATATCGATGCCGACCGACCCGGGCAGTACGGCGACGTGCTGGAAGACCTCGCGACCGGGACCACCCAGTTGTCCGAAAGCTTCACACAGATATCGGCCGTGAGCCAGGGTCTCAAAGACGGACGGCTCGATCAGACCATCGACACCGACTATCCCGGGACGTTCGGAACAGCATTACGTGATCTGGAGGAGGGAATCGGCCAGCTGAACGCTAGCGTCGAACGCGTCCAGGCGATCGCAGACGACGTCGCGAACTCGAGCGAGGAAGTGGCGAGCAGTTCGGAGGAGATCGAACAAGCTAGCGAGCAGGTCGCGGAGTCCGTCGAAGAGATCTCACGTGGTGCGGACACGCAGAGCGAGAACCTTCAGGAGGTGGCAAGCGAAATGAACGACATGTCGGCGACCGTCGAGGAGATAGCCTCCTCGGCCGAAGAGGTGGCTTCGACTGCCAGCACGGCCGTCGAGCGTGGCGAGACGGGACGGGAGTACGCATCGGAGGCGACCGAGGAGATCCAGTCCATCGAAACCCGGGCCGACGAGGCAGCCACGCAGGTCGAAACGCTCGACGAGAAGATGGACCAGATCGGCGAAGTGGTCGAGATGATCACCGAGATCGCCGAGCAGACGAACATGCTCGCGTTGAACGCCTCCATTGAGGCTGCCCGTGCCGGCGAGGCGGGCGAAGGATTCGGGGTCGTGGCAAACGAGATCAAATCCCTGGCAGAGGAGGCTGCCGAGGCGACTGCCGACATCGAACAGCGCATCGAAGAAGTCCAGGCGACGACGGAGGATACCGTCGAGGGAATGCAGCAGATGAGCGATCAGGTGCAACGCGGGTCTGATACGATCGAGGACGCCATCGAGATGTTCGACGAGATCGCCAACGCCGTCCAGGAGGCCGAAAGCGGTATCCGAGAAATCAGCGACGCCACCGACGACCAGGCGGCCTCCTCGGAGGAAGTGGTTTCGATGGTCGACGAGGTCTCCAGCGTCAGTCAGCAAACTGCAGCCGAAGCGAGCAACGTCTCTGCCGCAACCGAGGAACAGACCGCTTCCCTGTCCGAAGCCTCGGAGAACATCCAGCAACTGTCCGGTCTCGCTGAAGACCTGCACGACCAGGTGTCGGATTTCGACACCGGGTCAGGTGCTGGGACAGCAGTCGAGGCGACAACTGGATCGCCGGCCGCGGCCGACGGCGGGCACCACACGTCTGATACTGAGGATCAAACGCCAGGTCACAAGGCGGAGAAGTGAGCCCATGACGTCACACCAAATCCTCGAGTTCACACTCGGGGAGGAACGGTACTGTATCGACATCGAGTACGTCACCGAGGTCGTCAGTCGCTCGAAAAAAGATGTGACTTCGATCCCGGACTCGCCTCCGCACGTCGAAGGAGCGATCGATCTCCGAGGTGAGACGACGAGAGTCATCGATCCGAGTGCCAGACTCTTGCAAGACGGATACGAAGACAACGGGATCAGCCAGGACAGGATGATCGTCTTCGATACCGAAATGACGACTGGCGGGCGTTCCGGCTGGGCGGTAACGGACGTGCGCCGGATCCTGACGATCGAATCCGACTCTGTCGAAGCAGTCGACGAGGCAATGGTCAACGGCCTCGTCACCCGGGAAGACGGACACATCGTCTGGATCGATCCGGAAACTATCTCGGCTGAAACATGAGTGAGGCACAAGTCCAGAGTGAGACCGTAGAACTGATAGAGGTTCTGCACGTCGAGGATGAGTCCGATTTTGCTGATCTCACCGCGACGTTCCTCGAACGAGAGGACGACCAGTTCACTGTCGAGACAGCGACCAGCGCCGAGGAAGGATTGGAAAGAATACGTGATCACCCGCCCGACTGTGTCGTCTCGGATTACAACATGCCCGGCATGAACGGACTCGAGTTCTTCCGGGCTGTCCGAGAGCGGTATCCCGACCTGCCGTTCATCCTGTTCACCGGCAAGGGCAGTGAGGCCATCGCCAGCGACGCCATCTCCGCCGGCGTCACCGACTATCTCCAGAAGGGCTCCGGCACCGAGCAGTACGAACTCCTGGCCAACCGGATCCGCAATGCTGTCCGGACGCGACGCGAGACACAGCGGGTCGACAGACAGCAACAACTGATGCGACTGACGGAGTTTGCCGGCGACACCGGTGGGTGGGAGCTGGACAGAGAGAGCGGGACTATCTTGCTGACGGCTGGCTCCCGGCGAATCATCGGTCGTCCTGATCAGACCGAAATATCTCTCGAGGAGGGGATAGCACTGTTCCACCCGGACGACCGCGAAGAGATCCAGCACACACTCACCAGGGCCTTCGAGACAGGCGAGGAACAGCACAACACGTGGCGACTTCAGCCAGGGGACGGCGACGAGCGTCTGATAGACATGACGATCACGCCGGTCGTAGAATCCGGTGGGAGGGTAACAAAACTCCGTGGTGCTGGTCACGATATCACCGACCGCAAGGAGCGTCGGCAGGAACTCGAAATGCACAAGACGATCATCGAGGCCTTGACCGACGCCGTGTACGTGCTCGACGAGGAGGGACGATTCACCTACGTCAGCGATGAACTCGTCGAGTTGGTCGGCTACGACCGGGAAACCATTCTCGGAAGCACGCCGTCACTCATCAAGGACGAGGATGCCGTCGAACGGGCGGAACACCACCTGGGACGGTTGCTGTCAAGTGACGGTCCGGAGACGGTACAATTCGAGGTGACGATCCAGCCATGTGACGGCGACCCGATCGTCTGTGAGGATCACATGGGTGTCCTTCCCTACGAAGGTGACGAGTTCGACGGGTCAGTCGGGACACTCCGAGATATCACAGAGCGCAAAGAGCGTACACGGGAACTCGAACGGCAAAACGCCCGTCTCGAGGATTTCGCAAGCATCGTCAGCCACGACCTCCGAAACCCGCTCATGACTGCCCAGGGCCGCCTCGAACTGGCACAGGCCGATTGTGACTCCCCTCACCTCGATGAAGTGGGTGACGCAGTCGATCGCTGTCAGGCGCTCATCGATGATCTATTGACGCTTGCCCAGAGTGGGAACGCAGTCGGAACGACGGAACCGGTCACCCTGTCGGAACTGGCCGAGGAGTGTTGGCAGACGACGCCGGGTGCGGACGCAACGCTCGCCGTCGAAACAGACCAGACGATATCGGCTGACTGGAGCCGACTTCAGCAGTTGTTCGAGAATCTCTTCAGGAACGCCGTCAACCACGGCGGCCGCGAGGTAACGGTGACCGTCGGGGAGCTAGCTGACGGGTTCTACGTCGCGGACGATGGAGCAGGAATCTCCGACGAAGACCACGACGATATTTTCGAGGCTGGCTACTCGACCGCTGACGATGGCACTGGATTCGGCCTCACAATCGTCAAGGAGATCGTGGAGGCACACGGCTGGGAGATCCACGTGACCGACAGCGAGGCGAGCAGTGCCCGCTTCGAGATCACTGGCGTCGAAACCGCACACTGAGCGAAGATATATTCTATCTATCAGGTGTCCCGTTATCTAGACCTCCGAATTATATCTCTCGGTTCCCGCTTACAAGACGTGATATACGGTGCCTGATAACTCCAGCGACACGACGAACGAGGAAATCAAGCTGGTAGCGTCGGGTATCCCCGAGCTGGACGAACTGCTCAACGGAGGGTATATCCGGGGCCGTACGTACCTCGTCCAGGGCGCATCGGGAACGGGGAAATCGCTTCTCGGTCAGCACTTCCTACGAGCGGGACTCGATGCCGACGAGACAGTCGTCTACATCCACGGCGAAGAGTCCAGACACGACATTCTCGTCAACGCAGCACGACTCGATGTCGACATTCGGGACGCCGAGTTTTTGGACATCGGGCCCGGGACGGACTTTTTCGCCGAGGACAAGTCCTACAACCTGGTCGAGGCAACTGAAGTCGAATCCGAGCAATTCACGCAGGATATCAAACACGTAATCGAGGATGTCGACCCGGCCCGGATTCTCATCGACCCGATAACACAACTCCAGTACGTGGAACGGGACGAATACCAGTACCGGAAGCGCTTGCAATCGCTCATCCGCTTTCTCCGGGACCGGCAGGTGACGACAGTCGCAACGCGAACACTCGACAGGGAACGGACTCGCGAAAGCACGCACGACGATTTCGAATCGCTCAGCGACGGCGTCATCAACCTGTATCTCGACGAGCACGAACGCCGGATCGCGGTCCCGAAACACCGTGGCCTCGGACAGGTAGACGGCACTCACGGACTCGAAATCCGCGAGCACGGGATCGAAGTCTACCCACAGACCATCCCGGAACACGACAACCGAACGTTCGATCCGGAACTCGTTTCTACCGGACACGCATCCCTCGACGGTCTCCTCGGTGGCGGAATCGAACGCGGGACCGTCTCGTTTATCAGCGGCCCGACCGGCATCGGCAAATCGACCACCGGTGCGCAGATACTCTCGGGCATCGTCGAAGACGGTGGGACAGCACTCGGATACCTTTTCGAGGAGTCTATCGACCAGTTCGTCCATCGTTCGGAAACCCTCGGACTCCCGATCTCGGAGATGCAGACGCAGGGATCACTGGCGCTGACAGAGACCGAACCGCTCGTGCGTTCGGCCGAGGAGTTCGATCAGCACGTCCTCGACCAGGTCGACGAGCACGCACCGGACGCGGTGTTCATCGACGGGCTCTCGGGCTACAAGATCTCACTCCAGGGCAGCGATCAGCGACTCGTTCGCCGGCTGCACGGTCTCACCCGGATACTCAAAAATCGCGGTATCGCGGTCATCGTCACGGACGAGGCGGACCGTCTCACCGGCATCCCGGAAGCCACGAGTACGAACACCAGCTACATCGCGGACAACATCGTGTTTCTCACGTATGTGGAGGTCGACGGCGAACTGGACCGAGCGATCGGCGTTGTAAAAAAACGGCTCGGTGATTTCGACAGCCGGTTCCAGCGGTTTGCTATCGAGTCCGGCGAGGGGCTGGTTATCGAAGGACCGTTCGAGACCGTTCGAGGGATCATGCAGGGTAGTTCAACGCATCGCGTTCCAGACGAGTACCAACAGACAACCGACCAATCATGACCGACCGGTCGAGTCGCGAAGTGAGTGAGCGACACACGGTACAACTCTTTATTCACGGGGACAACGACCGGGAAGCGCTCGAAGAATTTCTCGACGAGCGGTACGACGTCATCGTCGATGACACCCTCCAGCCCGTCGATTGTTATCTCGTTGGTGAACAGATGGTACCGACGTACCGCGAGACGTTACGCGAGCACAAAAAAGAGGCCCATCCGACCTTCACGCCCGTACTGTTGATCCAACAGGAAGGGTCAAGGGGAACGGTCCCGCTGCCGTCAGAGCAGAACGGCGACGGCCCACCGCTCATTGACGAAGTGGTGGCTGCACCCGTCGACCGGACGACCCTGTTTCGTCGTGTGGGGAATTTGTTGGCGAGGCGTGAGCAGTCGGTGGAGTTGTCCACGCGCTACGAGGACGTGCAGATTCGATTTCAGCGGCTGTTCGATTCGACGAACGACGCGATCTTCGTTGTTGCTCCATCTGGCGACGAGATCACCGAGTGTAATCCGGCAGCGTGTTACCTCGTGGGATATTCGCGCGACGAATTGCTCTCTGTATCCCCGACTGAGACGATCCACGCCGACGATCGAGAGCGGTTTCGGTCCTTTCTCCAGCAGGTACAGGAGGCGGGGCAGGGATCGACCGACGACCTCACATGTCAGACGAAGGATGGAGAAAAGCGACAGTTGGAGGTGTCGGCCGCGACGCTCGAGGATTCCGACCAGTCACCGGTAATCCTCTCTGCACGCGACGTGACAGACCGGAAAGCGTACGCACGAGAGCTCGAACTGAAGTCCCAGGCGATGGACAAAGCGCCCGTCGGGATCACCATTACTGATCCCGACCGAGAGGACAACCCGATGATCTACGTAAACGAGGGATTTGAAGCGCTGACGGGGTATTCTGAATCGGAATCGCTCGGGCGCAACTGTCGGTTTCTCCAGGGTGAGGCGACTCGAGAGGAACCCGTCGCCGAAATGCGGACGGCGGTTGAGAAGGACGAGCCGGTGTCCGTGGAACTCCGGAACTACCGAAAGGACGGCAGTCAGTTCTGGAACCGCGTCAGTATCGCGCCGGTGAGAGACGACGCCGGAACCGTCGAGAATTACGTCGGATTCCAGGAGGACGTCTCCGAGCGCAAAGAGCGCGAGATGGACCTACAGCTGTTCAAAAAAGCCGTCGAGAACGCAGGACATGCGGTCTTCATCACTGACAGGGAAGGAACTATCGAGTACGTGAATCCGAAATTCGAATCCCGATCCGGCTATACTCGTGAGGAAGCCGTCGGTCGAACCCCCCGCATCATCAAATCAGGCAAACAGGACGAGGAGTTCTACGATCGGATGTGGCAGACGATCCTTTCGGGCGAGCAGTGGAATGCAAGTCTCATCAATCAGCGCAAAAACGGGGAGCTGTATCACGTCGACCAGACGATCTCGCCCATAGCGAACGACGACGGAGAGATCACGCACTTCGTCACGATCGAGTCCGACGTGACGAATCGACGGTTGCGCAAACAGCAACTCGACGTGCTCAATCGCGTCTTGCGCCACAACCTCAAGAACGGGATGAACGTGATTCAGGGCCGGGCCGAACTACTCCGCGAATCGCTGAGCGATGACGAATCGCAGGCGCACGTGCGGGCGATCGAAAGACGATCGGATGCCATGGAGTCGCTGGGTGACAAAGCCGAAACTGTGCGCTCATTGTTCGAAAAGGAAGTATCAGCTGAGACTGCTACCAATGTGACGGAGTTAGTTAGCGATATCGTCACCACCGTTTCTGAAGAGTATTCGACCACTTCATTCGATCTTGATGGTTCTGACCCACTCTACGTTCGAGCAGATAGCCGGTTGAAGCTGGCAGTGAAGGAACTGCTGGATAATGCTGTCGTCCACAACGACCAACCCGAACCCGAGGTGACGGTTACCACCAGACCATCCAAAAAAAAGCAGTCTGCAGAGTGGATCGACATCGAAATTGTGGATAACGGACCGGGGATTCCAGATCAGGAGCTGGAGACGATCAATCAGGGCGAGGAAACGCCGCTCCAGCACGGCAGCGGACTCGGGCTCTGGATCGTCTACTGGACTGTCTCGCTGTACGGTGGCGAAGTCACCTTCGTGAACAACTCACCGCGTGGAGCAGCAGTCATATTGAGCCTTCCCCGGGTGTCCACCGACTCGTCCGTTCAGGCAACGCCTGTTGAACACAACTGACCAATGGAAGACACTGAGACATCGGAAACTCGGAACGAGAATCAGACGGATCGGTATCGGACGCTCGTCGAAGAGTCGAACGACATCGCCACGATCATCGACACTGACGGAACGATGACGTACGTGAGCCCCGCCGTCACACGAGTGCTCGGCTACAATCCCGAGGAGTTAGTCGGGAACACCGGATACGAATACGTACACCCCGACGACCGTGAAAAAAACGCCGACGCGGTTGAAGCTGTTCTGGAGACCCCGGACGAACCCCAGACCGTCGAAGTCCGATTCAAACACGCCGACGGGTCGTGGTGCTGGATCGAAGCCACGATGCGGAACCGGCTCGAAGACGATGTCATCGACGGTATCCTACTCAACAGCCGGGAGATTACTGAGCGGAAAGAACAGGAACGGGAACTCCGCGAACTGGCTGGAGAGTACGAGGCCCTCCTCAACAATGCAGAGGACGCGATTTTCTTCCTCGATGTCGACGCTTCAGACGACGACATTACGTTCGAGTTCGACCGTCTTAGCCCGGCATACGAGCGACAAACCGGAATCACGACCGAAGAGGTGCGGGGAGAAACGCCTCGTGATGTATTCGGTGAGCAAGAGGGAGCGGAACTCGAAGCGAACTATTACCGGTGTGTCAAAGCTCGTGAGCCGATCTCGTATCAGGAAGAGCTAGAAATCGATGAGGAGGCACGCATCTGGCAGACGAATCTCGCGCCGGTACTCACTGACGGCGACGTAACCCGTCTCGTGGGAATTACCCGGAACGTCACCGACCGCGTCGAACGGGAACGACAGCTTCGTCGGCAAAAGGAGCGTCTCGACGAGTTTGCGAGTGTCATCTCCCACGACCTGCGCAATCCGCTCAACGTCGCACAGGGCCGCGCAACGATCCTCGATGAACAAACGGAGAGCGAACACCTCGATCCACTCCTGCGGGCACTCGACCGGATGGAGGCGATCATCGCGGACACGTTGACGCTCGCTCGGCAAGGCGAGACCATAGACGAAACGGAGTCGGTCAGTCTGACCGATCTCGTCGGGAAGTGCTGGGGAACGGTAGACACAGACGCGGCGACTCTCGAGATAACCGATGAGATGACCTTCCAGGGCGATCGCGACCGATTACGGCACGTGTTCGAGAATCTGTTCCGAAACGCTATCGAACACGGCGGCACGGACGTGACCGTTCGTGTCGGACGTGTCGATGAGAACACTATCTACGTCGAAGACGATGGGTCCGGGATCCCCGCAGATCGGCGCGAGGAGATTTTCGAACCAGGCCATTCTTCGACGAGTGGGGGGACCGGATTCGGACTAACCATCGTAAAACGGATCGTAGAGGCTCACGGGTGGACGGTGTCTGTGACAGACGGGTCTGAGGGCGGGGCGCGGTTCGAGCTCGTGATGTCACAATAGGAGGGATGGCCAGTACTCGGACACGCCCTGTCGTCCATGCATCGAGACTACACCCGCTATGGAGGGGGCGGTATGCGTATCTCACCGATATGCCGAAATCGACTAGTGTGGCACGTAGTACCCCATTTCATCGATCCATGTCGACAGCCACTCGTCGGCAGTTGGCTCATCAATCTTTTCAGCCTCGATCGCAGCCAACAGCATCCCGACCGACCCGACAACGGTCACGCCCTGGTCTTTCGTAAACGATCGGGCATCCCCGTCGTCGGTCAGTAGCCGACCGTCCGCCAAGGCAAACGCCTGTGCTTCACCGGGATCGAGATGGTCACTGACAACCGCCTCTCTGTTTGCGACGGTATCCGAAATCGTCGCGACTGGAATCTCGTCGTCGAGTGTATCGAGTGCCGACTGAAGATATGGATGGTCATCAACGCCGTGTTCGAGCTCCTCACGGACGACTGGTACCGTACAGATTCCAGCGAGGGCAGCAACTACCCACAGCTGATCGATGTAGGCGAAATTCGAGAGGACGGTCGTGTTCAGGACGCTCGGGTTCGCTGGAATATCGTCACCTGTCATTTGGCACGTGACTCCTCATCAGACGAGTCTTCATCACCGAATTCGAGTTCGCTCGCCGCCTCTACTTCGTCGACTGCGTCTTCTTCGTCGACGAGTCCGAGGCGGAGTTCAACACCGTGCTCACGGAGGATGTCACGCATCGTCCAGCGGTCGACAGCAGCGAGTCTCGCAGCATCACCGAGTGTGATCCGCTCGCGTTCGTAGAGGGCGACCGCAGCTGCAATACGCTCGCTTTCGTGGTCCTCGAAGTATTCACGCACGAACTCTCGCAACGCATCGCTCTTGCCACTGAACACACCAGCCTCGACAGCGCCCTCGATGAGGAGATCGAGATCGTCTGGATACGAGCCGGTGATTCGAGCCATCGTTCTATCCCAAGCTACGTCTTCATACTATTTATGAACTACGCCAGAATGCCATATGCATTGAGACCACTAGTCTCAACTTCTGACGACGTCGTGGAAGTTCACAGTTTCGGAGGATAGGGGTCTGATGCGTGCCTAGCGGCAAGATAAGTGGGGTATTGTTCCAGTGGAGAATCGACAGATGTGAGCTTATTCACTCCAGTTCTCGTGAAAATAAGACGCGCATCACCGGGCCAAACTCCGAGGTTGTGGAAGTTGAGACTACAGCGGGTTTAGCAGGGCTGTGATGCGTGAATTTGGACGATTCGGTCAGCGAAAACTGCTCCTGATCACTCTCCAAGCAGCCATTATTGTCACACTCCCAACCGTATGGGCAGATTTTCGAGACGTCCAATAGTGTAGCCACTCAGACAGCGCGCTAACCCAGACAGAGTGTCTCTCTACCCGATTCCAGTCTCCTTCTTCAGCAGCGTCAGCGTGTTGTCGGCTGTTACGATCGGTGAATGTTCGTACTCACCAGTCAACTCAACCTGCACGAGCAGATCGACAGCCCGCCAGATCGAGTACAATAGGCAGGCGAATGCGAAGTAGAAGAACCGTAGCCCGAAATCCTTCGACGTCGTCGCCGCCATGAACCGCTTTATCGATCTATAGCCGCTTTCGATTTCCCACCTGTAGCCGTACTCCGTAAGGTGTCCGCTCCCGCAATTCGTCATAAACACCGAATACTGTCGATGATCGTCGTGCTCTGAGTCCTCTTTCCGACGGTAGATTAGCGTCGTCTCGTGCCACTCGTTCTTCCCAAGGTGGAGCTTCCGGTCAGTCTCATATCGATCTTGATCACGGTGGAGCAATCGCTTCGCCTGCGCTTTCTCGCTGGTCTGCATCCGTTTCGGAACGACGTAGGAAAGCCCGCGCTGGCTGAGCATCTCCAGAACGTGTTGGCTATCGAACTCCCGGTCCATCAGGATGTTATCGACATGAACGAGATCCTCAGCCGAACCCACCAGGTCCTCGACGATCTCCTTTCGTGACTCTCCTTTCCGTACCGGGCGCGCGTCCAGCACGATTGGGACGGCGTTCCCGACCAACTGGACTGTCGCCCACTGATAGGCGTACTCGTCGGTCTGCTCTTTCGTCCCGATGATCTCGTCTTCGTGGCCCGTTCGGTCGCCCGTGAACGGATCGGCTTCGGTGATGTCGATCGCGACGATTCCACCTCGAAAGAACTGCTCCGTCTCCGCGACCTCATTCAGGAGCCTATTCACGGCCTGTCGGTACATTTCACGAATCTCTGAAATTGAGAGGTCGCGAATATGCTCTCGGTGGGCATGTCCCATCGGGGTTCGGTCACAGGACGACTCATAGACGAAACTGCGAGCCCCTTCGTTCGCAGCCAACCGCTCTCGGAGTCCGAGATACGTCTGGAGGTCCCAGTACGCGTTCTCGTGGATCTCACAGCCCCTTCCTCGGTCCAGCGAGAACGCTGCGAAAACGATGCGGCTGACGTGGTCGGTGATCTTCTCTGCCTGCTCCAACGTAGTTTGATCGTCCGGGTCTGACTCACCAGACTCGTTCCCGTGGTATCGGAGCTTTCGTGTTGGCTCACGCGGAACCGCGACACCCGCATTCTGGGCTTTGATGAGGATTGTTCTAGCCGCTGTCTCGACTGTCTCCCTGAGGTCAGCGGAGAACCGCTCGTGCCAGCTTCGCCACAGTGTTGACTGATCCGGAATCGTTTCGAGACCCAGTTGCTCACAGAGTTCAGGACGGTTCTCTAGGTAGTCGACGAGAACTGTTTCGTGCTCCCAGCTGTGGAGTTCTTTCAGTACGAACATCCGAAAGAGAGTGTCCATCTCGTATTGTGTGGGCCCGGCGTAGCGATCCTCAGCGTCAAAGATAACATAGGCCAATGGAAGCGAGCAGACGAACTGCTCGACGGAGGTATGATCATCGTGTCTGAACCACGTTGTAGAGACGATACGAACGTCCGATTCCAGACCGGCAAGCGACGTCCGATCGTACAACGGTGTCGAATCGTACGCCGGCCAATCAGTATACAAACGTCTTGCGATCCGTCGGAAGACTACCCGACGAGACTCCGGGGTTGCCGTCATTTTCACTACCTCAGTATCTCTTATCGATGAGTTTCTCTGGAGCTATAGAGATAGAGATGTGTTGGCGGACCAGTCAGGCATACGTTTGATACGCGATAAAGAGCGCAATAGCGAGACATACGACACCGAGTCCACGAATGAGCCACGTCCACTGGTCGGAGAGCGAGTCGTGCTTGTCTGTGCCGTAGTCACCACGACGTCGACGGTTCGGGCCAACGAATACGGACAGTCGGAGTGCTGTTTGTGGGGCGACAATCAACACAATGCCGAGCAGGACGCCGAGAACGACTGCGAGGAGTTCGCGGACCCCGGGCATCTACGAGCGGAGCCGCTGGATACGCTTCTCCATGGGCGGGTGCGTGGAGACGATTTGTTGGAGGAAGCCACGGTCAGAGCTGGAGATACAGAGTGCGCTCACCTGCTGATCAACGTTCGCGTTGCGGGAGCGCTGCCTCCCCCGCCCGCGGCCGCGCCGATTAGCCGACCCACGGCCGCGCTGGGCACGTCCAGCCGACTGTTGGGCCTGCTGGTTGCCCTGATGAATTTTCTCAAGCGCGCGAGCGAGTGGTTCGCCCTGCCCGATGACATCCCTGGCGTCGGCGTCGGCGACGTATTCACGGTACCGGGAAATCGCGAGCACGAAGATCATCACGACGAACTGGACGATGTTCCCGACGACGACAGCGAGGAAGAAATCTGCGAGGTCGTTCTCGCCAGTGAACAACACGATGTACTGCGCAACGATAGCGACGATGGATGCGATGCCTTGAGTTGCATCGTGATGACGTCGCGATTGTCGATGTGGGCAAGTTCGTGGGCGATAACGCCTTCGAGCTCGCTTCGGTCAAGCAGTTGAATGAGTTCCTGAGAGATGACCACGGTTCCGTTTCCGCGGCGACCGACCGCGAACGCATTCGGAACGCCCATACTGGCGATTTTCAACGACGGTTTCTTCATCTTCTTCTCTCGACAGACGCGCTCAACGAACTGATGAATCTCTGCGTATTGGGTCTCAGGCAGGTCTTCGGCCCCGACACTCCGTAACGCGGCCCACTTGCCGACTTTATACTGGATTCCGATCAAGAGGATGCTGCCGACGATGGCAATCGGGAGGATGCCCTCGCCGAACGCGACCATCGCTGCGGCGACGGCCACGAGGTAGAACCCCGCGAGAAGTGCACCGACGACGGCCATCCGTATTTTGAGTCCAAAATGTCGCATGTGAATTATGTTGTAGAGATTGTATCGGGAGTATACTCAGTTTCGGGGCTGGCTGGTTCATCAACCCGATTCAGTCTCCGGTTGACGATTGTTCGATCGAGTCCGGCCGTCAATCCTGTATCGGGTCTGCTGTTCGCGATGAGTCTATGCATGTGTGTGTGTGATTAGTCAATCGCGTTACGTTCACGGTCAGCGAGGCTGACCGAGAGTTGCCCGTCGCTGTGGACCGAGACGACACACTCGGAGAGAACGAACTTGACCACCCCAGTCGATGGCGTCGACGCTCCGTCAGCTCCGCCGAACAGCTGACTGAGCGCGAACGCATGCGCCCGATCATAGCGGGAGGCGACTGCCGAACGGGCATCGCCGGTAACAGTCGAAACGGCGTCAGTGACGGCTTCGTAGAGGGGTGTATCATTGCCCCAGCGAGCCAGGTAGCGGCCGTGCCACGATGCTGTCAATTCGTCAGCGGGCCGAGATTCATCGGTCATTGTGTATTCGGGCGCTTCGGGTCGCGCCACAACCCTAACTGAACGTTCGGTAAGTATCAATCTTTCCCCTCATCTCACGTTAGAGTAGATCGCCTCGAACCAGGCAATATCCTCAGCCATAATTTGGCTATCTACCGAGTATTCGGCTTAGAACTAGTTCATACGGATATGTAGTGTGTATCTTATCATGCCTCTGGCAATGGCCTTTTCCAGTTAGACGAAGGGTTTAACACCTACTGAACGTTTAGTCAGTAGTATGGGACAAGTCTCACTCAGAAACAATCCACTACTCGCTGCGCTTCTGGGGACAATGGTTACCGGACTTGGCCACTTCTACCTCCGGCGCTGGCTGAGAGCGCTTGGATGGTTAGGACTCATCGTTGCTGCTTCAGTTCTGTTCGTCCCCGAGTCAACGATAACCGCGCTTAGTTCGGGTACGCTAACCGATCCATTCTCGACTCTCCCGATAGTCCTGATCAGTGCCGCTAGTGCCCTTGACGCGTATCTCATCGCGAAGGTTAGAAGACAAACCGATAGATTCCAGGCAGACAATACTGTCGGGTCAACAGAGGCTGATGAATCTCTAACCTGTCCTGCCTGCGGAAAGCCGGTCGATCCCGATCTCGGATTCTGCCACTGGTGTACAGCCGAATTCAACGTTGTCGACGTCTCCAAACTGGAACGGATCGACGAGAACCAATCAGACTGACTATGACTTCTGATTCACCCAAACAGCACTGGAGCACCGCCGAAAAAGAGATTATGGAAGCCACTTATCGAGCACTACTCAAGTTCGGTTACGCCGACCTGTCGATTTCCCGAATCGCCGACGAACTCGATAAATCGAAGGCTGCTATCTACTACCACTACGACACGAAAGACGACCTTCTGGTCGCGTTTCTCGAGTTCGCCGTCGATAGATTCGAAGAGACGATCGAGACAGAGACAGGCGACGAACCGCCAGAGGATCTCAAGCACGTCATTGAGAAGCTCCTCCCGCTTCAGCCCGACGAGGAGCAACGACAGCTCCAAGCGGTTCTAGTCGGCCTCCGTTCCCAAGCCGTGACGAACGAGGTATTTCGCGAGCAATTCACGCAGATCGATGAACGACTGGCAGCCACCGTCCGGAGCATCGTCGAACGCGGCATCAACGACGGCACTTTCCGTGATGTCGACCCGTCGCGGGTTGCGGAGCATATCCTAGCTACGGTCAACGGCGCGATGTACGGGCGCGCGACGACAGACCGCAAAAGCGCCGCCGCGGCAGCACGCGTCTCACTGGCCTCGTATATTGACTCGGAACTGAGGCGTACTGCGTGAGCACGCGCGATGTCAACGTCACCGACAGTGAGCTGCTGAAGCCGCTGGTGATACTCTCGCTTCCGATCGTCCTCTCCCAGATGCTCTAGTCCCCGTCAATCAAACCTCGGAGGGTCTCGCACCGGGCAAACAGATAGATTAAACCCTAATATTCCCACTACGGTCAGAATTCCTGCACCTGAATCCAAAGGAAGATGTCAGAGGTCGTCTTTGCGGAACGAAAGGAACCCGCCAATCACCGGAAGTACGGCCCACCCTGCAAGAGCGAGTAATGCCACCGCTGGTGTCACGAAGTCCGCAGACGAGTCTACAACGGCAGCGGGAATGGCCCCGGCATCAAGTACCTCTCCAAGCACGTAATTGAACGATGTATTCGGACCTATAAAACTCACAAGCGTGACCCACGTTTCGGGTTCTCCCGATGTCGAACGGAAGCGAAAGAGGACTGTTTCTGTAAGATTGACAAGTGCGGTCCAAAAGAGCGTTAATCCGATGTACGCTCCGAACGCCGCAGCGATCACCCGACGCGACGTTGATAATGCCATCGAGAGTGCGGCTGCGATCCAGAGGAACGTTGTTCCATATACGGTTGACATTGCTGTGAAGCCAACAAAACGAGACGCGGAGAATGACGGGAAGAAATACAGAAGAATAACACTGGCGAGGAGGGCAGCGACTGCAATGACAGCGGCGAGCAGCGTCGTTCTGCCAACAAGTTTGCCGACGATAAGACTCGCTCGTGAGTGTGGCATGGATAGCGACAGCACAGCAGTCCCCGATTCTCGTTCGCCGATAATGGCCTCGTAGCCGAGGATGATCCCTGCGAGTGGAACTAGCAGGCCAACACCAGGTGCAAGAAGGTCGAGATATCCCTCAAACTCGGGATCACCGAGTTGGACGAGCAAGGCTGCGAGCCCTCCAAACCCAAGGAAGAATCCAGCGAAGAGTGCCCATGCCCCCCGCTCATGAATTGCTTTGCGTAGATCGTTTCGCGCGATCGCCTGCCAGCTCATAAGTCCGTCCTCCGGAACTGGAGGTACCCTCCAATCGACGGCAGGATAATCCAGCCTACTAGCAGCCAGGCGGCCGGTCCACCCTGCAGATACCACGGCCCGGCGGAGCCGAGAGCCGCCCCGCTGGTGAGTTTGTTCGGACTCACGTATGTGTCCAAGACGCGTTTGTACAGCATGCTAGGCTCCGCGCCGTGGACAAAGACGGCCCAATTGGGAAGTTCGTCACTTGCCAGGTTCAGGTACTCCAGCCCTTGCAGAAAGAACCCAGTGAGCTGCGGCCATCCGACGACGAATAGGAAGAATAACCCGAATGTGAAAACCGTCGCTCGGCGAAGCGACGCGGTCAGTGTCGAGAGCGCCATCCCAACCGCAAGAAACGCGAATCCAAACAGGAGGGTCGCGCCCAGATAGCTTACGAGCCTGTCGAGCGCGACGCTCCCGAACGGATACTCGATGAGTGCGGCGCCACCGAGAACACCGACCGTGATCGTCACGAACAGGACAAGTCCACGTCCGATCATCTTGCCGAACACAATATCCGCTCGGGAATGTGGGAAAGACAACGTGAGTGTCAAGCGACCCGCGGCTCGCTCTCCGACTACCGCACGGTAGCCAAGCAACAGCCCGAACAAGGGAACGAGAAACAACGCGATCCCGCGAATGAACCCATCGTAGTCAGTCATCGTCGGGTCGGACGCCGTCGTTGGAACGATATACCCGCCAAACACGAAGATCAAGACAACGAACGCGATGCCGGCCTTCCCCGTTCGGCTCCCTATCAGGCCGCGGATATCCTTCCGGGCCACAGTCAGCCATCTCGTCATTCACTTCTCCGTGTATATTCGACGAACAGGTCCTCAAGCGATGCCTCTTCGGTTGTCAAGTCGAGCACCTCGACGCCTTGTTCGTCCAACGCAAGCAGTACGTCCATCTTTGCGCCCTTCGCACACGTGACCGCGAGCCGGCCCTCGTCGGTGAGCCCCGCTTTGTCGACCTCGTCGAGTGCTTCGACCGCATCGATATGTGTGTCTTCGAGATTGTTGGTCGCAATGAGAAGTCTCGTCTCACCGCCAGCCATATCTCGCAGCCCGCCGATCGTGTCGACGGCTGCAAGCTGGCCCTGGTGCATAATACCGACACGATCGGCAACCGCTTCGATCTGTTCGAGGATGTGACTCGAGAAGAAGACAGTCGCCCCTCGCTCGTTCTCTTCGAGGATGATTTCACGCATCGACCGTGCACCCGCCGGGTCAAGTCCCGACGTCGGCTCGTCAAGAATGAGGAGGTCGGGCTCACCAACGAGTGCCATTGCAAACACCATGCGCTGTGTCATCCCCTTTGAGTAACCCTCAGCAGCACGGTCGGCTGCCTCCGTAATACCGACTCGGTCGAGCAGGTTGAGTGGTTCGCCGTCGACGCCCTTGGATTCCATTGCGAACTGGACGTGCTGGCGGCCCGTGAGACCGGAGTACACACCATACCCGTCCGGAAGGATCCCCATGTGCTTGCGCGCTTCGACGCTGTCCGTCTGACAGTCGGCGCCGAACACCTCTAGGTCACCCGCAGTCGGACGGATGTGGTCCAGAAGCATGTTGATCAGTGTCGACTTTCCGGCACCGTTGTGGCCGAGAAACCCGAACACCTCGCCCTGTTCGATCTGTAAGTCGACACGGTCGACGGCCGTGAAGGAACCGAACCGCTTCGTAACGTCGTGTATCTGTATTGCTGGTGGCATTATCTGAGTATCCTTGATGAGGCAGTTATCAGACTACTCAACGGACCAGCTGGCAAGCTATCGTTGATGCTCATTAGTTTCGCCACCGATACACTCCGATCCCAGCCCCGACTACCACGATCACGAGGAGACCGATTGCTAGCAGCGGGGAGCCACCTTCTTGGTTGCTGTCTGACTGAGATTCGATGGTGCCGATATCAACGGGGAGCGTGCTGGACACCCGCTGGCCGTTGATGGTGTACTCTACTTGAATCGGGATCTGGTCAAGATTCGACGAGGCGTTCACCGTCGCTTCGAACGTTTCGAACTCATTTGAGTCGATGTTGTCAATGAAATATTCTTTTGTCGGCCAAACGGGCGTTACGGCATCCGTGTTAGCAGCACTGATCAGAACCGAATTCACCTGTGCGGTGCCGACGTTCGCTGCCTCACCCTCGATGGTCAACGTTCCCCCGCTCCGGGTGATTCCAACATCGGTTAGTGCAATCGCAGAGGTTGGCGCTGGAGAATATTTTGAGTACCGGAGACTCTGTTGGATGGTCTGTCGATCTGTCCCGGCGGTGAACGTTGCCACAATCGTGATGTTGCCGGCTGGAATATCGTTATCATCCAGAGCGACATTTCGGGATCCATCTCCCGGAACGTTTGAGATAGGGACTCTGGCAACAGTGCTTCCATCATTCACTGCACGGATCTGTACGTCCTCGAGTTCTACGTTGCCGAACTGATGGAGTTCTGTAAGGATGACCGATGAATCATTACGAATCTGATTGGAAACATCCAGTGTCACATCACTCGTCGCCGCATCAACGTTGACGGTGTCAACTTGAGACACCGTCCGTGTCTTTCCGGACGGAGTATCATATGTAAGTGTCGCGTTGAGTGATTGCTGTCCGGACCGGAAGAACTTCACCCGATACGTGTGGCTGGTTTGGTCTCCGGACGCGATTGAAGCACTAATCCGTCGGGAATTTTTGATATCCGCATCACCGTCCAGACGCAATTGGACGTTACGGAGTGGTTCTGTGTTCCCATTGGCGACAGTTACGTTCACCTGCCGTGTCGCTCCGACGACCGGATTAGAAACCGTGACACCTCCCGTGTCACCAGTCTTGGGTTCAGTGACAGCAATCCCCAAACTCGGGCGTTGTGGCTCGCGCACGTCCACGACGTATTGAGACTGGACGTTAATTACCGTTCCAGAGGTACTCCCATACAGTTTGAGACTGATAGTTTTCTGTCCGGGGTCATTGATTGTCACTGGGACGGATACAGTCATCTGTGACCCAGGCGTCAATTGACCGAGTCCATTTACTATGTGTTCTCGATTGCCATCAACCTCAACGACGAGATCATTAAGATTCGCTGTCCGTTGGCTATTGGGATAGTTCGAGATCGTGACCCGGAGTGAGAACGGCTCTCCCGCGGTTGACGTCTGAGTGCTTGTAGTGACATTTGAGATCGCGATTGCAGTCCCACTCGACTGGGCAGATGCGACGGGGGTAGTGAGTGCGAATACGCTGATCACCAGCATCAAGAGTATCATGAGCGAAGCCACCAGTTCTAAGCGGGAGCGGCCGGTAGTCATACTATTGCCTCGATTCATTATTTCCAAGAAGTAATGGTAGAAACATAGCTGTGTGGTAAATATCGTGTATTGTAGCGCTCACCAGAGACGGATTTTGACATTACACTCGTAGGAAGTATTTACTCGGGGTTACTCTTTTGCCGGACTTGAGCCAGAAGTCAGACCAGATCGACGCACAATTACACCCAAATTCAGATAGAGTCGCGAACCAGTAACCGAACTTGACTCCACACCACCGCTTTCTGACATAGATTTCAGATTTCTGTTTACCGAGCGAATCGATCTCACGCAGTCTGGATGAATTTGGGTGCAATTCTGGCTCAAGTCTGTCTGTACGTGTGGTAAAATTCGGCAAATAATCTTATCCGCGGGCCTTGGAGTGATAGCTGCTGGAGCATAGTACAATCACAGTAGAATGGGTATCCTGTGGTTGACAGAACTGATTCCCTGCTGGCGCAACCTCCCATGAGCGACCGATTATCCCAATCGGTCCTCGTATATCCTACAGATTCAATCCACTCATATTTTTATATTCCCGGTTGTAGTCGCACACAGATGCGTCGGGTTCTCTGGTGGTTGATTGGTGGTTCACGAGGTGGCCGGAATCGCCTTCGCATCATCCTCACACTCCACGAGACACCGATGAACGCAAATCAGCTTTCGGAGAGCTTAGAGTTAGACTACAAAACTACCCGCCATCATCTTGACCTGCTCTGTGAGAACGGGGTATTAACCACGATGGGCGACGGATACGGAATGACTTATTTTCTAACTGATCAGATGAAAGAGAATCTGGACATCCTCGAGCAAGTAGCTCGGAAAGCAGATATGGCCGAACTATTACCGACTGAATCATCATCACCAGGGGCAGGTGCGAACATGGAATCAGACGGAGAGACACAGAATGAGCGGGAGTAGCATACAGATGAAATTTGATGAGACAGAGACGACCCGGCGAACGGTTCTATTAGTCACTATAGCGGCGAGTGTCGCACTCGGAGTGACGCTCCTTGTCTGGATGCTCTTAGAGCAACCGTTCTCGGGAGAACATCTTATTCGAAGTCTGTTTATCCTAACAAAAGTGTTCGTCTCGATCTTCACCGCAGCGATTCTTCTCGGAGTGGCAGTAACGTATTTCCGCATTTATCGGCGTCTTCCTAACCCGTTCACGCGGACGTTGCTTCTCATCAACGTCTCGCTATTTCTGTATGCTATTTGGGCAAATCCGATCGTGTGGGTTGTTTTTGGCGTCGAGCCGACTGGGATTGGCCTATTTACTGTTCTCCCAGACATTTTTACTGCACTCGCTGCGGTCATGCTGTTACAGCAAAGCGGGATGTGACAATTATGAGCGCTCTTGGGTAGGGGATTGTTGGTCAATGCTCAGTAGTAGCTGGAAGTCACAGCAGGCAAGGATGACGCGACGGCGTCACCCGACGAGCGATGTTCCCAATTAAGACGTTCGTCTCGGAGCGTCGCGCCGCGAACCTGCTCGCGGGGGGAGGATGTCAACCACTGAGAGCGGTAGGCGAATGCTCAGCGTTCACCCACGAGTGTCCGAATCAGACACTAGATGACATCGATTCATCTGCGAACAATCCTGAGACGATCGTGTCGATCAGTGCCTCTTCAACCTCATCGTAGCTCTTAGTCTGGACGA
Source organism: Haloarcula pelagica (assembly GCF_030127105.1). Classification (NCBI taxonomy): domain Archaea; kingdom Methanobacteriati; phylum Methanobacteriota; class Halobacteria; order Halobacteriales; family Haloarculaceae; genus Haloarcula; species Haloarcula pelagica. The sequence goes on along the minus strand of NZ_CP126163.1, from coordinate 22,539 downwards.
CAGGCGTATCCCTGGCTTGCGTGACGAACAGCAGCGACTGCAGGAGCCCTCGTACGATGTCCGGATCATCCATCCGGATCTCGCGCGACCCATTCTTTCGGCTGTGGTAACACTCGGAATTTTGGTTCTGTGTCGAGTTTGTTGTCGCTATCGGCTTCACTAATCGTTCCCGTGTTATAGCCGTCTCCTGTGTCCGTTGCGACTTGAAGGAAGTAGGTGATCAAGGAAGAGACGCTGCTCCTGCTCACTCGGATCGATCTGTCGATGAGGTCGGCGGGTATGAATCCACCTCAGGTTGGCCGCTCAGCTCGTCGTCAACGACTCGAAAGCCACCGGTCTCTTTCCTCCCCATGAGTTCACGTTGCGGGAACGGGATCTTGATTCCCTCCCGTCGGAACGCGGCCTTGACATTGTGGATGACGACTTGCGTGGCTCGCCATTTCCGTTGTGGAGTCGGTTTTGTCGACCCAGAATCGCAGTTCGAGTATCACGGCTGAATCGTCGAATCGAGCCGGGAGTACTTGCGGGGCGGGCTGAGTCATGATCTCCTCGAGTTCCGTGAGTGCGTCCAGAGCGACAGCTTCGGCATGGTCGGGATCAACGTCGTAATCGATCCCGACTTCGACCCGGAGCCGAAGTTTTCCTTCGATACTGCGATTGATGATCGTTCGATTGTTCACGGCTTCGTTCGGGAGCACAACGTGTTCGCCGTCGAGATTACGGAGGCGGACGTTGTTGATGGTGATCTCGGTGATGAATCCCTCGTGATCGCCGATTCGGACCCAGTCCCCGATGGCGAACGGGCGCGAGAGCATGAGGATAAACCCCGCGAGGATCGATCCGAGCGTCTCCTGGGCCGCAAACCCCAGCACGATACCCAGGACGCCGGCTCCTAGCAGAAGATCGCTTAGCTGGACACCCCACAGTGAGAACGTTCCGAATACGGCGAAAACGTAGATCACGACTTGAGTGACGTAGTAGCTGACCCGACGCTGGTGGTCGGACGTGACGCGGTGTTTCGAGCTGCCACTGCCGAGGAGGAACCGCTTCAGGATACGGGTGACGGTGTACGCGGCGACGAACAGGAGTATCGTAAGTAGGAGGCGGACACCAGCCTCGATACCGAATTCAAGCACACCAACGACCGAGAGTGCGGTCCCAGCCGCATTCCATCGGAGCACCAAGACGACGGCGGCGACGCTTGCCACAACCAGGAGGGGTCCCGCCCGGACGACTTCGGCGTTCTCCGTTCGAAGTCGGGTTCTCAGGCGTTTTCCCAGGAACCAGATCACAGCACCGACGATGACTGCTGCAGCGACTACTGCCACTGTTTCGGTGAATTCCGTGCGATTGAAGCGGGACAAGGAAGGACGAGAGCATAGACACAAGCGTTGGCACGTCTCCTATGATAATATACGGGGTGTAACATCCTCTCCCCGCCTGAAAGCGGAGGAATCCTCAGGCTGTGTGAATAGCTACCAAGATTTTTTATATGACAATCACGAAGCTTTATTCAGAAGGTGGTATGTATGAGCAAACCATTCTCGGTCAGTCAGGAGGCAAGACCAGCTAGCAATCAGCTATCCACCCCTTCACGGATTGAGCACTTTGTATGTGCACTCGCCGGATTGGGATCTGTTGTAGTCCTGATCCTCATTTTCACACCCCTCCTATTCAGAACGGTAGAACCGTTCGGGGTGCTCTCAACTACAGTTCTTGTGGTGGGCCTGACCGCCCTCTGGATATTGGTTTGGATATCAGTTGAGTCACTGTGGGAGTGGCGTGCTGGTCGTCTTTTCAGATAGCCCCCGTGGTTACTTTTTCCTCTTTGATTGTCGGTGGTGATCGCTCTTTTTGTAAACATTAGACAACCTCCGTGACGGTGTCTCGCTGGGTTCAAGCAGATCAGCCGACAATTCAGATGTCGTCTTGGTTTCTCACGGCGATTGCGTCATGATGTTTTTCGCATTGTCTTCTGGGCGATAAATGAGCCAACCACGATTGTAGGTTAACGAGCGAAAGCCAGCACTCCAATATCAACATACCTTTTCCATACCGTTGTAATCATTAGCTGAATGAATTACGACGCAAGACTACGGCGAAGAATTCTTTTCGGAATAGGAGGGGTAGGATTGCTGATTGCTGTCGTTTTTGTCTTAATTCAGTTTCAGGCGACGCTCGTGTTCACGGTTTTTCTCTACTATGCAAGCCGCCCAATTTATCGAAAGCTCGATAACTTCTCGCTTCCATCGCGACTCCAAGGCCGTTACCTTCCCTATCGCCGTCAGGTGCTTGCAGTGACTACGATTGCTGTTTTCCTGCTGCCGTTTCTCTTCTTGCTCACCTATACCCTTGTGCTAGTGGTACCCGAGATCCAGCGCTTCGTCGGCGGGAACGGTCCTGGTGCAGCATATCTCTCTGCACTGCAGTCGGCACAAGGGAGTGGACTTCCGGCACCACTTGTAGGGTTAGAGATCAGTGACATACTGCAATGAGTCCTGAGGAGGTTGCAGCGATTCTCAACAATCCCGCAGTTCAAACGTGGGCAGAACGAATAGTGACTACGCTGATTGATTCAGTAGGCCTCATCGCAAACGCAGCACTCCATGGATTCATTCTTCTGGCCGGAACGTATTATTTACTCACCGATGGTTCGCAGCTCGTAGGCTGGTTCCTCGACAATTTTGATGAATCAGGCGTTGTCGAGTCATACGCAGTAGCTGTTGACGATGAACTGTCTTCTATTCTCTTCGGTAATATCCTGAACGCATTTGTGACGGGAATTATCGGGATTCTTGTCTTTTCTGGATATAATCTCGTTGCACCCGGAGCAGTAAAAGTTCCATTTGCGCCCCTAGTCGGTGCACTCACAGGAGCAGGAAGTTTAATTCCAGTTGTTGGGATGAAAATCGTGTATCTCCCCGTCGGAGCGATTCTCGCGGTTGCAGCCGTCGCCAGTGGTCAGCCAAGCGCGTTTGGCTTCGTGATTCTGTTTCTCCTTTTAGCGTTCGTAGTCGTCGATACGATTCCTGACTTTCTGATTCGCCCGTATGTGAGCGGCAACCGGACGCATATTGGCCTACTGATGTTTGCGTATATACTCGGACCGATCGCATTCGGCTTCTACGGTATTTTTCTTGGCCCAATACTGCTTGTCCTCCTCGCAGAGTTCTTTAGAACTATTGCACCGTACGTGCTCACTGGCAGACAATCACACCAACAATCAGATCTCTCGGACTACTGAATAACGTGGATTGTCCGTGTTCGCCTATGGAAATTCTGCTACCTGAACAAACCACCGTTGACGACATAGTATTTTGGACCGGTGCGCTGATTGGACCCAAAATCTAGGAAATGACCAGACGAAAGGCTGATGTTGATCTCAATCAGTGGCAGGCGGGAGACATCGTGTGCGGTAGCTGTGGCTGATGCGGCCTGCGACCCGGCTACTGACCGCCGCCGGACCGGCGGCGGTCAGACACTCACACCTGGCGGGTTATACACCTCCTTTCGGTCGAGCATGTGGAAGATAGACACCAGCAACTTGCGAGCAGTTGCGACGATCGCTTTTTGCGATCCTTTCTTTCCCGCTAATCGGTCGTAGAACCGACTAAGATACTCATCGTTGCAGGTATGGACGGCTGTGCGCGCACACTGGACGAGGATCCAGCGTAACTGCCGGGATCCACGTTTCGAGATACCACCTTCGATCCGCGAGTCGCCTGACTCGCGGATCACCGGGTTCAATCCAGCGTAACTCACGACTTCTTTGTCCCTATCAAACCGCCCTATATCGCCGACTTCGGCGTAGATCATCAGGGCCGAATAGTAGCTTACGCCGGGAATCGTCATCAGCAGCGGGTCTCCTTCAGAGACCCAGCGCGCTCTTCGATTGCAGCTTCGAGTCGCTCGATCTCTTCGGTCAGTGTCTCGATCATCGTGAGATACGACGCTAACAACTCGTCCCACGGCGTCGGGAGCGAGAGGTCCCGAAGGGACTCTCGCCCCGATACACTCAGCGGCTTGATCTCACGCGTGATCCCGTGTTCGGATAACAATCCGTGGATCTTGTTGGCGTAGTCGGTCCGAGTCTCTACCAGTTTCTGTCGCCCGCGCACTCGTGCGCGGGCTTCCTGATTTCGTCGGTCGGAACGTAACTCTCCGGCACTGAATTCAACCGACCCATCCGCGCCAACTCTTTAGCGTCGACGCGATCAGTCTTCTTGTCCGCGTTTGCGATCAGCGAGAGTTTCCCAGGGTGAGCAACAGTCACATCCAAATGCTCTGACAGCGTGTCGTGGATGTGGTAGTAATTGGTGGTCGCTTCGATGACGGCCTCGGCACCAGCGTACCGCTGGGCGAGTTCGTCGAGGTTCGCGTTCTCGACGCGAACCTCTTCGACAATCTCACCGTCTTCATCCATTACTGCCACCTGTGCGTGCCGCTTGTGAACATCAATTCCAAGGTACATTGATTCTCACTCCGGGACGCCAGTGCATGGAACAGAGATTCACCTATGCGGGCTTTCCCGGATGCCGCGCCCCGCGGCATCCGGGCTGTAGCGCCCAATCCTCGGCTTCTTACGCACTTAGACCAGTCAGTTAAACGTGCTCGACGGCACGAAACACGGATCGGTCTCTTGCGTCCCATATCTTGTTCCACGCTCTCATGGGATAGCAGAATTTCCATCGAGTCAGTTAACACTCTCAGTAGTATTCTGTGTGGTTCAAGATTGCCTGAGTCGGGCGTACGCGGTGGGGCCGGCCGTGCTCAAACCGTACAAAACCGTCGATTCGAGGTTAACCGAACACCAGTGAACGTGGACACAGCGGTCGATTGGATACGGACGGAAACGCATAGTTAGCTACGGGCCAACTTTCTGAGCATCCATGTACACAATCGCTGACCTGCCCATCGAGAACACCCTCCAGACCGTCAAATATGACCTCGGGCTCGAATCGGCGCTTCGTCGGATGTTCGAGAACAGCTACACCCAGATTGGTGTCGAACGTGACAGCGAACTCGTCGGGATTGTCACCTACAGGTCCGTGGTCCGGACCCTCCTTGCATTCCAGCGGCTGGAGGTCGGACACAAAACGCTCGACAAGATCTCGGTCGGAGCGGCCGTCGAAGATGCACACACCATCAGTGAAGACGAGAACCTTCTTGCCGTATTCGATTCACTCGCAGAGTATACGTACATCGTGGTAAATCGAGATGACGAGTGGCGGATTCTGACCGACTACGACCTCCTGACGCGACTGAAACAGATGCTCGAGCCATTCCTGTTGATCGAGTCCATCGAGATGCAGTTGCGCGAGATTTTCACGCGGGTGTTCGGTGATGCGCTGTCGGAGCAGCTGGCCGAAACGTTCGACGAGGAACACCCACTGCCAACGCCAGCGTCGATCGAGCACTGTAGTTACGCACACTATGCCCAATTCATCTCGATTCACTGGGCAGAATTCGAATCACTCTTCGATGATCAACAGGATGTAATTCGCGAGCTAGTGCTTGGAATCGGGGATATGCGAAATCAGCTCTTCCACTTTCGAGTCGACGACCCGGACGAATTTGACCGAGATCTGCTTCGCTTCGGTCAGTCGTACTTCTCCTCAGTGTAACTGCTGAATTCGTGCGCGGGGGGGTCTGAGTATCATACGGCTTGTCGGCAAGTCGAGCAACTGGCCTGGGCTCTATGCATTGAGAGAGCTAGTCTCAACTACTGTGCAAAGGGAAAGTCCACTTTTTCGGGATCTCAAATTCTACCAACCACTAGCTTGTTGATAGATTCGTTGGGCGACAGTACCGTATGACGAGACAGTTATGAGTTCGGTCAGATTCTGAAACGGTCGTTTTTGCGACTAATGTGAGGACTTGAAACCGCTCGCCGCCGCGCCCAGAACTACGATGACTTCAAAACGGATGTCGGCAGGTGACGACGCCCCCGCGCTCGCGGGGGCGATCGTCTATCACGCTGGAGAAGTCTGTGAAACAGTGGATCATCTCTGGCGTGTTCTCGGAGAGGTATCGATTCCAGTTGACGGACTCACCGATAGTCGCCAGCAACACAAATCCGCAAACGGCACTGAACCGTTGGCTCGGGTGTATCTCTATCGGGAGATCTACGACCTCGCCCAGAGCGAGGTCGCAGATCGTCTCGAAAACCTACCATCACTCCTGAAGACACTCGATTTGGAGAAGGCACCGTCCCAGCAATCACTCTCGTATGCGTGGAAGCAGTTCAGCGAACAAACCAAACGGACGCTCACTGCTGCAGCTACGGGTATTGCACAAGAAGCCGTTGACCGTGGCATCGCGCTGGAAGCACGGGTTCCGATCATCCCAGATGAAGACGATATCGAAGAAGACGGCGGTGAATCGACAGTAACGCGTTAGCACGTCCGAAAGCAGGGAAACAAGATCGTCGAATTCGCCCGAAGGAACGCCTTCCTCGAGTTCGGCTCCCGTTCATGTCAATCCAGAAATTGAATCAACAGTCAGAAACGATAGGAGCTACCATATAGCGGATTCGCACGACATTAAGCAAGAGATCCCAAATGATTTAAACACGCCAATTGAATATCCGACAAGAATTCGTATATTAGGCATTCATCTGATATGAATGAGTTACAAGAATCGTTGAGAAATACGGTACGGGCGTGGAACGAAGAGAACTATCTCTATATCCTCGTCAACTTGATCTCGGCGAGACTCTCACGCGTGTTTATTCCACTTGTCGGCTTGGTTGCCCTGTATCCCGGGCATCATATATGCGGTACCCAACAAAAAACAGTACTGCCCATTTCGGTGGCAGTATCCGGTGGATTTGGATTTCTGTTCTGTATACATTTCCTCACTACACTATAGGATCCCGAAATGGTGCCTGCTCCATCTCCTGAGTCAAATATCGCGTGGTGTCACGAAGCAGTACAGGGCGTCTCACGTACCTTTGCCTTGACCGTCGACATACTGGAAGAGCCAATGTCTTCGCAGATCTGCTTGGGGTATCTTCTATGTCGGGTTGCTGATACCATTGAAGACGCCGGTCATATCTCACCTGAATCGCAGGTGGATCTCCTCCAAACGTTCGACGCCGCGCTCGATCCCTCCAGCAACGGGACGATGAAGGAGTTCCGGGCAGCTGTCGACAGCTGGTTGCCACCGTCAGCCGACCGCAACGCCGACTGGTCTGTCGTCGCTCAGTTACCGACGCTTTGGGCGACGTTCACCAACCAACCAGAATCCGTACAGACGGCCGTTGTTCCGCTGGTCCGGGAGATGGTTAACGGAATGTCAATGTTTGTTGAGCGCTACGCAGACACTGGTGGACTCCGTATCAACGATCGCTCCGAACTCGAACAATACTGTTACTACGCTGCTGGTACCGTCGGCAGGCTTATTACGAATCTCCTCACGCGAGGGAGCGTCTCTCAGAAACGCCCTCGAAAGCTGTACGACACAGCGGACGAGTTTGGACTCCTCTTGCAAGCTGGTGAACGTTTCGAAAGACGTGTACGACGATTACACAGAGGAAAACAACGTCTACCTCCCCGCCGAGTGGCTCGCTGACGAAGGGATCGACCAAGGTGATCTCCTCTGTCCCAGTAACCGAAAATCAGCAGCGAAGGTCGTCGAACGGACTGCCTCTCACGCTGAGACGTTCCTCGATGACGCCCAAGCGTACATCGAGGCGATGCCACTCACGCACGGGAATACGATCGCCGCGTGGTCCGTTCCGTATTTGCTGAGTGTGGGAACCATCAGGGAACTCAACGCCCGTCCTGAGGACGCGCTCACCGAGTCTGGTGTGAAGATATCGCGGCGGGAAGTACTCGCTGTGGTGGAGGCGGCAGTACCGCCGGCCGTGACGCGATTGCTGAAATCCGTGCAACTATCGCACAAAAACCGTACCACCAAGCTCTCGAGTGAACTACCCTCCCCTACTCCCTCACGGCTGACGCTGTTCGCTCCTTGAGGGTTGGGTTTCCTGCTTCCACGACGCACTTTGCAGACACGGAGGTGTCCATAGGGAGCGCAGTCTCTACAGGCGTTCGTTCGGAGTGTCCCACTCCTACATCTTGTGGACCGCCAGAACGGATGTTCCACGCCGCGTTCACGTCCCTGTCCGCCTCGAACCCGCAGCCGGGGCAGGAGTGTTCACCGACCCACAATCGGTAGTTCTCATCGAGTCAGGAGTTAGTCAAGACTGATGGGGTTAGATTCGTAGAGAGCGTCTGGATGGGTGTTGTGAATTGCCTCTACCATCCAGACACTGTCCTTACGGCTTCAGATGTTGAAACCTTAGCGGAGAGTCTCCTCGCCGAGATACCGATCCCCGGAGTCGAAGGCTGCGGCTTCGACTCCGGGATCATCCGGCAGACACTCCTGCAAGCCGCTGTCGATCAAAAATCCATCAAGGCTGTCACCGACACCACTCGTGGAACGTATTCCGACGACTACACACTCGCTCAGCTTCACACCGTCCCACCTAACGAACTCGAAACCGTCGTTAACGACCTCTTCGCCCAGCAGGCGGCGATGATCCTCGGCCCCGGCCCGAGGATCATCTGCCTCGACTTCGTCGATATCCACTACCACGGCTGTCCACACGCTGAGGCTGGCGAACTTTGCCACACGAAACCCCGCGATGGCACCTCTCAGTGCCATCGCTACCTCGCTGGATTCGTCCTCTGTCGGGCGAAACCGCTTGCCGTCGCAGTCACTCCCGTCCGCAGTGATGAACCCAAAAGCGACGCGGTCGAGCGACTGCCCGACCACGTCGCAGTCCTTCCATTCGACGTGGCTGGACTCCTTGCTGACCGTGGATTCTACGACGGCTCTTCGATCGAGCGACTGGATGCCACAGCACCAGTCGCTCTCCCGATCATCCGCCGTGGGAAACAGATGGCCGAGAAACTGGACACGACGGTTTCCTACTGGACGGAGTGCGTGATGTATGAAGGAAGCGAGCGGGAACTGCGCTTCCCGCTCGCGGTCTGTGTTTCCTATCAACAGGGCAACTGAGGCAAGCACGGGTTGCTCGTCCGGGCCTGCGTGGCGTGCGATCTGACCGATCGCACGCCCAAGGAAGTCGAAGCCCTCTACGAGAAACGTTCAGCGATTGAGACAGTCTTCTGAACGATGCGCGAAGCACGTGCGCGGACGAGTACGACTGATCCAACCGTGTGGTTGTTGTTCGTTTTCGTGAGCTTCCTCCTGCGGAATCTCTGGCTGATCGTGCGATGGGGCGTGCTCGCCCCGCCGCGGCGCGGCGGGCGAGCACTCCCTGTCTGGTTCCGCTTCGAAGTATTCCGCGAGTGGATTGACCATGCTCTCGACGACAGGTTGGGCCGGAAGTGGGAAGCGCCAACCAACGGTGTCGGCATCTCGGCGACATACAGCCAGCTGGACGCGGGCTGAAGCTGCCCGCGTCCAGTAGCAGCCCTGTCCGTGAGCGACAGCTTCGCCTCTTGTCTGGACTGACGGCGCTCTAACTGCTGTGAGAACGCCGTCCTTGTTCGACCCATGAATCGGTCACTCCGATCTCGCTCGTTTCCCTCCAGAAATTGAGTCAGCAATCAGGAACGATGGGAAGTACCGACAATGGCTTGTCGGTCGAAACGCCGCACGACGCGCACTCCTTGGTCGTCCCTCTCGGGTTGACCGCGACGAAGTACGTTCCTTCACGCTCGCACTTGTATTCGAGCAACGAGAGGAACGTTCGCCACGCGGTAGACGCAGTGTTGCGACTATTCGATGGCGATCCATCATCTCCTTCACGTTCAGGTCTTCGACCGCTACGAGGTCGTATTCCCGAGCGTAGTACGCCGAGAGTGCAAGAAGTCGCGGCGCTTCCGCCGAAGGTCGGTGTGACACTCCACTATGCACCGCCGTTGCTTCTCGTGAGGGTGTCATAGAAGATTTCTCATGGTTTGCTGAATTACCTCTAACGAATTGAAAGCGCCGTACACTTGGTGTATACTATTTTTAGCTTGTCGTAGCTATGGCGAAAGAGACATTCGGAGTCGCTGCTGACGAGAAAATTGTACGAGAGGTGGACGAACTGGTCGATGAGTGTGACGATCTCGGAGCGGTTGGCTCCGAGATCGTCGAGGCCATCCTCACAGCGTTCGTTCAATCTGAGTCAAACCACGTTGAGCGAGTGAGAAAAATCATAATTCGGAAACGAAAGGGCACTCTTTGAGTATTTTAACATACCGTGCACCAAATGCACGACTTTCTAAGCAGTAACGTTCTATAACGGTCAGGAAAATCTATTATAGTGTGTGAATACTTCTATAACACCATCTCTCGTAGTTGTTCGACCCGTGCTGTTTACGCGAGAGCTTCCGTTGCTCGCGCTCCAAGCGGTCGCGTTCATCCGAGAGGTCGAGCGCGACCCTACGGCGGTTCCGTCGGTGTTGTGGACGTACTTACGAATCCCTACGTCGATGCCGCTCACTTCTCGGGATTCTCGGGCGGCTCGCGGTCCATTTCGATGCCGAAGGTGGCGAACCGCTCGACCGTTGGTCCCTTCTTGACCGTGACCTGCTTGAGATTCGCGTCGTCGGGGATGAAACGGTGGTGCCGTATCGGGATGTCACCGAGTTTTGAGAGTGATAGCATGGTCTGACCGCTCTTCTTATCGAGCTTGAAGCCAGACTGGCTGTGCGTGAAACTACGGAACTCTCGTGGCGGCTTCCACTGAGTTAACCGACGCCGTAGCCGTTCTCCTTGAGCTTGGAGAGGCCGTTGAGGTTGTCGAACAGCCGTTCTACGACGGTTTGGAAAACCTTCGAGTACACGTCAGAGAGGTCGTTCCACCACTCCTTGAGGTCGGGGAGTTCCGACCGCAGGGTAGTTATCGACGGCAGTTCGTCTGTTCATCTTGATACTCGTTGAGGTGGTAGAGCGTGTGGTTATACAGTTGCATACAAATATCTCGGTGGCGGTCCAACTCCTCACAGTGGGCGTCGGACGGCTTGAGACGGTACTTGTAGGCGTAGTACATAGGCCTCTACTCGCGTTGGTCTTCGACGTACTGTTTCAGCACATCCAGCGACACCTGCCCCGTCGAGATGAGACAGTACGAATCGTTCCAGAACGAGTCGCTCCACAGTTCGGTCTTCAGTTCGTCCGCGTACTCATTGCGAATACGGCGGGCGGTCGCGCCCTTGACCGTGTTGATGAACTTCACGAGGTCTGTGGCGGCTTCGCTCGGAAGAGGTTGTGTACGTGATCATCCTCGCCGTCGAGGTTCGTCAGTTCGACACCGTAGTTGTCCGTGAACTCGCTGATGATTCCGCGAATAAATTGGGTTCGCTCCTCGGTTAGCGCTCCACGCCGATACTTCGTGGTGAGTATCAGGTGGTAATGCAGGGAGTACGTTGAGTGCGCTCCCGAATCGAGGTCGTATTCCATTGGGTTCAGTAGATATCATGCTACCCTAAAAAAATATTACGATTGCGTGGGCCTGTAGGCCTACAACCGGAGAGTATATGAGAACCGTGCGGCGCTGTATCCCCCTGCTCGTGCCTTCGGCGCTCGGTGAGGAGAGGGCTTAGCGCCTCAATCCAGATAAAGCGACCTATTATGTAGTTCTATCTCTATAATATGGTGAAAAACGGAAGGTATCTGAAACAAACATCTTTGTCATATAGAATTACATATCATAACATGGTCCAGACTACCCTCCCCGGCGGCCCACGGCAGTATCTCAGGATCTTCAGACACCACGTTGTAGAGCCGATATCGGACGCACAGAGCAGAGTCTCCCGGGAGCGCGAGGAGGTCGCCGCCGAGCGATCGGCCTTCGAATCGTTCAGGACAGCCGTCTCTGACCTCCGTCCCGCCACGGCGACGCCATCGAACCGACAGCGGTCCGTGGTCAGCGGTGATGACTGTCTCAATCAGGTTGAGCGCCTGGCCGATGCCTTCGAATCGACCGTGATGAGTGTCCCACACTACGAGGCGGTCTACGGCGAGTCGCTGTCAGAGCACATGCTCGCCGAACTTGGCGACTTCACCGCGGCAGTAGTCGACTCATCCACGAGCACGGTCACGCCACACCAACGCTCGGCCCTGCTGACCGCCGTCGATTGCGCGATCGACGATCGGACTGCCTACGCCGACGTGCTCGACGAGGAAGCCACCGCGCTCGCGACAGCTGGCAGTGCCATCAAAGAGATCGTCGAATCCCTCGACGACGTGATCATCCAGGACTGGTACAAAGAGGAATTCGAAGTCCGACTCGACGAGATCGTCCGGGACCGACAGTCGGTGATCCACAGTCGGATCTCCCCGTCACCGGTCGACGGCCGTTCGCTTTGTATGCACCTCTATGCCGATCAGCCCTGGACGTTCCCGGTTCTGACCGCCGTCACCCGGTTGCACGACGCCGTCGTAGTCGAGTGACAGAAAGCTGCGGAAGCCCACCCCTTCACAGTAGTTGCCGAAGTGGCTGAGAGACCGATTTCTCCGGTGGCACCGTACGACAAGTATGGTCGATACCGCCGAGGCACGGCAGGTCTGCCGTGCCGCAAGATCGCTTCTCTATCCGTCCTTGGACTTCGGGGTGAAGGTCAATGGTACCTATCCGAGTGAGGACTTCGCCAGAGTCCTCACTCGGAGTGGGTTCGAACGAGGGTTCACCAACACCAGTGCTAGGCACCTCCAACTTGCCAGAGGTGACGATCTCGACCTCGAAGACCGGAGTCCGCCAGCGAAGTCACTCCTGTACAACTTCGGGCAGATGGAAGCGGACACCATCGACGCTCAGTTCGATGGCGTCCGCGATCAGGTCATCACGCAGACACGCAAAGCACATCGCCTTCCCAACACCGCAGAAGTTGCGGTAGACCTCCATGAGTGGCTCTATTACGGCTCGAAGCAGACACCGATGGTGTCACGAATCAACTCTGACCACGGGACAAATCTCGCCTACGTCTTCGTGACACTGTGCATTGTGTCACCGGCAGCGCGGTTCACGCTCGCGTCCGAACACGTTGCTCGGACCGATACACCGTCTCTGATTGAGGCGATCCGCGAGGTGATCGAGACGGCGCGTCAGGCCGTCTCGATCACCCGCATCTACTGTGATCGTGGCCTCTATCGGGTCGAGTTAGTCGACGAACTCGCCGATCTCGGTGTAGAGTTCGTCATGCGCGCACCCAAAACGCCGGGGATCAAGCGCGTTCTTGCCGAACACGATGAAGAGAAATTCGTCACCGACTACGAGCTGGTCAGAAAGCAGTCCCCGACGATGCGTGTACCGGTGACGCTCGTCGTCGTCCCGCACCACTCGCGGGACGACGACTCGCTGTGTCTGATCACGAATCAACCGAGGACGGTAGATGAAGCGGTGCCACTCGCACAAGCGTATCGGCGTCGCTGGGGAATCGAAACGTCCTACCGGAAGATCGGTGAGTTTCTGCCCCGGACTACGTCGCCGGTGTTTGCGGTGCGGTTGTTCTACTTTTGTTCGCTGTGACGCTGTACAATCTCTGGATCGTGGTGTGTCTGCTACTTTCGGAGCAACGTCGGGTGAAGACTCGACCAGCAGTTTCAACGGCGACGTTTCGGTTCTTCCTCGGGCCAGTGACGTACGGATAAGCCTCGTCGGGGCGGCAGACCCAGGCGAGCGCTTGGGTCAGCACGCCCCTCTGTACTGGCGAGACTGACAGTCGCCATGAATTTCCCATCTCCTCGCTCACCGCCTACTCGAATCACTGCTCAAACAACCGGCTCAAGCCGGATTTCAACAATCTCGTCATACCTCAGAGAACACACCGCAATTTGAATCGGCAACTACTGTGAAGCCGTGGAGGAAGTCAACCGGCGTCCGGTGGCGTCGCCACGGCTCAGTGATTCGCCACCTTCGGCATCGAAATGGACCGCGAGCCGCCCGAGAAGTGCGTCGGCATCGACGTGGCGATTCGTAAGTACGTCCACAACACCGACGGCATGGCGGTCGGATCGCTCGACCTCTCGGACGAACGCGACCGCTTGGAGCGCGAGCAACGGAAGCTCTCGCGCAAACAGCACGGGTCGAACAACTACGAGAAGCAACGGCGGTGCATAGTGGAGTGTCACACCGACCTTCGGCGGAAGCGCCGCGACTTCTTGCACAGCTCTCGGCGTACTACGCTCGGGAGTACGACTTCGTGGCGGTTGAAGACTTGAAGATGAAGGGGATGCTCGAATCATCGTCGAACAGTCGCAACATGGCATCGGCAGCGTGGCGAACGTTCCTCTCGTTGCTCGAATACAAGTGCGACTACGAGGGTACGCACTTCGTCGCGGTCAACCCGAGAGGGACGACGAAAAGTGCGCGGCGTGCGACGTCTCGACGGAGAAGCCGCTATGGGTCTATGAACATTCCTGTCCTACCTGTGGGTTCGGGGCAGACAGGGACGCAAACGCGGCGTGGAACATCCGTTCTCGCGGTCTACAAGATGTAGGAGTGGGACACTCCAAACGAACGCCTGTAGAGACTGCGCTCCCTGTGGACACCTCTGTGTCTGCAAAGTGCGTCGTGGAAGCAGGAAGCCCCGTCCTCAACGAGCGCGTCAGCGCGGATCGGTCGAGGTAGTTCACGAGGGACGTGTTTCTGAACTATCAAGTCGAATAGTAGCGGAAAGTGGACGCCAGAAAGCACAGAGGATGTGCTTTCTGGTAGCGAATGTTGGCACACTCACAACGTGTCTCCTTGGGATACAAGAAGACATATATCCATTCATTGCCTGTCAATAAGTAAGTAATGGATTATACGTATCAGGCCGTTGTTAAATATTAGTACTTCGTAGGATCGCTATACGGAGCTTGATTTCGGCGGGTTCACTCACTCAGCCAGCGAGCAGAAACCGAGTAACAGCGGTTAATTTGCTGGGTATCTGACTGCTCGACGAAGATTGTAGACTGCGCATTTGAGGACCATTTCCCGGAATTCGAGGTGCCAGCTCGCGCACGCACGGCGGAGCCGAGCGTGCACTTGATCGAGGAGGAGACGGTTTCAACCATCCAGCGGCGATTGTACCAGAGACGGCTCATCAGGGCGTTGCGCGCAAGATCCAGCGACGAGTAGATGCGGTGTTTGACCAGCGGGCGAATGCCATCTTCACGGAGTTCGTCCCGGAACGGTTTTCAATCATAGGCGCGGTCAGCAGCCAGTGACCGCAGGTCCTCGGCATTGCGCCGAGCGACCTGTGGGCCGATCTTGGCGTCGTGTTTCTTCGTGGTCGTGCAGTGAACATCGGAGACGTACAGCGTTTTTCACGTCTACGAGGGCAGTGACTTTCAGCGAGCGAACACGGTAATGCGCTCGCTGAGCGTAGTGGCGCGAGGGCTGGTCACGGTCGAAGCCAGTTGTGTCGATTGCGGCGTGACCAGAGCGTTTCTCGGCTGATGCGCCGAGAAACGCTCGGTAGGTTTCCATCGGGATGTTCTCGAACCAGTCACGGAGAGCGGTGAAGTGAGGAAGCCGCGTAAGACGGAGTTCTTCAAGGATTTCGGGCATCTCGCTTAGAAGGTCGATTGTCTGGCGGTAGGACTTCCCGAGTTCGATACGAATGGCTTGGAGTGCAAGCATCGCCCACTCGGCGGCCGGTGGCTGCCGACCGAGCTTCCCGGTCGGTAGCTTCGGCAATCGTGTCGCCTTGGTAGAAATTCTTCACGAACCCGAGACGCCGAATCCTGTGTTTGTCGGCGTCGCGGAGAAGCTCGTTGAGCTTCTCCTCTGAGATGTGACGCTTGATCTCTTTGCGTCGCTCGCGTCCCATCGCCAGCACATCGGACCGACCCCACAAAAGATTCCTCACTCATTACAGCGACGCGTGGGCTGTCCACGCGTGGTTGAGGATCGTACGCTGGTGACAAGCCGCCGGTGTTCACGCTGGTTGATTGCGGGTCGGACGACCGGTATGTCGTGCCAGCGAAATCCGCTGAGGAATCGACCGTCCGACTCCTGCTTGCCGACCACGAACAGGAGTCGTTGACCGTCTATACGGACGGATTTCGGGCCTATGACTCGCTAGAGGACGACGACGCGTTCGACCGCGAATACGTCGTCGACGGCGACGGTGAATACGCTGATGGCGAGGTACACGTCAACGGCTGCGAGAGCCACGCGTCGCTGACACGACGGTGGCTCTCGCCCCACCGAGGCATCGCCAAAGACAAGCTCACACCGTATCTCAGAGCGTTCCAGCTCCGCCGACGAATCCTACGCGAACCAGGTCGAGACGCTCTCAAAGAAATCGTTCGAACCGTCCTCTGATTCACCAACAACGTGCTTCACATGAGCGACTCAATTTTTTGCACCCGAAATCACAGAGAGTATCGGGACCCCGAGGTCCTTGTGTTCCACCGGTCAAAGTACTGCCGAGAAACCTGTAAAGATCGCTTTGGTCTAAATCTTCCTCCTCATAACTGCCTGCCACTTAGGTGTCGAGCATCAAGAACGTTTAGCTCAGGGAGTCCTGATCTATGTCTCGGTCGAAGGCGGCGGGCGCGCCCCGGGTTGCGGTGCAAAGGTGGCCAGTGGACCGCTTTTGAGCGCGCTCCTCAAGCAGTGCCGCCAAAAGGATATCACTCTCTGGACTAATAGCTATTGTCATCTGTCTCTTGTTTCTGTAGATTCGGCACTATCTAGTTCTGAATGACCTCACCTAGCGTTTTGCCGTCGAGTGCTTGGTTTGGCCGTTCGTGGTTGTAGTGGTGTCTGAAGCGTCGTAACCACTGTTTCGCGCTGGATTGACTGCCCCGCCAAAACGAGTGAAAGCGATCGATTCGCATGGTTGCAGTCTGGAACCACTTTTCGATACGGTAGTCGAGCCGACAGCTCAGATCGTGGTGTGAGAGGGCAGTCAGATAGCCGCCAGCATCGACGAGAAACACTGAATCGCGACATCGTGTTTCTGAGTGAGTCGATAGGAACGCCGCCGCGGGACTGACCCCGCGGCGGCTGAACACGTCGATTTCGAGCAGTAATTTTGACTCTGTGTCGACAGCAGCGTAGAGCCACTTTTTTCGCTGTCAACCTCGATTTGTTTCTCATCGACTGCGACCCACGACGGCGACGCCGTCGGCGGGTCGCTCTGTGCTTCAGGCAACGTATGAACCCAGCTCCAGACCGCACCGTGGGAACGATCGATACCCAGCAGGTGTAAGATAGCGGCTGTTTCCCTGATCGACAGCCCCGCCGAGTGGAGACGCACCCCGAACCGCCAGACGGGTGTCGGGGTACGCTCGTTCTCCCAAACGTCTTGACTATCCTTATCTAACGTTTCGCTGAGGAGGTCTGCGAGTTGCATGGACACTTCTCGCTACGGCCTTCTCGCTTCTCAAACTCGCTCAACTAGACAGTGCCACAAGAACTAACTTCTTAATTTCCTCGTCAATACGCTTGATTAAGAAGTTGACCTCGGTCTCAGCGATAATACAGAAATCGAAACTGAGGACTTCGGTATCTGAACTCTGTGAGACCAGTGAAAGCTCTCCCCATGAAAAAACAATTCTGTACAACCTCCGCGAGAAGTTCGACCTAACGTCGGTTGAACAGGTTGGGAACACACTCCAACAAAGAGGTGTTCTAAAGGTTCTTCCCGAGCAGGTGGAGTCTGCGACGACCACTACCTGCGGCCCTACTACGGTGATGAGGACGAGACAGTTGGCCCCTTTCACTCAGAGGGAAAGCGTTAAAATGCGGTGTTCTACGCCTATGCGAGTTCCTCAATCTGACACACACGCTCAGTTTCGCCGCCGGCTGGCTTGACCGATTCCTCAACGTCAATAGCTGGGTTAAACCCTAACGCGAATATCGGCCTCAACATGTTCTTGTTCGCGTTTTATTTATTCCTTCGATTCATCAATATTTACATTCCAACGCTGAACTCATCGTTTCGTACCGGTCATTACGGCGGGGCGTCGAGCGTTCTGGAGAACTACTCGATGCGCCAGCCATCAACCCTGTTGGCCCAATCGAAGTCAACGAGGTTTAGATCACTGCGGGGCTGAAAGCCGCAATACGCGGTAGCAGAAACCATAATGAGGACAAGCACCGATGTTCACACTTGTTGATTGCGGCAGCGATCAGCGACACGTCGTCCCAGCAAAATCCGCTGACGAATAAACCGTTCAGCTCCACCTCAACGACCGCACGGTGGAAGAGCTGACTACTTACACTGACGGATTTCGAGCGTACAATCCACTGGAAGACAGCGAGAACTACTAGCGAGAAGAAGTCGTTCACAGAGGGGGCGAATAGGTGGATGGAAACGTACACGCCAACACTTGCGAGAACCACCGTAGCGCTAGCGACGCGTGGCTTTCGCCAGACCGAGGAGTCTCCAAAAATAAGCTGACACCGTATCTCAGAACGTTCCAGTTCCACCGACAGATCCTACGCAACCCGGTCAAGAAGCACTCAAAGAAGTCGTTCAAACTATCCACTGGTTCAATAACAACGATCGTCATGTGAGTGAAAGTATCTATCAAATTTGGGGTTGCAGTAGTAAAATATTAGACTTAGAGATAAAATATATCATCTATTCTTAGCAAATAAATTGTTTCGAAGTGTTGAATAGTGATCTAATCGACTCATATCACGAATAGAGGGACGACACCAAGAAATCAATTCTGTCCACGGAAGTCGATCTCCTCAACTCTATTAGCTAGTGTCGGTACATAGGTGAACAAATGTTGAGGAAGCACGCGGGGACCCTGCTAGCGGTGGGTTCAGCTACTGGAAACACGTTGCTATACACTGTTTTCGGCTCGAAGAAGCCACAGTTACCGCAAAACACCGAATCGGCAGGGCGTATAGTCAAATTCGTGACGAACTCGACTTAGACCGGGCTGACTTGTTGGAGTACAGTACGCCTCTGAACACTGAATGACCGAAACTTCACATTCGACAACGAAGCGCCTGCTCGGCGATGCCGTACGGGTGCTGGGTTTGTATCGACAGTTCCGTGAGAGTCGTATATTCGCTGTCTCGAACATACAACCGCTCTATAAGCCACTATGACTGAGACACAGTATCTATTCAAATCGATAGCTGACTTATAAATTATAGAGTATAATCATATTAAGCACATCGTTAACTGTAACTGGCTTTCCATCTAGATGTTTTCCAGAATTTAGTATAATTATAATCTTTTGTATGTCTGTGATAGTAATTTGTCCATCACCATCCAGGTCATACCGATTAGGAATCGTTGATTCTGTAGGGCTACCTACTGGACCATCTACAATATTGTCCTCCGTAATTTTAAGCAGATACAAGCTCACGGCCAAATTCCCTGCGGATTTTCGACTGGATGTGTATATATTAACATCAAAGTACGTATCTCTTTCAAATTCGGAGTTAGAAATATTAAATATGAAGTATTCACTTCTCGGACTGTGACTTGCCTTAGTCGTGTATTTCTCGTTATGTGCTGTCACTTGGACTAATTCAGCGGTCCAACCAGGAGGTATCCTCCCATCTTTCGGAATTGCTATCGCGGATTTATTATATTCAATTGAGTTGATAGAAGAGTCTATATCCTCAGAAAAATTGTATTGTACTCCATGTATTTTTGCGTCCGTAGTCGCAAGAGTCTTACCACTGCTGTCAACAAGCTTCACTCTGTATGCCGAAAACGTCGTGTCCTCAAACATTTCAGGTCACCATTAGCAATTACGCCAATATCTACACTATAAGGTTGAGATTTTACTAATATACTCATATTTGGTGTTGAGTCAAATCCCATGTCTTGGTGAATCCGTGCAGCGTTTATATACACTTGCTCTATGTTCCAAGCTACGCTGCTGTTTACTGGGCGTATAGCTACAGTCCGGTTGGTTGTTGCTTCCTGAACTATTAGCCGCCGACCAGTGTCTCCACCAAACCTAAATGTACTCTCTCCAACTGTATGGACTACAATTGTCTCTGTGTACGGTGGGCCGCCAAGCCCTCCACTGGCGCTGTCACTGTGCTGTAAATCGATATTGCTACTTGCAGTCGCGGGAGCAGCTACTGCACCCGCCGGTAGAATTACAGCAGATAGTACGGAGATGATCATACTAACGACGAGAGCGAACACTAGCATCCCATCAGGCAGGTTGAGTATCCTCATTGACTATATCCACTGCTTAGCTGTCACATGAGTATATAGTCATTAACAGACAACCACAGCGTAAGGCTCTCTTTAAGAATCGCTCATCCGTATGAGATTTTTGATACTTCTGAGCGGCCATTATGGAGTCAAAAAACAAGCGCATCGCGTCAGCGGTGCTCGGCACGAATGACGCTAATATAAGTGTTTGGATCGGAATCGGTCTCCGGACCTGTTAGAGCAGGTCGCTCAGCGTGACGGTGTTACCTGTCCTCGCTGCCGTTCTGACCGGACGGTCAGAAACGGTAGCAACCAAAAGTTTCAGCGGTATCTCTGTAAGAATTGCGGCCGCACGTTCAACGACGAGACGGGCACGATTTTCACTCATTCGAAGGTCGCGCTGCGGCGGTAGCTGGTCTCAATTTACGTCTTCCTTTGGTTTGATACGAATCTCCACCAACTACAGTGCGGGATTGGTGTGACACACAGAATGATGTACCAGCGCATCGAGCGCTTTACCAGAGCCTTGATGCGCCTTCCTTGATCCGGTCGATCCGGTCGAAATCGACGAAGTGTACGTCTTTGCCGGGAAGAAAGGCTGCGAGCGCGACCACTGTCACGCTCGCTTGGCCTGTCCATGCGCGGGTGTATTTCTGGCGGCGACAAGCCACCCGTGTTCATTCTGGCAGATCGCGGCACTAAATAGCGATACGTGATCCCAGCGAAAGCGGCAGACGAATCGACGATTTGACTCCTGCTGTCCGACCGCCGAAAAGAGTCGCCCACGGCCTATACCGACCGCTTTCGAGCGTACGAACCACTCGACGAAGGCGACAGACTCGACCACGAATACGTCGTCTACGGTGACGGTGAATGTGCTGACGACGAGGTGGACGTCAACATCGCTGAGAATCCCGCTATCTGAACAAACCACGTCGATGTTCTTAGATTTTCTGGCGGTCCTGTTGCTCGCCTCTCACTGAGAGTGAAAACCCATAGCAAGCAGTCGAATCAGTCACTGCCACATCCGCCGTGCGGGGGCATCTTCACACGACACACCAGTTGCTCATCGTGCGCTGGCCTGCCCAAAGAGAGACGCGGAGCGTCTCTCAGGCGCTCACCTCCGGTGGGTCGCACGGTTCGTTCTTCCTGAGCATATTGAACAACGCCAATAACAGCTTCCGCGCTGTTGCCACGATTGCTACCTTGTGCGGTTTATTTCGCTTGTTGCGTAACCGCCAGTAGAACTGACTCAAGTACGGGTCCTTCGCGTTATGAACCGCGGTGTTCGCGCACTGGACCAGGATCCATCGCAAGTAGCCGTTTCCTTCCTTGCTGATCTGGTTCTCTCCGCGAGTCGCCAGACTCGCGGATTACTGGGTCTAACCCGGCATGACTCACCACTTCAGCCGCGCGGTCAAACCGCTTTACTTCACCGATCTCGCTGTAGATCATCAAGCCAGAAAATGCCGCTATACCAGGCGCAGACATCAACGTATTCAGCTCATCTACCTCAGCCGCTACCTCTTCGATCCGCCGCTGCATCCGCTTGATCTTCACGGTGAACTCATCGATTGCTTCCAACCACTGCTCCAACAACAACTCCGACGCATCGTCGAGCATGAGTTCGCGGAGGAACTCACGCCCTTGATCGCTCCACAACGACCCGTCGTAGGTGACGCCGTTCTGATCAAGCAGTGAGTTGACCTCGTTTTTGAAGTCTGAACGCTTCTCTACCAACTTACGACCGCGCGCAAGCGCGGTAGCGCCGGCATTCTTCAGGTGGGACGTAGCTTTCGGGCACTTCGCCCAACCGCAGATACCGCGCGAGGTTTTTGACGCCCTTCCGATCGTTCTTCTGTTTCTGGTCTTCGAGCCAATCGGCCTTGGCCGGATTGGCGAGCGTCACATCCAACTCTTCATCAAGCCTGTCGTAAATCGTGAAGTAATTGCTTCCCGCTTCGAGTGCAGCACTACTTCCAGCGTACTTCTGTGCGATTCCGCCGAGGTCCGCGTTGGCGACGCGGACCTCTTCAACGACTTCGCCTTCGTCATCGAGGACAGCGACTTGCGCTTTGCGTTTGTGGAGGTCAATGCCCAAGTAGTGATCAGTGGTTGCGGTCATGGTGTCCTCTGGAGTCCTGAATGCGTGAAGCGGAACGACATCGCTCCGGGCTTGCAGCCTTGGCCGACCACGGTCAGCCAAGCTGCGATCCCAATTCTCCTGTTCCTTCGCATCCAAGGTCTGTCACCTGCACGCGCTTTGGTGCGCGGTTGACGTGGCGACCTTCGTAACTCCATTTCGCACTTCACGCTCCAGTGGTTTCAACGGGATTCTCATGGAGTCATCGCTGACCTGCGAGAGCTGTCGTAGCGTCTCAAAAGACAAGTTGATACAGTATCTCAGAGCGTTTCCACTACGTTGAAACTGTATCGGAAA
>NZ_CP126162.1:300000-478761 GCF_030127105.1 Haloarcula pelagica | reverse complement strand
TTCAGCGAGTCGCTGGCGGCCGACTTTCTCGACGACCGTGCCGTCGTGGTGGGAGACGAGCGTCACTGTCACGTCTCCGACCTGGTGGGTGGTGCTCGTGCGATTGGGGGTATCGAGGCGGAGGCCCCCACCGCACGTGCGCTGTGCCCGCTGGAGGGTGAACTCGCTGTTGTTGGCTACGCGAACCGTTTCGGTGGCCTGTTGCTGGTCCGTGTCCAGCTGGACGGTTGTCGTGTCGTTATCAGGGCCGTCAGCGGGGCCAGCGGAGGAACTGGCACCTGCGATGACAGCAGCACCACTGGCCGCAAACAGAACCATCGCGATACCGAACGCGTACGCCGCGAGTCTGTAATCACGTTGCATCCTGCTCACTCCGTTCATGTCGATCGTGTTGTATCATTGTGTTCTCCGGCACCAGCCGGGCGGGGACCGATCTGGCGGCCGCGGGTCCCTCGCAAACGGACCCGCAGCCCTCTGCAACTGGTCGTCCCGACTGCTGTGCTTGTGGGTTATACGAAAACCCTTGTAATTCACCGTTGGAAACGGCCGTGAAACACGTCTGAAACGCGTTTCACCGCTGTTTCACGCCCTGGAAACCATCAGATTCTTACTGCCGATATTACCAGTCTCAACCATGCCCGTGGTCCTCCTCCCGACTAGTGCTCGTCCTGTCACTGGTCGTCCTCGGCAGCAGCATAGGCGTGTTCGGCAGTGTCACCGGACTCGTACCCGACGAGTCACATCGGCTGACGATCGAGGACGGTGCCCTCGTCACCTCGCTGGTGGCGGACAACCACAGGTGTTAGTCGAGGACGTTCGCACGGTCTCTCGGATCGAGGTCCGCCGAACAAACGGCTACCACGTCGTTCGAGCGATCGACCGTGAGCCGCCAGCCGTGCCGAGGGAAACCCGTCTGCAAGCGCAGCAGATCGTCTCGTCTGCCGAAACTGTCGGGGCGGACATCCCGCCACCGAATACCGCTACATACGCTGTCCGTCCGATTCCTGCAGGCCTCTCCAGTGACCGCGCGGCGGTCGTCGGTGCGACACCGAACGCCTCACTACGGACAGCACTGGCCGCTAACGCATCCGCGTTCACCGTCCGGCAGCAAGACGACACGATCGTCTTCGAACGACACGAGTCTTGGTGGAGTCCCGACCGCGTACTCGTCGTCGTGACACCGGCCGACTCCAAAGCGCAGTACAGTGTCGTGGTCGACCTCCCGACAACGACCGCCGAATCGCTCGTTCGACTCGACAGGGGTGACCGATGAACCCGGACCGAGCACTCGGGCGGCAGCCTGCTGTACAGGGGTACGTTCAGCAGGCGCTCGCGTGCTGCCGGCCGTCCCGTAACACGGATACGACCGCAGTGGGAGTCATTTTCGGCGAGTATGGGTGCATACCGATGACACAGTTCGGCCCGCGTTCCGAACTGCTCGCGGCTGCGATTCTCGTAACCGCGACAGCGGTTCTCGTCGCACAGTTTCTGACTGCGACACCAACCGTAGTTGCAGGCGCCGACGGAAGCACACGGCTTGGGGCTGCTGGCTGGCAGTTCTCGCTCCGTGATACCGTTGCGATCACCCTTGCAGCCGCCGGCGCCGGAGCCAGTGTGACGACACTGCTCTACGAGGACTCGACACCAGCACCCACAGCAGAGACGAACCCAGGAGACTCGTCTGTTGAGCGGTCTACCGGAGGCTCCAGCGACGAGCTACTACAGGCCCGTCGGAACGAGTGGGAGTCCGTCTCGGAGCGACTCGCGGACAACGAGGCGGTGGTATATCAAACGGTGCTCGATGCGGATGGTGTCCGTCCACAGAGCGAGGTTGTCGAGCAGACCGATCTCTCGAAAGCAACCGTCAGTCGCACACTCGATAGCCCAGAGGCAAGAGAGCTCGTCGAGCGCAAACGCAGAGGGATGGGCAACGTAGTGTTTCTCACGTGATGACCGTCAGATCGCTAATTCGCCCGTACGTGACTGTTGGCGTGTTGGAGATGTCGGCATAAATGTAAAAATGTAGTATTATTTGAGAATCACTGCAGATAGTAGATGGCGGACGTGGACGATGGAGCCTGGTCAGTCGCTCCCCTCCGCTACTGCAGTTTTCTCCCGCCGATGAAGGCGCGTACCTCGGCTGTGATGCGGTCCGGTGCTTCTGTTGGACCACCGTGGCCGATGCCCCCGAACTCGACGAACTGGTTGTCCGGGAGCGCTTCGCCAACCGCACGGACGCCGTCTCGAAGGTGGGGTGGTCCCTCAGTACCGGTCAGCAGGAGTGTTGGCGCGTCGATCTCCAGTGATTCGGGGAGGCGGTACTGTTCGATGGCGCGGTTGATGCGCGCGATATTTTCGGTGAGAGCAACGATGTCCGGCCATGGTGGCCACTCGGCGAGCCACCCGTCGAGGTCATCGATGTCGCCACCATGCATGACCTCGCGAACGTAGAATTTCATGGCCTCGCGGCGGTCCCCGTCATCGATTCGCTTCTGCATCTGTGATGCGAGGCCGGCCTGTTGTCTGTACTCACCGACGAGGACTGCCGGTTCGTATGCGACGAGTTTTGCGACGGATGCAGTTCGGGCGGCCTCGATCGCCAACAGACCACCGAACGAGTGGCCGAATAAGACCGGTGTTCCATCGACTGCATCGATGACTGCACGAACGTCCGCAACTCCACGTTCAAGGCTATATTCTGCAGAGTCGTCACTTTCCCCGACGCCCCGTCGATGGGGGACAATGACAGTATAGTCTTCGGCGAACCGAGGAACCACAGGCTTCCAGTACTGAGGGGCAGATCCACCATGCAGGAGGATTAGCGGCGGTCCCTCTCCGTGTCGTTCAAACGCGATACGCGTTCCATCTGCTGACGTGACAGTCTGCATTGTACGTCTCTTGATTCAGGCGTGAACGGCGAAGGCCTGTCTCTCAGTTATCCGGCAGTTTAAGTGAGGGTGATATTGGAGGGGCTCAGGGTTTGCTATGTTCCCAACAACCTCGATGAGCCGACGGGAGTCTCCCAGTCACCTGCCGGCCAACCTCTGAGTGTGATCGGGATAGTTTGAGCCAGTCTCAGTAAGGCGGTTCACTCTGGAAGTGGCGGCCACGTTGTCGCTACTGTCTCCTCGATGAGTTGGGCCTGGGCACGACGCAAGCGTTCGGAGGCCGATGATGCGGAGATGTCCAACTCGTCTGCGATCTGTTCAAGCGATGCCCGCCGGGGGATGTCGAAATGGCCCAGTTCGTAGGCCGTCCGGAGCGCCTCTTGCTGGTGGTCGGTCAACCCATTCCCAGGCGCTTCGGACTCTCCATCACGAGTAAGGCGTGATAACTGAAAATCGGCGTTCTGTTGCCAGAACGCCGAGAATTCACTGAACGCGTCCCGGGTGGCAAACCAACCTGTCTGTCGCCATCCCTCCGGGAATACCTCAATCCGTTCGATGATCGCGTCTGCCCTGGCAAGCGCTTCGAGACCAGCAAGGTCATCAATCTGCTCGCCGAGTTGGTCCTCGAAACTGAGCGCCGGGACAACCTGATACCGACGCGTATCACCCGCCTGTCCAATGAGCGTCCATTCACCGACATCATAGGCGTCGGTAAGAGCCTTCGCAACCGGTTGATGTGACTCGTTCGTCACGGTCACGAGAAACAGCGGACGTTCCCCATGGTTGAATTGCAGTTCGAGGAGTATCGTTGCCGCAGGTACTGTTGCGGCGACTTCGACAAGCGGGAGCGCGTCGCAGTAGATTTCGAATTCAGCGAGGAGCCTCATGCGCGCTGATGTCCGTCGATAGTATTGGTGATGTCGAACGCTTCCGGTGGAATAGAGTGGTCCATCGGCCTACACCGCCAGGAACCCCAAGGTTGAGAGTTGCCAGCAGTACACCAACCCCAGCCCCGCAAGTACCGTCTGGTGGATACGTGCAGCCAGTGACCAGTAGCGGTACCACCATGCCAACAAGGCACCGGCAGTCGTCCCGAGTGTCAACATCACGATGAGAGACGGGAGGAAGAGTGCGATCTGCATCGGCAGCGGTCGCGTGAACAGTGTGAGATTCCCGCCGGTCTGCAAGACAACCATGAAGAGCACGACGAAACCGAGAGAGACACTACTCAAACCGACACTCGCTGCGCGGGCAAGCCACGAGGCACTCGTCAGCCGGCGATTGACACCGTTGGTGACTCCACTTCGGTTTGGCTGTCCGTGTTGCTGTCCGGTTCGTTGGTGAGCGCTGTGCTGGTCTGTCATTCGGAGTCCCCTTATCTGTTTCGTCGTCTGACCGCTGCTGTGTCCACTGTTTCCAAGCAGTATGTCCGCCCCAGCCAGCGAGCGAGAGGCCGAACCCGGATACTGCGGTCCCGAGTACACCACCTGTGACGAGTTGGCGTCCGTGGAACGGAACAGGCTGGTAGACGCCAGTGGGTTCGCGATTCATATTCAGCACGTCTACTTCGTGATCTGTGACCTCGAAGGCTAACACGTCGTGGCCGCCGACCTCCTCGTACACGTACGGGTCTGTCTCCACCCACTCTCGGCCATCACCTTCGAGAGTCGTTGTGCGCAGGCGGCCATTGGCCGCTGGCTCAACAGTCAACTGTTCGAGAAAATCAACGACCTGGAGTGGCCCCTCTGTGGGAGGGAGGTGAGGCTGTACTCGCCGGCAACGGTTTCGGCGCGCTCCTGACCGCCCGGTCTCGATGTCGGAGTCGGTGTGGTCGGTGCCTGTTGAGCTTGTACTCCGCGACGATCTCGTCAACGACGGCTTTCGGCAGTTCGTCCGGGTTGCTGTTGTAGGCGACGAAGATCCCGACGTCGTGGTCTGGGGCGAGCAACAGGTAGCTCGTGTAGTTGATCGTCGCACCAGAGTGGCCGATGAGGTTGGCGTCGGGCGTCCCATACTCGTGGAACCCGTACCGCCAATTCGTCACTGCCGGGTGACGGACGTGGTGACGGCTGTGCATCGTCTCGGCGGTCTCAGCGTCGAGAATCCGAGCGTCATCGACTGCGCCGTCACCGAGGTGGGCCTGCATGAACGCGGCCATGTCCGTGGCCGTCGCGCTCAGCGAGCCCGCGGGACGCATATTGATGTAGACATCGTCAGCTGCCAGAAACGAGTCGGTATCGCGGATGTGTGGCGCAGCGAGGTCGCCGGGCTGGTCAGACGGAACCGGCTGGAGGAACGTGCTGTGGGTCATCCCGAGCGGATCGAAAATTCGCGACTGAACGTACTCCTCGAACGTCGTGTCGTAGGCTTCGGCGACGACGTGGCCAGCGAGCGCCGCGCCGTAGTTCGAGTACCCGACGAGCTTCCCAGGCGGGCGGATACGCGAGGGCTGCTGGTTCGTGAGTAACGTCTCCAGCGAGTCGAGAGTATCCGGGTCTGCGACGATGTCGGGATCGAGCGTGGATTCGAACCCGGCGGTGTGCGTGCCGAGATGTCGGAGTGTCACGGAATCGTCGTACGTGTCCGGGATCGTAACTCGTGAGTCGCTGAGATACGTGTTGACGTCGGTATCGAGGTCGAGTACACCGTCTTCGACGCCTTTCATGACGGCGGTATAGGTCAGGAGTTTGCCGACTGACCCGACTCTGAACACTGTCTCGGCGGCTCGAACTGGAACAGCAGTCTCGACGTCGGCAGCGCCGTATCCCTTGGTGAGGACAGGTGCGTCTCCCGAGACGATGGCGACAGTAGCTCCGGGCGTCGTCGTCCCGATCCGGTCAGCCATCACGTCGTCGACGAACGCTTCGAGTTCTTCTGAGTTCGTGAACGGGGCCTCGCCTGGCTGTGCGTCGGCACTCTTCGAGGCTGTCGTGGCGCTCGTTCGACTGGTAGTGGTCCCGGTGACAACGAGCCCGAGGCCACCGACGCCGGCGAGGAACGACCGTCTCGTACTCTTGTCCCTGCTTTCGTCTGCTGTCGAGAATCGTGGTTGTGTCATTAATCGGAACCGGTGTGGGTGAGGTGGGTGTCTTGCTTGGCAGTGCGGTCGCGGTTTCGCCAGCGTGTCCACAGAAACACGACGACGTACCCGGCAAGGACTGCAACTATGAGCGGAACACCGCGAGATGGACTCCATAGGCCTGTCGCAGTCTGTTCGACAGTCAGTAGACTCGGGACACCGGGGGCTTCTGCGGCACCGATGCCGAAGATGTTCATGAGCGCGTAGTTCACGCCAAAGTGCAGGCCCATCGGGAGTGCAAGTTCCTCGGTACGGAGGTATGCGACGCCGAATAAGCCGCCGAGTAACCCGGTCTTCACGAAGACGAGGCCGACGTTGGCGTCCGCGAGGATTGCCCCCGGGAGGTGGACGAGTGCGAACACGAGTGTGCTTGCGACCACTGCAATGCCGATTGCCACAGGGCGGCTGATACCGCGAGCTGTGAGCCCTCGACGGCGTTCGTGATGAACGAGCCACGGTAGATGAACTCCTCGTAGAACGCGACGCCGACGAACGCAGCGAAGAAGACGAGTAGCCACCCGAGTAGTCCTGGGTCTGGGACGAGTGTGCTGCTGGTCACTCGCAAGGAACCGGTGGTTTGAGCGATGACGACAGCCAGCGCAACGATGAGAACGCCGAACACAGTGCCGACGACGAGATCTTGCCACCAGTCGCGGGATACGCGGTACCCATACTCGTGCACTGGTCGCTGGTCGAGATACCGCGCGGAGATACCGATGACACCCAGCATCACGAGGGTCGTCCCGCCGAAGGCGGCCACCATCATCCCACCGCGATGCAGGTCGAACGAGAGCGCGGCTACACCTACGAGGCGCAACGCCAGGAAGCCAACGACGATAGGGACGAGGATGCTCCAGATGGGGCGCACGCGGCTGCGCTGTTGGCTCCAGACGAGCGAGTAAAGCCGGGAGTCCGTCTTAGCCATCCGCCACCTCCGGCGTGGCGGCCGAATTCGGAGACACTGTCTCGGCCGCGTCGTATCGATGCGTCTGTTGGAGACCGTACATGCTGGCTTCGTACGTTGTGAGCGGGTCGTGGTTGCGTCGGTGCCTGAGCGACGGGTCGGTCGGTTGCGTGTTCATGGATGATTACCTCGGAATAACGTCGATGGTGGTGACGAGACCGAAGAACGCAGTCGACACGTCCTCGACTGGAAGGCCCGCCTGCTCGACGGTCGACAGCGGATCGTGAGTCAATCGACAGCCGGTCTTCTCGTAGTGGGATTCGGCGCGCCAGTCCTGGAACCGTGCAAGTGGGGCGGCGTCACTGCGTCTGTGTTCGAGGAGCAGGATTTCCCCGTCAGGTGTGCAGACCCGATCCATCTCGTGGAGGGCGGCAATCGGATCGGGGAACGTGCACGTGGAAAACGACGAGATGACGGTGTCGAAGCTGTCGTCAGGGAAGTCGAGTGCCTGGGCGTCCATCTGCTGGACGGTGCCTTCCAAATCGAGCCTGCCGAGTTCATTCCGGGCGTGGACGAGCATCTCCTCGCTGATGTCGATACCGACGACTTCGCTCGCCGATGTGAGGGAGCGGAAGTTCCGTCCGGTACCGCAGGCAACGTCGAGGACTCGCCCCTCGCGTGCGTAAATTGCCGCCGACGATACCGACCGGCGAAGAACTGGTCGAGCTGTCGCCACCGGGCGAGTTTATCCGCCACGTCTGCATACGCGTCGGCGATCTCGTCGGCCGATTTCGAGCCCCGTTGTGCCGACTTGTGTCGATCGGTCTCCGTGCTGTGTGTTCGATACTGTGGGCCTGTCGCGTCGTGGGAGTTGCTCGATTGCATGAGTTGCGTTGACCGCGATTAGGCGTCGAGTCAGCGACACCGATAAATATATCGGATATTTTATAATTTATCGGATCTCCTTCAAAACTCGAGTTGAGGAGACTGCAGCGATTCTCCGCTTCTAAGACCGATAATATCGAAGCGGGCCGACTAGCGACATCGTCTGGTCAACGCTAATTTCGTAATAATTCTGTCAGGATCGCGAAAATTCACCACTCGCGCCTCGCACGCGCTCCGTCCCCACCACCGTCGCAGTCGAATCGAGATAGAGTCGAACTGCATCGCCACTGTGACGTAATACGACCTCGTATTCGTTGGGATCAGACGCCGTTTGTTCGGACGTCCAGCGCCCCTCGTAGACGTATTGGTGAAACTCCCAGAGACCTCGTGCCGCCACATCGACGCCACGATCCCAGTGAAACGCAATCGACGCCGGATGGTAGACAACACTGTAGGTCAACGGACTGTTATACTCCCGGAGACACTCCTCACAGGAACTGGTCACCACGAGCGAATCAGCATCGGGTAATGGAGTTTCGGGCACCGAAACCACCTCGGCGGACAAACGCGCCCCGCACTCTGGACACATCTCCCGCCGTATCTGCCTAGCATCCTCCGCACTGCGCAACTTGACACTCTGCACGAACGACTCGCCGTCTCGCGTCCTGACCTGTGCGGGGGTGATCGGCTGTCCCGTCACCTGTTGCTCACAGGCCGTACAGTCGATACGGAGGAATTGATGCGAGAGTTTTGCTTCCAGCGCTTCCTCGCCGCAGAAGACGCACACGCCATCGACCGTTTCAGGCCCGAATGACTCCGGTTGCTTGTAATTCCCCGACAGTATGAATCGAACGATACGCTCACCAGCGTGTGACAACGAGTAGCCGTCGTTGCTTTTCCGCAGATAGGTCTCGGTGAGTTCTCCGAGGTGATATGACAGCTTCGACGTGTTCTCCACATCGACGAGATCGTAGATCTCGGAAAACCCGAGTTCGGCAGCCCCTGAGCCGACTTGTGCGCGCTCGTACTGCGCAACAGCAAGAGCACGAAGAATATCGACCCGTGTGTCGTCAGCGAGGAGACGAAAAATGTCCGTCGCCAAACGGTTCTCTGTCATCGTCGTTCGTATTTACTCTTAGTTCAGCGCTGATATTGAAACCTATACATCGGGACGACGGCGGTGATCCGGACGATCCGGAACTTGGTGTCATTGTTCTCCGCGCCACGGGTTGGAACGGCCTCGCCGTGGGCAGTCGCCCCCGGCGCCGGGAAGTGGTAGGCCTGGCCCTCGATCCGGCTGACGACGACCCACGGAACCTGCCGGATGAGGACCTCGACGCTGTGGACGGCTTCGGTCCAGTCGGTCATCGGTCCTGGTATGGACTGACGTGCGATTCTCCTGGAGTGTTTCGGCGGGCAGGCACCTCCGAGCCAGAATCAGTAGAATCGGTGACTACGTGTCGCACTCATCGATACTCCTCGACGTCGATGACTTGTTTTGTTTCGTCGTGGGTGAGGTCGCCATCCGCCGAGACAACTGGTGCGTCGAGTTCTCGACCGACAGCAGCCACGAGCGCATCAACGCCGCCGAGATACGGCCTCTCCGGCCCGATTTCGTCGGCGATCCGGGCCGCTTCCACCGACAGGGGTTCGGTAATATCGTAGACTTCACCCCAAGGCAACGCCTCGATTGCCTGATCGAGATTGCCAGATGGAAGGTTTCCGACACCGACGAGTGCTTCCGCGTGGGCGGGCGTGGGCATCACCCACAGCTCGTCGCCACCATTCGATTTGTAGTACTTTTCTGTGGAGGGATGGCCGCTCAATAGTCAGCGTTGAAGAACCCAGCAATGGGCCTACAGTATATCGGCGTCGGGTTTGTAGTTACTTTGGGTTTTGCTTTCATCTACAGGGACGATATGATGAGCCGCCTGACTCCACGTCGAAGGAGACCACCAGTTGCAGGTTGTGAGATATCCAGAGCAGCGGCGACCTCGCCGAGAGTTGCGTTCCGTGGTTCTTCGAAATACCCTGTTTCGAGTGCGACGAGAAGTGCTTCCCTTTGGCTATCGGTCAATCCAGCGTCTGTATTTCCTAAACTCGCGTATTCATTCACACGCTGTAGTTCGATTTCAATATCATTCTGTTGGGCGTAGTCCCAGATATACCGCAGGTCTTCTCGTTCGGTCATCCAGATTCTGAACAGCCAAGAGCTTCCATCGTTTTCCTTATCGAGGATAACACCATTCGCGGCCGAAATCACCGGTGAGAGAAGTATCCCTTCGCCACTGTATTCGACGCAATATATCGCCTCCTGATCTCTGGTTTCGATGATCCGTTCGAATTCAGCGATGGTATTATCGTTCCGTAGTCCGTCTTCGAACCGATTGAAGTCAGATGATTCGATGTAATAATAGAAGGTTCTAGACGTTGGGTCAGTTCCCGCCTCCGACACCGACATTACTTTCGAACTTTGGTCGTGCGCGACTGACTCCGTGCACACTATATCGGGATGTTCGACCTGAATAACGGCCTCAATATCGGTCATTGGGTATAGAATGGTATCTTACTGTCACAACCTCGGAGGATGGGTTTTGATGTGTGGCTTCTATTCAAATCAGAAACAATAGATTAAATCGCGCTACGCGTTCACTCAACCAGCTCGTGCGATAGTAGCGACATCTACTATCAGTCCCCACGCCTCAGACAACTGTAGTACTACCTACATCGCCTCCGACTTCTAGAGCGTTATTCTGGGATCAATTCGAACGAATAACGAGTCAGGCATATGTTAAACGTGTAGTATCATGTGCTTTTTCGCCCCATCCGTCTGAACTCCAAGAATTCGATATATGAGATTAAATACAATTCATGTCAAATTTTTCGGAACAGAAGATGGTTACGGTGCTTCTGATTCTCCCTCTTCGGTAACCGCTTGGTCTGTGTCCCCTTCATCCGATTCATCCGGACGGGGGCGGATGGGTTCGATCCGTGGTCCGTGGACCGTCTGGTCGACTTCCCCTTCGATTCCGAATACGTCTGCGAGAAGCTCTTCCGTCACGACCGCTTCCGGGGAGCCACGTGCACGGACCTCGCCGTCTTTCAGCGCGACCATTTCGTCGGCGATCCGAGCTGCTTGCTGAATGTCGTGGAGCACGATGACGACGGTGATGTCGCTCTCGTCGCGTAACGTCTCGATGATCTCCATTACTTCGAGCTGATGCCGGAGGTCGAGAAACGTCGTCGGTTCGTCGAGGAGCAAGACATCGGTGTCCTGTGCGAGCGCCATCGCGATCCACGCCAGCTGCTTCTGACCACCGCTCAGTTGGCCGACCTCGCGATCCCGGAGGTGCTCACAGCCGGCGAGTTCGATCGCCCGATCGACCGCTCGCTCGTCTTCGTCCGAGACGCGGTCGAAGAAGCCACGGTGTGGATACCGACCGTGATGGACGAGGTCTTCGACGGTGATACTGTCCGGTGCTGTACTCTCTTGAGACAGTAACCCAAGCTGTCGGGCCAGTTCTTTCGTCCCGTACGACTGGATGTCGCGCCCTTTGAGAAGCACCGTGCCTTCTCTCTCCCCGAGTTTGTCTGCGATCCCTTTCAAGAACGTGCTCTTTCCCGACCCGTTCGGGCCGACGAGTGCGGTCACGGCCCCCGATCGGGCCGTCATCGCCTCGCCGTCAATCACCGGCTTGTCGCTACTGGGGTACGAGAGCACCAACTCCTCAGCCACCAGGGGACTCTCGCCTCCACTCTCTCTGTCGACCCCCAGCAACGGATCTCCGATCTCCGGTGTGTCAGTATCGTCCGCGTGAGGCTCGGTGTGTGTCTGTTTCGACATCAGATCTCACCCAAGTTCTGTTTCTTCCGCATCAGGTAGAGGAAGTACGGCCCGCCGATGAGGCCGGTAATGATACCGACCGGGATCTGATTTGGACTCACGAGCAGGCGAGCAACTGTGTCTGCAACGACGATGAGCGCCGGCCCGACGAACAAACAGCCGAGCGTGAGACGTTTGTAATCGCTCCCGACGATGTTGCGGACCATGTGGGGAACGATTAGACCGACGAACCCGATGAGTCCCGCGGCCGCAACGCTCGCCGCAGCGGCGACGACCGCGATTACTGAGAGTGCGAACCGCATCGTCTCGACTGGCATCCCGAGCGATTCGGCAGTATCCTCTCCCAGCAGGAGTACGTTTAGCTGTCGAGAGGCGACGAGCGCGAGACCCATCGAGACGACGGTCCATGGGAGGATCATCCGCACCTGCTCCCAATCGATCCCGGTCAAGGAGCCAGTCATCCAGGCCATCGCGCTGAGAGCGACGTCGATGTCCTCGATCATGAAAAACATTCCCTGCTGAAAGGAGCCGGCCACGGTTCCGACGATGACGCCCGCGAGGACGAGCCGAACCGGCGACGTGCCGTTCTTCCAGGAGATTACGTAGACGATAATGAAGGCGACGATACCACCGATGGAGGCGAATAGCGGGATCAGCGGCGTCAGTCCGGTGAAGAAGATGAGCGTGATCATGATTGCCAGTCCAGCCCCGGAGGAGACGCCGAGGATGTACGGACTCGCCAGTTCGTTTCGCGTGACTGCCTGAAAGATCCCGCCGGAGACGGCGAGGTTCATCCCGACGAGGAACGCGACGAGGACGCGCGGGATGCGGATCGTCCAGACGATAAAGGCCTCCTGTGACAGCTCTGGGACTGCCCCCCCGAGGAGGAACGCCTCCCACGTCTTTGGATTGAACAGTATCGCGGGAGCGAACACAAGTCGCCAGGCCTCCAGGACGGACATCCCGTAGGCACCGAGACTGATCTGGACGAGGCCGGCGGCGACGGTCAACGCGAAGCTGGCGCCGATGAGCGTGAGCAGCGACCGATCGATCCAGTCGAACATCCGGGGATCGAACCACCTCGAGTCGGACGTAGATTGTTCGTGCGTCGCCATCGTTACGCGGTGCCCGTGATGATCTCTGCGAGGCGCTCTCGGTCGAACAGCTGTTCGTCGGTCGGCGTCTCACCGATTCCGTGCCACTCTCCGAACGTCTCGGGGTAGAGCTGTTTCGCGAGCATTTCCGTCTGGAAGAGGTTGATTATCGGCCCCTGGGTCCCCGTTCCACCGGCGTATAGATTACCTTCCTTGACGGCGGTTATCCCCTTCGTGACGGGGTCGGACTTGATCACCTCGAGCGTCGCGCCGTAGAGGTTGCCGTAGTTCATCCGGTCCTCGTCGCCGTATTTGAACCGGACCCCCTCGGAGAAGATGATGACTTCGGGGTCGATAGCGGCGAGCTTCTCGGAGTCGATCTGGAGATTCCCGTGACGAGAGAGGGTCCCGCCTTCGTACTCACCCGCGAAGGCGTCTTCCACCCCGATCTCACGGTACTGTTTCCGGGCGTACGTCGGGAGGTCGTGGTCCGGCGTTGGCTGGCTCACGGCGTAGAATCCCGCGTCTTCCGGGTTTCGCATGGCACTCATGTGGGCGACGTTGCGCTTCTCGTCGGGCACGTCGGAGAGGATGCGATCGATCGCGTTCTCGTAGAACTCGTTGAGCTCCGCCGCCTTCTCGCGCTCGCCGAACAGCTCCCCGTACTTCTCGACGAATTCGGGAATCGTATAGTACGGATAGGACTCCTCGTCCGGATAGTTCGGCCATCCAGTCCCTCGTTTGTCGCGGCTGTCGTTTCCAAAGAACGGAGCGACCCGATCTTCGAGGGTACTGATATCTTGGTGGCTGAGACCGTGCGAAGCGATCAGTGTGTTGGGGTCGATCGCGAACAGGTCTGCGTCAAGCCCGAAGAGATACTCCCGCTTGAGATCGCGGCTCCTCGTTTGGATCGCTGGCATCCCCACGAGATCCCGAACTGGAACGCCGGGGAGTTCCTCGTAGAACCTCGTGAACCAGAACGCGCCGTTCGCACGTCGCATGGCTTTGATCTTGTCGCCGTGGCCCAGGGCGGTGAGGACGTCCGCGACGAACCCCCAGCCACCGATAACGAACTCCGGTGGTTCGTCGAGCGTCAGTTCGCCGACGGGCTCCATCGCCGCTGTGTAGCGGTTCTCGGTAGTGGTTTCGGTACCGTCCGAGTCGTCGCCGGGAGTGCTCGTCGCCGTGTCCGTCGGCGTCTCCGTTTCCGTTTCTGCTTGCCCTCCGGCACCTTCGGTTCCACTACAGCCCGCGAGCAAGACGGTTCCCGCGAGTGCACTGCTTCCTTTCATCAGGATGTCTCGACGCGACTGACGAGAGTGATCTTGGCCACTCATACGTTTTAGGCTAGCCTAAAAGTTTATAACTGCTATGGTTTAGGTCGACTTAAACTACTTGTCAGCGGTTTTACCGAGGATGTGTGGCCGACTCGGTGTTCTCTGCCAGCAGCGTTGCGGTGGAAACCAGATCACCGACCACGAATTCGACGATGCTGTCTCGCATCCGCTGGATCGCCCCTCGAAACCGAGGACCACCTCGCAGAAGGCCGCCCCCTGGATGGCGTTGTAGATCGTCTCCGCCACCTGGGAGGGATCGACGGAGCGAAAGACACCGGTCTCGACACCGTCAGAGATGATATCCGCCGCCGTCTCGATGTTGCGCTGATAGTGCTTGGCCAGCTTCTCCCTGAGCCGGTCGTCGCGGAGTGCCTGCAGACGAAGTTCGAACAACGCGACCGCGAACCCGTGATGGTGGTCGGCCCTGAGCGTGAATTGGTCGAGATATTCGAGGAGGCGTTCCGGTGGCTCCTCTGCTTCCGTGCGCGCCAGTTGTGATTCCTTGTGCCCGATGAGGTCGTCCACGAAGGCGAGAATGAGGTCTTCGCGGGTATCGTAATGGTAGTGCAGCAGCGACCGGCTCTTGTCGAACTCGTCAGCGATATCCTGCATCGAGAGATCCGCATACCCGTGCTTGGACAGTGCTTTGAACGTCGCCTCCATGATGGCGTCCTTGGACTCGGGCTGGTTATCACCGGACTGGTCGCGAGCACCCATACTAACATAGCTGTTAGTCAACGACTTATATTTGTCGTTCGACTGGCCCTAGACCGGCAATCACGCGAGAATAGACCAACTCTTTTTTATATATGCTGTCAGCACTGTTAGTCTAATGTCAAAGCCTGGAATGCCGGATTCGGAGGCGGACGGGCTCTCGAACGTCCGAGATCGGGACACTCGTCCCTTCTGGAAACTGTTCACGACCTACGGTCAGGCGGAACTTCCGAAATTCGTCGTCGGAACGATCGCGAGCGTCCTCCGGATGGTGATGGAACTGATACCGACCGTCGTGTTGGCGGTCGCGATCGATTCACTGTTTTTCGACACCACGCCGTTCGCTCTCCCACTGGTCCCCACGCGGTGGCTCCCAGAGAGCACTGGCGAACAGTTCCTGCTGGTGCTGGGTATCATGGCTGTCGTCTACGCTCTCAACTCGGCGCTCGGCTGGCTCAACAGCTACATGTGGAACAGCTTCGCCCAGCACGTCCAGCACTCGCTTCGCGTCGATACGTACGAGGCGGTACAAGGTCGTCCGGTGACGTTCTTCGACGAGCATCAGACTGGTGACATTATGAGTATTCTAAACAACGACGTCAATCAGCTCGAGGAATTTCTCACGACGCACCTCAATAATCTCGTTGTGATCGTCGTTCGTGTGGGAGGAATGGGCGTGATTATGTTGTTGATCAATTGGAAGCTCGCGCTCATCCCCGTACTGACCATCCCACTCCTTGGCTTTCTTAGTCACTGGTTCGTCCAGTCGATCGGTCCGAAATACCGCAGGGTCAGGAAGAGTGTCGGGAAACTCAACAGCCGTCTCGAAAATAATGTCAGTGGTATCACTACAGTCAAAGCCTTCGCCAGGGAACCGTTCGAACGAAACCGGGTCACCGAGGCGTCGGCTGAATATCTCGATACACAGTGGAACGCGATCACGACACGAATTCTCTACTTCCCGACGATGCAGCTGATGACGGCGGCCGGGTACATCTCGGTGTTCGGCATCGGCGGGTGGTGGGTCGTCACAGGCTCACCGCCCATGGCCTTCTACGAAGGGACGACACTCACTGCCGGTACACTGGTGCTCTTTCTCAATTACTCACAGAGATTCATCTATCCGATGCGTCGCATGGGCCAGATCATCAACGGCTATCAGTACGCACAGGCCGCTGGCGAACGTATATTCGGCCTCATGGACGCCGATTCCGGCTCAGAGACCACGGACGGATCGTCGGCCAGCGACGACATCGAGGGTGACATTGACTACGAAAACGTCAGCTTCAGTTACGGGAATGACTCCAAGCAAGATACCGAGCGAGTTCTCGAGGATGTCTCGTTCGATGTCGAACCGGGCGAGTACGTCGGCGTCGTCGGACGGACAGGTGCGGGGAAGTCGACGCTCCTGAAACTCCTGCTGCGCTTCTACGACCCGGACAGCGGCACGGTCCGTGTCGATGGACGTGACGTTCAGGATATCTCCCTTGGTTCGTTGCGAAAGTCCATCGGATACGTCTCTCAAGAACCGTATATTTTCTACGGAACTGTGGCCGAGAACATCGGGTACGGTCGGCCAGAAGCCGATAAGGACGACATCCGTGCAGCGGCATCGGCAGCCGGTGCCGACTCGTTCGTTCGAGATCTTGAGGACGGCTACGACACGATGGTCGGCGAACGCGGGGTTAAGTTATCCGGCGGTCAGCGCCAGCGAATCGCCATCGCACGTGCGCTCCTCCACGATCACGATATCTTGATTCTTGATGAAGCAACGAGCCACGTGGACAACGAGACTGAAGCGGCAATTCAGCAGAATCTCACACTCCACACGGAAGGCAAGACTACGTTCGCTGTTGCGCATCAACTGTCGACGGTCCGCAATGCCGACCGTATCCTCGTACTGGACGAAGGTGAACTCGTTGAACAGGGTACCCACGAAGAACTTCTGGACGCAGATGGTCTCTACTCGACACTCTGGCAGATCCAACTCGGGAATCTACAACCGAAAGACGATGCATTCACTGGCACAAATGCCGAGGTTCATTCACCATGAGCAGTGAACATCTGGGAAATCCCGAGGAGTGTGATTGAGACACTACTGCTCGAATTGATCCGCCATGGAGAACGTTTTAATCTCGGACCAAGCCAGCAGAAAGACGGACGCGTACAAAACTGGTATCGAAATCGTAGAAACATTGCGCAAGGGAGCGTCACTTCAGACCTCACTAAGCGAAGTTACACTACTCACGGATGAGCTAGTAGACCGATATCCAGACTGGCACCCAGCACCAGATTCGTTCCAGGGGGTGCTCCGGCTGTTCATATACCGGGAAATAACGGGCGACAGTTACCGAACCCTCGAAACGTACCAGGAACTCGCTGAACCATTCGGGCTAGACCACGTTCCCGACGAGGCCGTACTCTCTCGCGCTTGGCGGAACCGATTCGACGACGGGGTTCGGGAGTACGTGACCGTCGCTGCTCACTACGTGGTCAAAGAAATCCACGACTACGGTCCCTCAGTCACCGCAGTGCGCCCGAAAGAGGAGGTTACCGACACAACCCCGGAGTCGGCCGACGACGATGAGCAGGACGAGTCTGTGGGCGCTGAGTTTTCAGACGAGCAAATTCACCGGACGACACGCCTCGCACGGGAGCACGGTTTCGGCGGATTTGACTCCGGTCGAGCGCAGAATGCCTCCTACGAGGATACGCAGTTCTTCGAACTCCAGGCGTTCATGGGGATGGTCCGCTGTGGCACCGCTCAGGGTGCCGCACGGTTTCAGTATCGTCGTGGCGAGGAATATGGCCCGCATGGGGACACGCATCTGCGGGCAGTCAAGCAATTCGAGTCGGAAGCGCTTATCGAGGGGTTCGATCAGGCCAGCGACCGATTGCTCTCGGCTATTGCCTCGGAGACATCGTTGCGGCGGCCGGTGACTGCGGCAATCGACATCACGACAATCCCGTACTACGGCGACGTAGAAGGGATGTCGATGGTCAGTGGGACGAAGGAGGAAGAAGAGCGGGCATTCAAATTCGCGACACTCTCGATTGTCGGCGCGAACATCCCGCTCGTGCTCGCTGTGGAGCCGGTTCGGGAAAGCTCAGCGTGGGACAGGAATCCGCCAAATCAGGTTCATCGTGTCGTCCGGCGACTCGTTCAACGAGCGAAAGAACACGTCCCTGTGGAGACAGTGCTGTGTGATCGTGAGTTCGATTCCAAGAACGTCTACCAGACGCTCTCGAATCTCGGAGTTAACTATCTCATCCCGAAGCGGATCAACAGCACTGAGCGCGAGGTCATCGAAACGATGGATGCCGATGGGCAAGGAGTGGCGGTTGAATCGGCGTCCGTTCACGTCGAATCGGGCAGTCACTCGATGCAGTTCCTGTACGTCCCGTCGACGAGTGTTGAGGGAACGACTGTCTTCGCCACGAACCTCCGCGTCGGCCCAGAGGAAGCCGAGTCGTTCTGTCGGCGGTACAGCCGTCGCTGGCAGATCGAAAACGAGTACAAGAGTATCAAGAGCGACTTCCTTGCAAAGACCTCCTCGAAGGATTACAGAATGAGGCTGTTCTACTTCGTGTTCGCGGTTTTGCTCTACAACATCTGGCGGCTGACCGATTTCCTGTTGAAAGCGAGTGTTAAGGGCGAGATGGACTACACACCCGTGCTGACCGCGGGTGAGAGTGTCGAGATCGTCGCCTCGGCATTGATACCACCTGACTGAGCAACAAGTCCTCACTGGGTCCGCCGATTGGGAGTGGCAACGCTCTGGAAGAGCGCCAAAATCCGCACAACATTGGTCTTTAGTTAGGCCTCACACCTCGGTTGCGTAGCGGTAGCGAGCGTCTCTTGTAAGATCGGTCGTTGCTGATGGATCTTCTGGGCATCTTCGATCAGTCGCTCCAGCAGTGGCGGTGGTGAGTAGCCGAGAAACTCACCGAGTTCATGGAGGATAACCTGGGCGTGCGACCGGAAGGTCGCCGCCCAGCGTTCCGGCGGAAACACGATCTCGTCGTCGGCTTGCTCGGTAACCAGATCCAACAGATCACGGCTCACTAACAGCGACAGCAACGCCGCGTACAGCAGAATTTCCACGATATACGTCTTGCTTGTGTCGAACTCATCCAGTTCATATTGCGTCTTCAGCTCACGAAACAGCAGTTCTACCTCCCACCGACAGCGATAGATCGTCGCCAGATCTGCCGGCAGAAACTCCTCTCTCGGGAGATTCGTAATGTAGAGATGGTAGTCGTCGGCGTCCTCGTCACGGACGCCGACGACACGGAATGTCTTGCTATCGTATGATTGCGTGCCCGCGTACTCGCGTCGCTGAAACGTCGCTTCGACCTCGACATCAATGTACTCGCGGTAGAGATCGTCTACGACATTCTGGATCTTCTCCCCTTCCAAGGGAATGGCGTCGCCACGCCATTCCCGCAATTCCGCCGTTATCTCCGGGTTTGCGTTCGGTTTCAGCCGACTCACGAAGTAGCCGTCGTTCTC
The DNA here is from genome assembly GCF_030127105.1 of Haloarcula pelagica. NCBI lineage: Archaea > Methanobacteriati > Methanobacteriota > Halobacteria > Halobacteriales > Haloarculaceae > Haloarcula > Haloarcula pelagica. The sequence goes on along the minus strand of NZ_CP126162.1, from coordinate 459,503 downwards.
GTCAATCAGCGCAAAGCGGCGGTACTTGAAGTATGCCTGATCGAACAGCACCAACCGGTCTTCCAGCCACGATCCTGTGGAAAACTCGGTGCTGTCGTGTGTTTTCTCGTCAGTGACGCTGAACCGATTAATTGTCTGGTCGGTGACGTTGTGGAGCAGGTGGAGCCGCGCTCCACCCTGCTCCCCTCGCCGTGGTTCGAACTCATCTGAGAGAAGCCGATGCAACCGCAGCACGGTTCCATCGGCGATCATCACGTCTTTGAATCGGTCGATATCGATGTCAACAGCGTCAGGAACAGCGACCTCGTCGATGCCGTGCTCGACGAGGTCGCGGAGGTACTCCGCAAAAGCTGGCGTCAACCGCTGATGGAATCCGCCGGGAGAGAGCGTCTCATCGGCAGTGGCGTTGTAGCTACGCCGGAAGCCAGCAAGTGTTCGGCTCTCGCCTGCGGCGAAGCCGAACACGAATGACCACACGAGGGCGGGCATCTGCGCCTTTCTGTTTCGTTCGACTACGCCGAGTTCCTCGGCGTGCTCTTCGAGGAACTCGGAGGGAAACAGTGTAGTGAGCCGACGCATGATTCTCGATGAGGAGGCTTTGGTGTGCACAGCCGTTGCCTCCTCATTCCTCTCGAAAAGAAGCCTCGATAAGCCGTCGCTGTCACGCGGTTTCTCGACTAACTAAAGACGGATGCCACGCGGCCGAGGTACTACTTGATGGGGCTGATCCACGTCAGTACACCGTTGACGTCGTCGATGGCCTGGATCTGTTCCCAGCACACGTCGCGCTGGAGGATGTCCAGTCGGGTCTCAAAGAGGCCACCATGGGCACAACGCGATTGAAAGAAAATCTGGTCGACGAGGTCCTCGATTCAGACTACGAGTACATCATCATCGACTGTCCAGCGAACCGAGGGAAACTCAACGATAATGCGATGTACGCAACCGGGAACATCATCATTCCGCTTCGGCCAGAAAACGGCTACGAGAGCGGATTGACGAACACGATTCAGCGGCTCGTAATGGAGGCACGAGAGTACTTCGACCTGAATATTCTGGCTGTTACACCAACAGATCTCTCGGACCGTATCGACCAGGATACTCGGGACCGACGTCTCCTGCGCGAGCTGACTACACGCGATGCAGTCGCTCGTCATGTTCCGAACTATGCGTATCTCTCTGAGGATGACTGGGATGCTGTTGACAGCGGCGACTATGACGGTGCTCTCCCAGGAATCCGACATCGAGGAGCAATCGATAATGCGAACGATGCAGGACTCCCGCTGCGTGACCACGACTCGACGTGTGATCAACTGACGTGTTATGATGAACTCGCTCAGATCGTGGAGGCTGGGGAGGTGCAGCGCTGATGGCCTTCGACGACCTCAACGATGCTCTGGATGAGCAGGATAACGACGATACTGATTCAAGCTCTGACTCTACCCAGAGCGACACAACCGAGACAACTACCTCGACAGCAACGAGCACCGAGACAGAGCCATCAGGTGGCCCAGCGTTCAGCTTTGACGATACAAAGCAAGATGCGATATACGCTCGACCGTCCTCTCTCGATGAGTTGGGCGATGCACTGGCGGAACTGGATCTAGAGCTCCGAAACCGGGGCTTGAGAGATGTCCCAAAGCGGGAGAAACACGACGCCCTCGCGCGGTTAGCTGGAAATCATATTGAGGAGCTTGCTGACCTGATCGAGGGGGAGCGATAACATATCGCGATATATAGTTTATCAAACCGGAAACTGTCGACTGAGGGCTTGTATTGTGTACTTTCAGGCGTATTCAGGCTATTCTATTTGCACTGCACATTAGAGCGATAATGTGCTGTGTTTTCAACCGAGTCATCGCCCTCGGTGAGGTACGAAAGCTCCGACGGTTTCAGGACACGGTTACCCTGTGTGAAGTCGCTGGGACAGGTGGATTCACGAACCGGCAGTTCGGCTCGCGTCCGTCAAGGTGAGGAGTCCCTGGCCGCATCACGTCACCTCTGTCCCGCTGCCGCTACCTGATTATCCATCGCGACGAGGAGTCGTCCTTCCGATTCGAAGACGTTGATCGTTTCCGAAGGGGACTGTTTCGTGACGGCCAACTCCCCAGTTTCAGCGTCGAATCCGGACAGTTTCCCCGAGACTGCCACTGGCGCTTGCAGTTGGTGTGTCAATCCGACCGGCAGGCTGTCGTCCGCCGTTTGACCGCTCTGAGCACTGGGTGTATGACAGAGTAGACTTACCAAGCCGTTTGAAGCCGGCTACTCGTGTCCCTCGGTGATAGTTACCCGTTCGTCGGCGACCTCGGCGACGATCGTCCGTTCGGGGGTATCACCGACACGCACAGTAGCAGTCGAACTGGGGCCACCGTCGAGCGTCACAGTGATCGTGTATCGACCAGCAGGAAGCAGATTCACCGAGCATCCGTCCTGGCCGGGCGCAAGTCGGTACGTCTTCTCGTGGCGGACACGCCCATCGTCGAGGATAGCGACCCGGATCTCGTGGGTCGTCGCTGCACTCTCGTTGCGGATATAGAGGTCCTCACGACAGTGTCGCCAGGCTGTCATCCCGAACACAGGACGGCCGCTCGAAACGTGGATGGAGGGCACACTCAGCATACTTGAACTACCGAGTGGACGGGTATTGTATCCAGCTATCGATTCAATCGTGATTTGAGTCAGCCAATATCTTGGCCTACCGGCAGACGACTAAGTAACCGACACCCACCCCGTTCGTTGGTCGATGATACGGTTACCGAGAGCGATCCTGCCGTCCGATCAACTCCGCCGGACCACCCTCGAATCTGCTTCCGCCCGGCAGCTCGACAGTCTGGCCACGCGCAAGATACGAGCCGACACGGACGACGAAAGTGGTCGATAACCAGATGGCTCAGTTCCGCCGGCCCCTCCAGTCGGCCCCGCTAGCATATTTGGCCAGATCGCACAGTCAGCCTGTCCATTTAGCTGATAGAGCTAGGTGGAATATTTAGTAAGTATAGCTATACTTAACAGCTGTTTTTCATACCCAGATAGAAAATCGGTTCGAATATCAGCATAGCTAGTCGGCTCGAATATACAAGATAGTGTGTCTTTTTAACTATATCTTTGACTGCTCCCCTTGACTATTATTTATGTCTAATCCGAACAGTTATTTATTATAGCTATTTAGTATAGCTGTGTTTGATCGCTACTTGGGAAAGTCTCGTAATAGTGGTCAGCAGAAAGTCTTCGCCCCTCACACGGCGGGACTCGCCTCAGTCCCAGTCGTAGCCCCACTCTCGAAGTTCTTCGGCGACCAGATCCGGATTGTCCATCGCCACGACGATCGCTGCTTCGAGGGCATCGGTTTTATAAACGTCTTCGCCGAGCGCGTCTTCGAGCGTTCGCACGAACGACGACTCTCGGTCCTCGATGTGGGGTCTGAGAAAGATCGGGCGCTGCTTCCTGTCGGCTTTGACCGACGAGCGACGGAACTTGTACGGGATCTCGGGAGTTTCGGCGTCAGAATCGGAGTCCGAAACTTCCGACTCAGGTGAGTGATCGGGGGTCGACGACTGTGGTTCCGAGCTCGACTCGGTCGTGCCCGTCTCGGCAAACGGGTCGTCGCCCGATCCCGACTTCATGCTGTTGCCTCCTGTTCCCGCGGCGATCGCAGCCGGCGTGCCAGGGTCTCGAACTGCTCCAGCGTTTCTAACTCGTAGTCACGTTCGCGAGAACGGTGCGTGTTCACGTATTCGAACGCGGAACACTGCTTGCGCCAACAGCCTTCGAGAAGTGAGGTCCGCTCCCGGAAGACGACGGGAACGTCGTAGTCCTGTGACCGGAGGTCGTCGAGGACCTCCTCCTGGTCGTTAGTGCCTTTGAACCGGTTCGGGACGGCAGCGAGGACGCCGACGTTGATGTCGAGTGTCGTCTCCAGTCCGTCGACGAGGTCGGCCAGGCCGGTCACCGACTGCTGACCTTTCCCGCTCGGTTCGAAGGGGATCACGAGGTTTCGCGTCGCGTGGATCGCGTTGTACAGTTTCACGTCCGCAGTCGCCGGTGGGTCGATGACGACGGTGTCGTACTCGGCTGGAACACCTGCAGATTTCAACACCCGGAGCAACTGGACGTTAGGGTTCCAGTTCTCGCCGAAATCAGCGGCTTCCTCCTCTCTCCGCCGAAGGTGTTTCGAGAGGACTTCAAGGGAGTTGTGGGCGGGAACGATATCGACGCCTTCAGACTCTTGAACGAGGTCGCCGAACTCGCCGCGCGGGCGTTCGACGAGGTGTCTGACGAGACTATCGGCCTCCGAATCCGTCCGGTTGTCCGCCACGTCGAAGAGGTATGAGAGACTCCCCTCCTGTGGGTCCATGTCGATCGCGAGGACATCGTGTCCGGCCCTGGCATCGGCGACCGCAAGGTTCCCCGCCAGTGTTGTCTTTCCGACACCACCGGCCTCACTGTAGACTGTGTACGTGAGCATACGAGCCCAATCGGAAGTCGGCGACTTAAAGATAAGTCAGACAATATAGCTATGTCGTATAGCTGATTTTAGAGTTGGACGCGTATGGTATATCTCATACCGCTATATCGACTCCAGCGCACCCTGCCCAGCGGGGTCCAAGTCTCAGCGGTGGCCGCCTCCCACAGTCTGGTGTTAGATTATCTTCAAGTTCTCGGCAGCCGTCCGTCCACGTATGCGGCCCCGAAACAAGTGGTTCAAACCCGAACAGTTGCGTCGGTACTACTTCGTCTACGAGGCGGGAGCCCTGTTGGTGGTGCTGTGCGTGATCGGCGTCCTCGCGGGTACCGGTATCCTCACGCAGTTGGCAGACTGGGTAGTCCTGGTCGGGGGCGCGGGACTCCTGATCGCGTTCGGCTACGTGACGTGGTGGATTCCCGCCTTCTACCGGACGACGGGGTATCGGTTCACCGACGACGAGATCGAATACCGACGGGGCGTCTTCTTTCGGCAGAAGACCACCGTCCCCTACAACCGGATCACGAACGTCGGGACCTCACAGGGGCCGATTCAGCGTCTCGTCAGCGCGGGATCGGTCGGTATACACACCGCGGGGTACGGTGGACAGATGGGTGCCGAACTGACGATCAGCGGTGTCAGTGACTACGAAGCGATCAAAGAACAGATCCTCGACCGTGTGCGAGAACGCCCGGCGAAAGCAACGGAGAGCGAGGACGAACCGGCAATCGTCGGGACCACGACCAGTACCGACGAGGTCGTCTCGGAACTCCGCCGGATCCGTGAACTGCTCGAACAGCACCGGACGATGTGAGCCAGCATCGTCCCGCAGAGCGGCCGCGCTGACACGCCGGTCCGACCGAGCAGGGCGAACCGCTCGAAGCGACGATCACTGTCACCAACACCGCTGCTGTCGACGGGCGGTTCCTGGCCGCGCTCTACTGGCCGACGGAACTCATCGCCGACGACGACGAGTCCACCATCGTCGAGCGGCGGGTGGCCGGAGGAGCGCAGACGACTGCGACGGTCACAATCGATACGGAGTACACGGCGACCGAAGCCGGTCCGATGCCACTGTGCATCGACGGTCACGTGACGACCACACGGGAGCTCTCGGTTACCGGCGCGTCGACGCCGACCTGAGGGCGGCGACTTGAATCCCCCACACCGGTGGCGCAGGAAGCTGGTGAGGTGTGGCGTCGTACACTGGAGTATGGTAGTTCCGAACGCGACTCCGTACGAACCGAAGGCAGGAATGGGCGTCATCGGGATGGTGATGCTAGTCCCGATACTGCTGCTGTTGCTGCCGCTGGCGCCGCTGTATCCGGTTCTTGCCTACCGGTGGCGACAGTCGGACCGGCCGGCCTGACCGGCGCTCAACTCGCGAGAAACGCCACGGTCAACAACACCGCGTTGTAGCCGCCGTGGGCACCGATCGGAACGAGCAAGTTCCCCGTCCGCTCGTAGATCGTCCCGAAGATGGCACCGCCGACAGTAACGATGACGACGCCGCTGAGCGCACCGACGATCGACCCGGTGTAGTTGAGCAAGTGAATCGACCCGAAGATGACACTCGCACCCCCGACAGCACCGACCGGGCCGAACGATTTGCGGAGTCGGCCCTGGATGGCACCCCGAAAGAGCAGTTCCTCCGCAGGCGCGACGAGGACGATAGAGAGGCCCGCCAGTGCGAGCGCGACCCACGGCGCCGTGGTGATCGGGTCGTCGAAGACACTCCCGGACGGGCCGATCCCGAGGACGGTGACAACGACGCTCAGGCCCGTGGCGGCGATCAGCGCGGCAACGAGACCACCGACGAGATAACCGGTGTCGCGTCTGCTCGGGCGCCGAACGGTCACCCCACCGTACCGCCCGACATACGAGAGCCCGACGACGAGAAAGGCGAGTTGGCCCACCGCGGCGAGCAAGAGAAACACCGTGGGGCTCTGTACGTCGGCCCCGAACAGGAGCAACGGGACGGTGAACACGATACCGACCACGATGCTCGCGCCCAGCCCCACCACCAGCAGTCCGAGCGCGACCAGAACCGCCCTCAGCCGACCGCTCCCCGCATCGCTGTCGGCCCGCGGACCGGACAGCGTATCTGTCGTTTCGCACACAGACCGAGCTACGCGCACCGCCGTAAAAACAGTACTGTCCGGACGACTTCCACCGTGACTATCCAGTAAACGATCGGAACGTTATTGTTCTGAATATGGTAATTTTCACGAAGGTAACGAATGGCTCCCCAAGATCGTTCAGAGAGGTACAGAGCTCCTCTAAACGCTATTTTCTCAGTCTCGACCGGCTGAGAATACGTGTCAGTGAATATTTATATTGGTTGGTTGAGAACAGAGGGGCATGTCAACCGATCCGTCGTGGTCCCGTCGTATCGCTATCGTTCTCGTCGGTGCACTCCTCTTGCTCTCCGTCGGTTCGGGAGTCGTCGCCGGGCAGTCCTTCGAGGGCGCGTCCGACACGATCGTCGTCGGGGAGGGCGAGACCTACGACAGCGTCTCCGGCTTCGCGGGGACGATCATCGTCCGCGGAACCGTCACCGGCGATATCTCCGGTGCGGCGGGAACGATCCTCGTGACCGACGGCGGCACCGTCGGCGGCGACATCAGTGCCGCCGCTGGAACCGTCCGGATCGACGGGACGGTCGGCGGGAACGTCAACGTCGCCAGCGGGACGGTGGAGATCGGCGAGTCCGCACAGATCGGGGGCAACGTCGAGGCCGGTGCGAACTATCTCATCGTCGACGGGCAGATCGACGGCGACGTTCGCGCGGGCGCGGAGACGATAACAGTCGGCCCGTCGGCGGTAGTCGGTGGTGAGTTCCGCTACGACGCGGAGACGTTCAACCGCGACCCGGACGCGACGATCCAGGGGGCGGTCGTCAGGGACCGCTCGATCGGCCAGTCCGCCGGACCGGAGTTCGGGACGCTCGATATCCCGTCCTGGCTCGGCGTCGTCTACGGTCTCGTGGCGAACCTCCTGCTCGGTGTGGTGTTGCTCGCCGTCTTCCCGCAGTTCTCCGCCGGTGTGGCAGACCGAGTCTCGAACCGGCCGGTCTGGACCGGCGGGGTCGGGTTCCTCGTCCTCGTCGCCGTCCCCATCGCCTTGCTCGTCCTGGCGATAACGATCGTCGGGCTTCCGCTATCGGTCGTCGGCGCGATCGCCTTCGGGATCGCGGTCTGGGTCAGCGTCGTCTACGGCCAGTTCGCCGTCGGTTGGTGGGCGCTCGGGTTAGCAGACACCGAGAACCGGTGGCTCGCGCTGGTCGTCGGGCTGGTCGGGTTCGCCGTCCTCGGTGCCGTCCCCGTGATCGGCGGCCTCTTCGAGTTGCTTGCCTTCCTGCTCGGGATGGGGGCGCTGGTGCTGGGACTCCGGGACGCCTACGCCGCGCGCGGTCAGGAGGAGTCCCCTGGGGGCCGACAGACGACACTCGACGAATCGACCGGCGAGGGCTCACCCGCCTGAGTGTGTGAACGATCACTCGTCGGCCGGTGGCGTCGTGCCGAGTCGCCCCTCGACGAACGCCGCGACATCGGCCGCGAACTGCTCGACCTCGTCCCAGTCCGTGTACTCGTAATCCTGTGCGGTGTCGGTGTCGCCTGTCGCGTCCGCCGCGATGCGTTTCATCAGTAACCGCTTCAGGAAGCCGTACTCCGAATAGCGGAGGGCACCGCCGAACAGCCCCACTCGGTCGGGATGCCAGCCGGTCCCGTCGGTGAACTCCGTGACGTACCGTGCGGCCTCGGCCCGGTGCTGTTCGTCGTCGACCGCCGAGGTGAGCGACACCTGGAAGAACGCCGTGGGGAGCGACCGAAGCCTGTCGCGGTTGGCTTCGACGAACGACCTGATCGCCCCGGCGTGCTTGCCGACGTGGATCGAGGACCCGACCAGCGCCGCGTCGACGCCGTCGAGCACTGTGGCCGGGTCGGCGTCGGTGATGTCGGTGACCACCGCCTCGTGGCCCCGGTCCCTGAGCGCGGTCCCGATCCGCGTCGCGACTTTCGCTGTCTGTCCTTCGCCGGTCCCGTAGACGATCGCGAACGTTACCATGCCGTTTTCAGTTGTCGCGCCGACACGATAACGCTTGGCCGAACACATCGATAGGGGTGTGTGGTCCGCGCCGGCGCCGGTCAGGAGATACGAACAGGTTCCGGACCGAGAGCCGGGCGCTGACCGGCCCGCAACGGCGTCCCGTCACGCTAATCTTTATATCTGATAGGTGAGAAGTACAGTCAGGATGAACCGGACAAAACTCATCGCTATCGTCGCAATCGTCGCGATCGTCGTCATCGGTCTCCGCCGCCGTGGCGGGGACGACGAACAGCCGACTGACTGAGCCGCCGTCGCGGTCTCGCGGGGTTTTCTGGGGTCGCCGAACCGTGAGCGTCGCCGCTGACTCGCCTGGCATAGCAATAAGTATCCTCCGAGTGTCATTTCAGTCATGCAGCTTCCCGAACGCCAAACGCTCCGCAACGGCGCGGTCGGCGCAGTCGTCGGTGTCCTTCTGGGCTTCGTCCCCATCGTCTTGCTCGTCGCGCCGCTGATCGGCGGCGGCGTCGCCGGCTACCTGGAACGAGCGGGGCCGCGTCGGGGCGCCGTCACCGGCGCTATCGCGGGCGCGATCATGGCTGCCCTCAGCACCGTTATCACCGGAACGATCCTGTTTCTCCGGTTCGGGTCCCTCCCTTTCGACGGCCTCGGTGTCCCGCTGGGTGGGCTACTCGTCGGTGCTGTCCTCTCGCTGTTCGCCACGGTCGCACAGGTCGCGGTCGCCGCGATCGGCGGAGGGCTGGCCGGTCTCCTCGAAGCCGACCGGCACAAGGTAACCGACACCGGCGCCGCGGAGTCGATCGACGACCTCGGCGGCGGCCGTCGGCTCGCTCCGATCGGACTGAGTCTGCTCGCCGGCCTCGTCGTGTTTCTCGCCGTCGGGATCGCCCTGACCGTGGTGCTAGAGCCGGTGATCTGGCTCTCGATCCTCGTCGGCCTCCCGGCGGGATTCGTCGCCGGCACGGCGGTCGCGGTCCTGCTCCATCACATGCTCACCAGACCGCCGGGCGACCGTGTCGGCTGGCGCACCGTCGGCATCGGCGCAGTGGTCGTCGTCCTGGTGTTCGGACTCGTCCTGGCCGGGCTCTCGGTGCTCGGGGAGCAACGGATCGGCGAGAGCACGACCAGCACCTACGAGTACCGCGTCGGCATCTCCGCCGACGGGACGCTGGAAGACGCCACGTTCTACGTCCCGGTGCCGGTCGAGGGCAACAGCTCACGGCTGGGCGAAGAGTTCGTCCGGACCGTCGAGTACTCCCGATACACGCCGCCGGTCCGCGGGTACGACGGCGATCCGGCCCCGGTGAACTTCACCTACGCGGTCGTCAGCACGGCGGAGGGGCCGATGCTTTCGATCACGGCCGACCGGATCGCGGTCGAGACGGTCTACTACCGGAACGTCGAACAGGGCGACACCGGCTACTACGAGCGGATCAGTCCCGAGGAGTACGATCCCGGCAACCCCGAGATGGGTGTCCAGAACGACGGGAGCTTCGAGTTCACGGTGACGCTCGGGGCCAACGAGACGATCGATACGGCGACGCCGATCGGCGACGAACCGCTGTTCCCGACCCGGTACAACCGGACCGAAGTCGACTGTTTCGGCCGGTCCACCGAGACGAACCACTGTTACGAGTACGACGGGCGGGTGTACGCCGACTACGACACCGACGACGACACCGTGGTGTCCGTCTCCGCCGAGGTCAGCGGCCGCAACGAGTGGTTCGCCGGCGGCTGGCGTGGCAACGAGTACCGCGAGTGGTCGCGGGTCCAGTTCGCCGGCCCACAGTCGGGCTGGCAGGTCACCGACGGCGAGTTGGAGGTCGGCCGCGGGGTCTACCGGGACTGAGATCGACCGGGGAGATCGCTGCCGGGCTCAGTCGTCGTTGAGGACGCCGTCCGCGACGGCGACATCGTCGACGCTCGGGTCGTCGGCCGACTGCCTGAGGACGAACCGCTTGCGGACGAGGTCGGCGGCGTAGATGACCGTCCCCAGGATGATCAGCGTGTCACCTGGGAGCCGCGCCCAGAACAGCGTCTGGATGATCGGTTGGTTGTAGAACGCGAGGCTCCGCGCGGCGTCGTAGCTCTGGGTGAACACCACCTCCAGTTGGAGGAACCCGACCGGCAGCACCGAGACGAACACCATCAGCGCCAGGCCGACGTTCCAGCACCAGAACGCGGCCCGGAGCCAGGAGCCGTCCCACCGACTGGGCTGGATCGACAACTGGAGCATGTAGCTGACCATCCCCAGCGCGAGGAAGCCGAAGGCGCCGAACATCGCGGCGTGGGCGTGCCCGACCGTGAGGTAAGTGCCGTGCTCGTAGTAGTTGATCAGCGGGAGATTGATGAAAAAGCCCAGCACGCCGGCGCCGACGAAGTTCCAGACGCCGCTGGCGATGATGAACATGAACGGGAGCTTGTAGGGGAACCCGCCGCTCTCGGACATCGCCCGGTACTGACCCAGCGCCTCGTAGAGGATGAACACGAGCGGGATCAGTTCCAGCGTGGAGAAGGCGCTCCCGATGGGGATCCACATGTCGGGCATCCCGACCCACCAGTAGTGGTGCGAGACGCCGATGACGCCGGTACTCATCACGAGCAGGGCCTGGAGCATGACCGCCTTCTCGGCGCTGCGCCGCGAGAGGAGGTTCATCGACACCAGCGTCAGTCCGACGATGGCGACGATGAAGAACTCGAAGGCGCCCTCGACCCACATGTGGACGACCCACCAGCGCCAGAACTCCGTGACGGCGATGTTGGTGTCCGGCGTGAAGAGGAAGCCGGCGGTAAACAGCAGGGCGATGGAGCCGCCGGCGTAGAGGATCATGTGCCCGAGGCCGAAGACGGGCTCCTCGTCGAGCAGCGGCTTGAGCCCGCGGATCGACAGCAGCGCCCAGGTACCGAAGCCGGCCAGCAGGCCGACCTGCCAGAGCTTCCCGACTTCGAGATATTCGAGCCCTTCGTTGCCGACGAGCCACCACAGTTGGCCGTCGAGGTACCCTTTCGAACCGAGCCAGATGCCGGCCAGGCCGCCGACGGTCACGACGACGATGGCGCCCAGTAGGCCGTCGATGTACGTCGACTGCCGCTTGGGCTCGTGGCCGGTCAGCAGCGGTGGGAGGAAGAGGCCTGCCCCCAGCCACGTCGCGGCGATCCAGAGGATCCCCAGGTCGATGTGCCAGGTCTTCGCGATGGCGAAGGGGAGCAGTTGGAGGATGTGAACGCCGAAGAGCTCCTCGATCCCGAAGAAGCCGGCCCGCTCGATGTAGAAGTGCGCGAGCAGGCCGCCGAGCAACACCTGCGAGAGGAACAGGCCGGCCGCGACGGGGATGAACCGCAACGCTGCTCGCTGGCTCGGGAATATCTCCACGTCCGCGGGTTCGGGCACGGAAAGGCCGTCGGCCGAGGGCTCCGGGAGTTCGATCGACCGGTAGAGCCAGATGCCGAAGCCGGCCGCGCCGACGAGCAGGATCATCGCGATGACGCTCCAAGTCATCGCGGCGGCGGTGGCGTCGTTGCCGGCGCCCGGCGCGTAGGGCCACTCGTTCGTGTAGGAGTGGTCACCGTCGGGCCGGTCGGTGTGGGAGAACCAGGCCGTCCAGAGCGCGAAGTCGGCGAACTTCCGGGCGTCGGCCTCGGAGTCGATCATCTCCACGGGGACGCCCCGCTCGTGGCTCCCCTCGTGGTACCGCTCGACGTACTCCTCGCGGACCTGCTCGTGTGCGTACAGCTCCGCGGCGGTGTACTGGATGTCACCGCCGTCGTACTGGTCGTCCAAGTCCTGCTTAACGACCTCGTCGATCGCCGCACGCTCGCCGCTCCCGAGCGCGCCGTAGTCGGCGTCGTACCGCTCCCGCGCGTAGTATTGGCGCATGTGCTCGGTCTTCAGATCGAGCGTATCGGCCGTGTAGTCGGGGCCGTAGTAGGCGCCGTTGCCCAGGATCGACCCGTGGTTCATCAGGCCGTCCCGCTGGAAAGCCTTCTTCCCGTCCCTGATCTGTTCGTCCGTGACGACGGTCTGTCCCTCCGGTCCGGTGATCTCGTCGGGGATCGGCGGGGCCTCCTGGTAGGCGAACCAGGCGCCCGCACCCATGACGACGAGGTTGATCACGAAGGCCGCAGCGATGAACTTCGCGATCGTCTTGCGTTGTACTTCCATACAGTCGGGGCTTGACGGCCCGACCATCAAAAGGGGAAAGCGGGTTCCCAGTGGCCGGATGGGGGTGCGAACATGTTCGTCCCCGTGTGCACCGTGACGCCCGGAAATGTCGTCTCAAGAACTGTTATATGGTATCGTCCCAACAGTACAGCCACGTGCTCTATGGGTGATATTTCCGTGCTGTCGGGGGAGCGAAGCGTCTCGTCGTTGCTCGGCGTCGTACTGATGGTCGCAGTGGTCGTTATCGTCGGATCGACACTGACGGTGTTCGCGTTCTCCTTTGGCGACAGCGTCTCGTCGGTCGCCCCGACGGCCGACATCGAGTTCGAGTCCCGGTACTTCGGCGACGGCGTCGCGAAGAACGACTCGGTCGTCGTCACACACGACGGCGGGGACCGCTTGCGCCGAACGCAACTGGAGGTGGTCGTCGGTGGCACGACGGTGTTCAACGAGACCGACGACAGCGAGAGCAACAACGCCTCGCCGTCGACGGACGTGAAGGGGCTCGTCGTCGAGATAGACGGCGATCAGTTCAACGACCTCAACAAGCCACCGGCTCTCTCGCCTGCCGGGACCCGGGACGGACCACCGGGTGACAGCGACGGCTCTGACCCCGGTGTCGTCAACGAGTGGGAGGAGAACGTCACCGCCGGCCAGCGGCTCGTCGTCCAGGAGCGCAACGCCGGACAGTCCGTCGACGTGCTCCAGCCGTGTGACCGGATCAGAGTCATCTGGCGCGGCGACGAAGAGACGGCGATCATCGACGAGGGGGTCGTCGGGCCGAGCACCGGCTGTGCGGGCTGAGTGGGGTGTGTCGCGTTGTCTAGCCGGCGTCGACGGCCGCGTCGACCAGCGCCGCCTCCGCTTTCCGGAGGAGTTCGCCCGCGGTGCTGTGGGCACAGTCGAGTTCGGCCGCCACGTCGGCGACGCTGCCCGTCCGGGGCACGTCGTAGTAGCCGACCGCGGACGCCGCTTCGACGGCCGCCCGCTGGCGGTCGGTCAGCGCTCCGCTCTCCCCACCCCGCCGGAAGGGGCGGACCCGCTTGATGGTCGTGGGGACGCGCTCGCGCAGCGCCTCGTAGCACGCCCCCAAGGCCTCCCTGCTCCCGACGGCTTCGACCGTCGCGTTGCCCGACTCCTCGAAGACGACCGGTGGGAGGAAGACGACGTGTGCGTCGGCCACGACGCCCAGCACCGCGGCGTCAAGTTCGTACGTCTCCTGTTCGAGGAAGGCGTAGGTGCCGCCGTCCTCGCCGATCAACTCCGTCGTCCTGGCCTCGACCGCTCCGAGTAGCCTGCGGGCGGTGTCGACCGGACAGTCGAACCAGAGCAGCGACGTGACCCGGCCGGTCGGCCCCCAGATCAGCAACTCGGCGCGCGAGACGCCCGCTGTCGTCTGGACCGCTCCGTGGATCGGGTGGGCTCGGTCCTCGGGGTAGGTGACGGCGAACTCGACGCGTTGCACACCCGTGCGTACACCGAGAATAGTTAAAAAACCGGACCAATCCGGCATCGACCCTTCCCGTCCGGATACCGACTATTCGGTCGATGAACGCGACCACTGTGGCGCCGGACCCCGACGGCGAGGGTGGCGAGGGGACACGTAGATCCAGCGTTCCCGTCGGCGACGACCGGCACGTGACCTACGCCGAGTACGGCGACCCGGGAGGCACGCCGCTGCTCGTGTTCCACGGGACGCCGGGATCGCGGCGGGTCGGCGCGCTGTTCGACGAACTGGGGCGGAGCCACTCGGTTCGGGTCGTCGCCATCGACCGGCCCGGATACGGTCGGTCGAGCGCGTGGCCCGGTCGCCGCCTCCGGGACACCGCGGCGTTCGCCGTTCCGGTGCTCGACGAAGCCGGGATCGATTCGACATCCGTCCTGGGCTTCTCCGGCGGCGGCCCGCACGCGCTCGCGCTTGCAGCGACGCGCCCCGATCGGATCGAGGGCGTCGCAGTCGTCTCGGGCGCAGTGCCGCCGCAGTTCGAGGACCGGACACCGCCGGTGCAGCGCCTCTTCGGGAGCCTCGGGACCCACGCCGGCTGGCTCCTGGGCGGGCTGTTCGCCGCGACCGGTGCGCTGGCCCGCCGGCTCCCCCGTCGTTCGTCGTCTCGCAGTACACGACCGCGGACGGGCGGGCGGCGATGGACGACGCCGACGCACGGATCGTCCGCGAGGAGTTCCTCACGGCCGTCGAGCGGACCCGAAGCGGCGTCGTGACCGAAGCGCGACTGCTGGCCGACCCGTGGGGGTTCGACGTGGCGGCCGTCGATACGCCGGTCAGGCTCTGGCACGGAAGCCGGGACACGAACGTCCCGCTGGCCGGGGCCAGGGAACTGGCCGACCGACTGCCCGACGCCGAACTCCACGTCACGGACACCGACCACCTCACGACGCTGACTCGGTCGCGGGAGCGCGTGCTCGCCGCGTGGTGCCGATAACCGGGGGCGCAAAGACGGTCGGACGACCCCCGTCGGAGCTTGCATTTTTATACATCGATGGACGATACCAAGACAGATCGCAGTGTCAGGTATTCAAGTACTCCACGTCGACGACGACAGCTCCATGACCGAGCTCGCCGAGCTGATGCTCGGGCGTGCGGACGACCTCCAGGTGACGACGCGGACCGACCCCGAGGATATCCTGGCGGTGTTCGACCCCACGGAGTTCGACTGTGTCGTCAGTGACTACGATATGCCCCGGCTGGACGGACTAGAGCTGTACGAGGAACTCACAGAGCAGTTCCCTCATCCGGACTTCCCCTATATTCTGTTCACCGGTCGCGGCGGCGAGGAGGTCGCGAGCACGGCGCTCAACGCCGGCCTGACCGGCTACCTCCAGAAGGGCGGCACCGAACAGTGGGACCGACTACAAAACCGCATTCGGGAGGGCGTCCAGCGCTACCGTGCCACCCGCCGCGCCGACCGTTACGACACCGTGCTGAAAGCGCTCGGGTATCCGATCTACGTCGTCGACGAGACGGGACGGTTCAGGTGGGTCAACGACGAGCTCGCGGAGACGCTGGATCGCGACCGCGAGGACATCGTCGGGGAACCGACCGACTACATCAAGCCGCCGGAGGTCGTTGAGCGGGCCGAAGACGAGCTCGGTGACCTGCTCTCCTCGGCGGGACCGGACACGTCGCGGTTCCCGGCGACGCTGGTGACTGCCGACGGCGAGGAGATCGAGTTCCGCGACCACATGGCCGTCCTCCCGTACGAGGGCGAGGAGTTCAGGGGATCGGTCGGTATCCTGCGGCCGCTCGACGAGGATCGGTTACCCTGACCGAGTGGGACACACCGCGGGGTTGCACCGCCGACCGGTCAGACCCCTTCCGGCCGCCTGCGTTCGGTGAGGGCCGTGCGGGCGTGGACAGCGCCGGTGTACGTGACGTGGAGCAAGACGAGCAGGCCGACGGCGATCACCAGGAGACCGATCGGGGAGGTCGTGACGCCAAAGAGGAGGGCACCGACGGCGAGATCGACCGCAGCGAGGCCGACGGCACGGAGGGCGTGGAGGACGGTTGTCATCGTAGTTCGGCCTACTCACACCACACACCTAAAGGCGGCTGTCGCTCAAACCGTGACTGAGCGACCCTGTGAGCCACTCTCGGGAGAGGGCGTCACATACTCTTCGCTGCCCGCCGTAGCAGGCGTATGGAACACGTCTCCGCCGGCGACGCCACGGTTCCGGCGCTCGGGTTGGGAACGTTTCAGATGGACGAGCGGGAATGCCGTGAGGCCGTTCGGACGGCACTGGACCTGGGGTATCGCCACGTCGACACGGCCGAGTACTACGAGAACGAGGCAGCCGTCGGGGACGCCATCGCGGCGTCGCCGGTCGACAGGGACGACGTGTTCGTGACGACCAAGGTGTGGCGGTCGAACCTCCGCGCCGACGATGTCCGGCGCGCGGCCCGGGCGGGTCTGGACCGCCTGGGGTTCGACACCGTCGACCTGTTGCTGATCCACTGGCCCCACCCACGAGTCCCGGTCGAGGAGACGCTCGGTGCGATGGCCGACCTCCGTGCCGACGGCCTGGTCAGGCACCTCGGTGTCAGCAACTTCACCCGCAGACAGCTCGCCGACGCACGCACCGCCGTCGACGTACCGATCGTCACCGATCAGGTGGAGTACCACCCCTACAAGGACCAGCGCGAACTCCAGCAGTATTGTACGGAAAACGGGTTGGCGCTGACGGCGTACAGCCCGCTGGCACAGGGCGACGTGCTCGACGACGAGGTGCTCGCGTCGATCGGCGACCGGTACGACAAGCACCCGGCGCAGGTCGCACTCAGGTGGCTCGTCCAGCAGGAACAGGTCGTCGCGATTCCGAAAGCCCGGGGCCGCGACCACCTCGAAACGAACCTCGCCGTCTTCGACTTCGAACTGTCCCCCGCGGAGATGGATCGAATCCACGAACTGACCGGCAGCCTGGGCCGTCGCCTCCGGAACCGCCTCACGGGCATCGTTCGGTCGTTCCCGCTGTAGTGGCGGTCGCCGGACGGCGAGAGGTTTTATCACTGGTCACCCCTCCTTGTGTACGTATGGCAGATTCCGTCGATGTCGAGCGAGTCCCGTCGGGGACATCCGGCCTCGATACCGTGTTGCAGGGTGGCTTCCTCCGCGGACAGACAGCGATCGTCAACGGTGGCCCGGGGACCGGCAAGACGATTCTCGCGTTGCAGTTTCTGGCCGCCGGCGAGACGGGCCTGTACGTCGGATTCGAAGAGCGGGCGGACGACCTCCGCAGGAACGCCGCCGCGCTCGGGATCGATCTCTCGGGCGTCGTCATCCTGGATCTCAGCGAGCAGGGATCGCGGTTTTTCAGCGATCAGAGTTACTCCGTCCTGTCGCCCGGCCAGGCGGAGGGCGACGAACTCATCGGGCAGATCGCGGACGCGATCGACCAGGAGTCGCCCGACCGACTGGTGATCGACCCGCTGACCGAACTGCGCGCGCTGTTGCCCGACGACTATCAGTTCCGCCGGCACATCTCCTCGCTCGCCAACGCGCTCAAAGAGCGGTCGATCACCACGGTCTGTACCGCACAGGTGACCAGCGAGGCCGAAGAGCGGGACGTGCAGTTTCTCGGCGACGCGGCGATCGAGATTCGCCGGACCACGGACCACCGGAGCCTGGAAGTGACGAAGTTCCGTGGCTCGGGCTACGCCGGGGGCAGGCACACGTACCGGATCCGGTCGGAGACGGGCGGTCGGGTGTACCCGAAACTGGTCCCCGGCGATCACCAGCGGGAGGTCCCCCGCGAGCAGATCGGGTCGGGGATCGACGCGCTCGACAGCCTGCTCGGTGGCGGGGTACAGCGCGGTTCGGTGACGTTGATCTCCGGCCCGTCTGGGGTCGGGAAGACGACGCTGGCGACGGTGTTCCTGCGGGCGGCCGCCCAGCGGGGAGAGACACCACACGGGTTCCTGTTCGAGGAACTCGCGTCGGACTTTCGCTATCGGACCGAGCAACTGGGCATCGGGATCGATGAACTGGTCGAGTCGGGCGAGTTGCTGCTGACAGAGGTCGAGTCGCTGACCCGGAGCCCGGACGAGTTCGCCGACACGGTCAGGACAGCCGTCGAGGAGGACGGCGCGAGGATGGTAGTGATCGACGGCATCTCCGGCTACCGACTGGGGCTCCGCGGCGGCGATTCACAGGACCAACTCACCAGGGAACTCCACGCACTCTGTCGGTATCTCAAGCGGATGGGCGTGACGACGTTCCTGCTCGACGAGATCGGAACCGTCACGGGCGACCTGATGGCATCGGACGAGGCGATCAGTTACCTCGCGGACAACATCGTGTTTCTCCGGTACGTGGAACTGGACGGCGAGGTCCGGAAGGTCGTCGGGGTCCTGAAAAAGCGCTACGGGGCGTTCGAGCAGACGATCAGGGCGTTCGATCTCGGCCCCGACGGCATCGACGTTGGACCGCCGCTGGAGGGGTATCGCGGCGTGCTGACCGGCGTGCCCGAACGAGTCGACGAGGGAGACTGATGTCCGGTGACCGCTCGCCAAACTGGATCACGAGCGGTGATAGCGCGGGCGGCGCAGTCCCCCTTCCGGAGACGGCGGCGACAACGGTCACCCTCGCCGCTCCGGCGGGACGAGACCGGGACCTTTTGACCACGACGCTGTCGGCGTACGAGGTCCGACATCTGAGGGTGCCGTTCCGGACGCGACCGACATCTGCGTGGTCAGCGCCGAGGCGTTCCCGGAGTGTCGCGACCGCCTCCGCGAGTGGAAACGCGAGCAGCGGCCGACGATGGCGCCGGTCTTGCTGTTGGTCCCCGAGAGCGTCCCCGATCCCTGGTCCCGATACGGTGACTCGCTGGGGCGGGCGCTGGACGGGATCCTGACGATTCCGTCGTCGAAACGCGCCATCCGGGCCCGCGTCGACGGCCTCGTCGCGATCCGTCAGTACTCGCTCATCGCGTCACAGCGCTGGAAGCGCCTCGAACTGTACGGCCGGGCGATGGACAACGCCGACATCGGTATCAGCATCGCCGACGCACAGGCCGAGGACGAACACCTGATATACGTCAACCAGGGGTTCGTCGACATAACCGGCTACTCGCTGCCCGACGCCCTGGGTCGGAACTGTCGGTTCCTCCAGGGGGAGGGGACCGACGAATCGACGGTGGCCGAGATCCGGACGGCAATCGACGCCAGGGAATCGGTGTCGGTCGTCATCCGCAACTACCGGCGCGACGGCGAGGCGTTCTGGAACCAACTGGATATCGTGCCCGTCTACGACGACGCAGGGACGGTGACGCACTTCCTGGGGTTCCAGCAGGACGTGACCGAGCAGATCGAGCGGAAACGCCTGCTCGAACAGTACGAACACGTCTTCGAGTCGGTCAGCGACCCGGTCGTCGTGCTCCGTGCCGACACGACCGTGGTCCACGCGAACGCCGCGGCGACAGACGTGTTCGAGGTGGACTTTCGTGCGACGCCGACGACCGCGTTGACCGATATCCTCCCGTCGGAGCAGGCGTCGGTCGTCCGGCGTGCCTGCCGGGTCGTCGTCGAGACGGGGCGGACACAGGAACGGGAACTCACGCTCACGCTCCCGACCGGACAGTCCCGGACCTTCCAGGTGAAGTTCGAACACGAGTCGGTCTCGGACTCGGCGGGCGACCGGGTGATCGCGATCGCTCGCGACATCTCCGCGATCCGCGCACAGCAGGGACGCCTGACGGTGCTGGATCGAGTGCTCCGGCACAACTTCCGGAACAAGCTGACCGTGGTCTCCGGCCGTGCCGAACACGTCGCGGCCAACGCCGAGGAGATGGACCCGGCGTCGATCAGCGAGGCCGCGGAAGCGATCCAGACCGCCTCCGACGAACTGCTCGACACCGCCGACGCGGTGAGACAGTTCCATCTGGGCAGTGATCCGGACCAGTCGAGTGTCCCACTCGACGTGCCGACCCTCGTTCGGTCGGCAGTCGGGGACCTCCGGGCGGTGTACCCTGGCGTCGAGTTCACCGTGGCGGGCGCGCCCGCCGCGAGCGCGATCTGTCCCGCACAACTGGAACTGTGTCTCGAACAACTCGTCGAACACGCCGTCGGGAAGTGGGGTGCCCCGGCCGGGCAGGTCTCGTTGCAGGTCACCGACGAGCCGCCGAGCCCCTCCGTCGAACTGGCCGTGCGGTTCCCTGGGATGGCGTTCTCGGAGATCGAGCGCTCGGCACTGGACGCCGGCAGCGAGTCCCCCCTGGAACACACGCAGGGCATCCGGCTCTGGCTCGTCAAGTGGGCCGTCGAGAACGCCGGCGGCGGGCTCTCTGTCGAGAACACCGACGACGGTGGGGTCGTGACGTTGTACCTCCGGCGCAGTGTCGAAACGGATGGCTGACAGACACATTGACGGTGCTGCAGTGCTGGATTCCGAACGGACCATGGACGCGCGTCAGGCGGTCGTTCTGAGTCGTGACGAGCACTACGTCGACCGGACCCGTTCTCACCTCGGAGAAACCGAACTCGGGCGGGTCGAGACGGTCGACGCCGTCGGCGCCGCCGTGGATGTCGTCGCGCTGGACCTCGCGACGCTCGACCTCGAACCGTCGGTCGGCGTCGATGCGCTCGACGGTATCGGGGCGGTATTGCTGATCGCTGCTACCGAGACGGCACCCGAGACCGTCGTCGACGGCCTCGAAGCCGGTGCCACCGACTACGTGGAACGCGCGCCGCCACAGGGCGGACCGCCGCGTGTCGCGTCGGCGATCGAGCACACGGCCGGCGCGACCGAGACTCAACCGCCGTCGTTTGCCGACCGCTTCCGGGACGCACTGAGTGCCCGCCGACACGCGGACGCGCGGCTGTCTGCGGTCCTCGACTGTGTTCCGATCCCCGCGTTTCTCAAAGACGAGACGGGTCGGTACGTCGCCTGTAACGACGCGTTCGCGTCCTTCGTCGACCGGGACCGGGACGCGATCATCGGCAGTCGGACCGCGGAGTTCCAGCCGGAACTCGCCGAGGTCTGTGACGCGGCGGAGGCAGAACTGCTCGACGGCGGGGGCAGCGAACGACTGGAACTGACCGTCGAACTCGGCGGCGAACAGCGCGACGTTGTCGTGGAACGACACGGCTACAGCCGGGACGGCAACAGCGGGATCGTCGGCGCGATCCAGGACGTGACGGTCCAGCAGCGCCGCGAGGCCGAACTCCGCGAACAGACCCGGAACCTGGAGATCCTGAACCAGGTCACCCGCCACGACATCCGAAACGACATGCAGGTCATCCTCGGCATGGCCGACGTGTTGCACGGGTACGTCGACGACGAGGGGATGCAGTATCTGGACCGACTCGCAGAGAGCGGCCAGCACGTCGTCGACCTCACCCGGCAGGCACGGGACCTGACAGAGACGATGCTGTCGGGCCACGAGGAACTGACGACGGTCTCACTGCGGCCCGTGCTGGAAGCGCAGGTCGACGAGGTCGGGTCGGCCTACGACAGAGCGGTCGTCACCGTCGAGGAGACGCTCCCGGATACCGCGGTGGTCGCGGACGAACTCCTCTCCTCTGTCTTCCGGAACATCATCGCCAACGGGATCCAGCACAACGACTCCGAGGTCCCCAGAGTGACCGTCTCCGCGTCGACGGGCGAAGAGGTCGCCGAGGTGCGGATCGCCGACAACGGCCCTGGCGTCCCCGACGAGCGCAAGCAGGAAATCTTCGGTCGCGGCGAGAAGGGGCTGGAGAGTTCCGGCACTGGCCTGGGGCTGTATCTGGTCGACAACCTGGTCGAGAAGTACGGCGGCGAGGTCCGGGTCGTCGACGGCGACGAGGGTGCGGAGTTCGTCGTCGAACTCCCGCTGGCGACGGACATCACAGCCGACGAGCAGTGAGTCGCCGGCGCTACTCGCGGGCGGTGTGTCCAGGCGCCCCGCGAAGGGCGTCTGCACCCCACCGCAGGGCGCTTCCGAGGACGAACGGACCGACCCCGACGAGCAGTGCCATCGCAGCGTACCACCCGAGTGCGTCGGGACGGAAGAGGAAAGCCACGCGCTCGCCCAGTGAGTCCACGGAGACAGCACGGGAGACGTGATGACCGACGAGCGCCGCGGCGGTGACGGCCCAGCCGGCGAGGGCGCCGCCCCGACAGTAGCCGACGACGGCGGCCCCGAGCGCGCCGATCCACGCGGCGAACGCCGGGAGCCAGACGACGCCGCCCGAGACGGTCACGAGGCCGGAGGCGTAGCCGACAGCCGAGACAGCGAGCGCGGTGAGACCGACCAGCGGCCACAACAGCCTGGGCGTGACTGGCTGTGGAGTCCCGAGAAGGACCCGCCGGAGGGGAGTGGACATGTAGACGTGTCGCGACAGGAGAAACTTAGATGCTCTGGTGAGTCAAACGGCCGTTCCATCCACGGCAGAGACGACGGTACGGACGACCGTGGGGCCAGCGCCGCCGTGCGAACGACTCGGCACGGGGCGGGCTGGACGAGACACTCACCCAACTATTCAATACCTAGCTGATTCTACACGAACGTGGTGTTCCCAAATGACACTACTGGACGGCCGCGTCGCGGTCGTAACCGGCGGTAGCTCCGGTATCGGACGTGGAATCGCACGCGAATTCGCCGACTACGGGGCCGACGCCGTCGTGGTCGCCGACATCCGGGAGGGGCCAAAAGAAGACGGGACCCCGACCCACGAGTTGATCCGAGCGGAGACCGACGCCGACGCCACCTTCGTCGACTGTGACGTGACGGATCGGGCCGACCTGGCCGCGGCGATGGACGCGGCCGACGAGTTCGGCGGCGTCTCGGTGATGGTCAACAACGCCGGGATCTGGCAGCCCGAGGAGTTCCTCGACGTGAGCGACGACGACTACGAACGGACGATGGATATCAACCTCAAAGGGGCGTACGTCGGCGCCCAACTGGCCGCCGAACGGATGCTCGACGGCGACGGTGGCTCCATCATCAACATCTCCAGCATCGCGGGGCTGTTCGGCAACGGGAACTGGCCGACCTATTCGGCCTCGAAGGGCGGTCTGACGATGCTGACCTACTCGCTCGCCCACCGGTTCGGGAGCGAGGGCATCCGGGTCAACGCGATCCATCCCGGCGGGATCGAGACGATGATCGGCGGCGACAGCGGCGGCGATCCGGACCAGGCCGAGGCGTTCACCCAGCAGGTACCGCTGGGCCGGTACGGACAGCCCGAGGACATCGGGCGGGCGGCCGTGTTCCTGGCGAGCGATCTCGCCAGCTACGTCACCGGCGAGTCGCTGGTCGTCGACGGCGGCTGGACGAGCTGGCGGTAGCCGGCCTCATTCGGGGTCCGAGTCGGCGGCCGGGAGCGTCACTTCGACGGCGGCCCCGCCCCACGCCGACTCCCCGAGGCTGATCTCCCCACCGAAGTTGTCGACGAGCGTCGAGACGAGCGAGAGGCCACCGCCCTCGTCGGTCGTCTCGGGGTGTAACAGGTCCGCTCGCCGGTCCGGTGGGATACCTGATCCGTTGTCGGCGACCGCGATCCTGACGGTGTTCGGGCCGCTCACGACCGTCACGTCGACGCGTGGCTCGGCCGTGTCGTTGTGTTCGATCGCGTTCTCGACGAGGTTGTCGATCACCGACCGGACGCCGGCGTTGGCGGTGACGACCGCGCGCTCCGGGAGGTCGGACGTGACCGTCGCCCGGAAGGCCTCGTCGAACTGCTCGGTGATCTCGTGGACGATCGGGACGACATCGACGGCGTCGAGGTCGGGGTCGCTGAGGAGCGTGTCGGCGATCGCACGGCTCGTCTCGATGCGTGTCAGCGCCTCCATCGATTTCTCACGGACGACCGTCGGGTCGCCCGGGTCCGGCCCGGTTTCCCGCTGGGCCAGCAGGTCGGCGTGCCCGTGGATCACGTTCAGATCGTTCCGGAGATCGTGTCGGATGAGTTCGTTGACGAAGCCCAGCGCGTTTCTGGCGGTGGTGGCGCGCCGAGCGCTCGCCCGGGCACGGGCGTTGTAGTACCCGCCGACGAAGCCGGCGACGCCGCCGGCCTCGGCCGCGATCAGCAGCGAGAAGCCGGGTTCGGAGACGGGCCGTCCTCGGCGAGCCTGATGCCGAACGTCGCCGCGATGACGGCCACGAACAGCACGAGGCTGGCGAAACACCAGACACACACCGTCCAGCGCTCCTGGTGGTCGAGATCGGTCGTCGACAGCCAGTGGCCGGCGTACATCAACCCGACGGCCGCGGGAACGTCCAGCATCAGCGCGGCGATCGGAGCGAGAACCGAATCGACGACGAGCAGTTCCGTGATGTGGTGGACGATCGCGGCGACGAACAGCAGCGTTCCGACCCCAGTAATGAGGGTCGGGGAGTGCGATCGGACGCCGCTGGAAGACATGTTTCAGGCCATAAGTCAATCCTGCTTAGGTGTTCCGGTACCGCCTCACGTCCCACCCGACGACTCGGCAGTGATCCCGTCGTCGACGAAGCGATCACTGATGTCGGTGTCAGGGATCATACACTGGTCTTTTCGGCCGAACCACTGGTAGCGATGGGCCGCGACGAAGTCGTAGACGGTGTCGCTGATCGAGGCGGGGACGAGCCGACCGACGGCAGCGAGTCGGTACGGCCACCCGAGCAGTTCGGCGACTCTGATGACGGCGCGTGACTTGGTGTACACGTCGGGACCATCGACCAGCACCACCGACCCCAGGGACTCCGTCGGGAGACCGTGTGCCGCTCGCACCCGCTGTCCGTAGTCGGACTGCAGCGACGCGAACTTGAGCCGCCCTTCGGGGTCCCGCGGGACGATGGTCTGGACCAGCCCGTGACAGAGGTTACAGACCCCGTCGAACAGCAGGACCGGGCCGTGGTCCTCGTAGCCCGGCCCGAGCGTCGGTTGGTCGGTTGTCCGGGAGATACCGTCTAGTTGGTCGTTCGAACTCTTTACTCCGGCGGTCTCCACCCGAGCGACGACACCCGACGGCTACCTGCGGGCGGCGGCTGTCCCCTCGAGACGACGACGGTAGTGTCATGCTGTTCACACCGAGTCGTCGTTTTCGCCAGCGGGTCGTCGACTGGCCCCCCGTTTCTCGGGGGCATCACCTTGCCGACGGTATTCCGGGCTTTCCGGGGAGTAATCGACCCGTTTCTACCGGCCGGTTCGGTACGTCGAGCCTATCGTTGCGATGCCTGTGTATACTATTCAGTCGCCGTCGAGAACACGGAATTGGCCCGGCCGAGACGGCCAGTGCGGTGTTCAACGTCATGACAGATACCAATTCACCCAGTACAGACCTCGGAGACCGGGAATTACTGAAGCGGCTACTGGCCCGCGGATTCGACCGCCGGACCGTGTTGCGGGCACTCGGCTTCGGCGCGATGGCGGCCGCTGGGACCGGTGCTGCGACGGCCCGGCACGACGGCGGCCATCCGCCACAGATCGACCCGTACTACGGTTATTCCGAGCCGTCGCTGGAGAAGCTCCCGGGGAGTCTCCAACCGGATGCCACCGTCGGACTCCACATCCACCCCGAGGCGTTGGAAGACGGCGATCCGACGACGATCCCGTTTCACTTCTCGCCGACCGGGCTCCGTATCGAGGAAGGAGATATCGTCCAGTTCGACTTTCAGACACCGGAACACACGGTCACGGCGTATCACGAGAACCAGGGGCGCCAGCAGCGAGTCCCCGACGACGTTCCGCCGCTCTCCTCACCGGTGATCGGCGCCGGCGGCAGCTGGCTCTATCAGTTCGACAGTCCAGGGACGTACGACCTGTTCTGTGCGCCACACGAGTTCTTCGGGATGGTCATGCGGATCGTCGTCGGCGACCCGGACAGCTCCGAGTACGACGGGGATTTCGGACCGGCAGGCCCACAGGGACCCAGACCACCCGTCTCGGGGCCGGCTCTCGCGGGACTGGGAATCACCACGTTCCCGTTCCCCACGGCACAGGACGTGTTCGAGACCGGCGCACTCTCCGTCGAGAACATCGACGCGCAGGGGACGGTGAGTGTCGAAGCGGTCGAGGACGACCTCTGATCCTGCGCTCGGGACGCCGGGGGCGAAGCCCGGCGTCCGTTCTCCGGCCGCTCTCGTGTGCCAGCTAGCGGAGTGCTCTGGAACCACGACCCCGTTAGTCGAATTATACTGTATAGCTATTATCTTGTCGGCGGAGACTATCGAGGGAGCGGGAGCCAGCAGCGGTAACCACCCTCCGGTAACTGCGGGCATCAGAGACGGCGGTATCGGACCGACGCGGGCTGCGGCGACAGGAGCGGGTGTCCCGCCCCGGACGGGTCGGGCGAAGCGTGTCCCCACCGTGGACCGTCAGGGCAAAAGTGTGTGACACCACGCGTCCGCGACAGGCGGGGCGTACTCCGTGGCAACTGCGACTTACGGAATCGACCCAGGTGATGGCGCGTGGTTACTGTCCGGTACTCCCGGCCGAACCGTCCGCGCGGGACTGGCCGGCTACCCGTGGCACCGAGTAACGGCTGTATATCTATTACCGACCGCCGTCCAGCGAAACCGAGACCGATGAGCGATACACGTCGCCGGTGTCCACTCTGTACGTTCAGGAGCGACGAACAGACCGTCTACCGACACCTCCAGACCGCGCACCTGAAAAGCGAATTGAGCAGCAAACTGCTGGAGCTGTCCCACACCGAAGCCGACTGGTTGGGAGAGCAGTTCGTCCAGTCCGAGACGACGGATTGATCCGCTGGGCGGCAGGCAGGGGGGGACAGCCTCCCGACGCAGTACCCACGCGGACCGCCAGTGATCCGGTTCTCCGTCGGACTGCAGAGCGGGCAGTGCGCCCCGGGACGAGGAGCGGCGTCTGTCTCACCGAACGCTACTCGCCCCCGTCGCCGCCACCGCCGCCACCGTCGAACCCGCCGACCCCACCACCGTCGTCGTAGCCGCCACCGACGTGTCCACTTCCTCCAGAATCACCCGTCACCACGAAGACGACCGAGAGGACAGCCAGAAGCGCCGCGACCACGACTCTGTCGGGGCTAGCGAGAACGAACGAGATGGCTTCCGGGGGCGTGACACCGCCGGCCGTCAGTGCCTGCAACGCGGCCTGGTCGCGCCACTGGAGGTACAACACCATGCCGAAAAACTCCACCATCCCGCCGACGAAGACGAGCGAGAACAGAAAGCCCACGACGCGGAAGGGGAGTTTCACCAGTTTGAGACTCACCGTCGACGCCCCCGAGATCGGCGGACGGCTGTCGGCTGCCCCGGACGCCCCCGTCCGGTGATCGGTACGTGCTGCACCGGTTTCCCACTGTGTTCGGGTGCTACCATGCCACATTATCTCACACACTGACACGAAAAGGTATCGCCCGCACGAGGTATCAACCGAGCCGGTAACACTCGTGCCAGCAGGAACTCAAGTAGTTCGACGCCGTACTATCGCGTCATGCCCGACCCGACACCAGGGATTCACCACGTGACCTGTATCGCCGCCGACCCACAGCGGAACATGGACTTCTGGGCAGAGACCCTCGGTCTCCGCCTGGTCAAGCGGTCGATCAACCAGGACGACGACGGAACCTACCACTTCTTCTTCGCGGACGCCGAGGGGACGCCCGGGACGAGCATGACGTTTTTCCCCTGGGAAGACCTCTCGCAGGGGAAAGTCGGCTCCGGACAGGTCTCACGGACCGCGTTCCGCGTTCCCGAGGGGAGCCTGGACTACTGGGAGGATCGGTTCGACGACTACGGGGTCGACTACGACGACCGGATCGAGCGCTTCGGCGAGACCGTCCTGCCGTTTTCGGACCCGGACGGCCTGCCCGTCGAACTGGTGGCGGTCGAGATTCCCGAGGACGACCCCACGGTACCGTGGACCGAGTTCGTTCCCGAGGAACACGCGATCCGGGGCTTTCACTCCGTGACGCTCTGGCTCGCGGACCCGGACCCGACCGAGGACCTGCTCGACACGATGGGGTTCGAGCGGGTCGGGACGGAGGCGTCACAGGGCGACACACCGGGCGACGAGCGGACCCGCTTCGCCGCCGAAGGGCCGGTCGGCACGTACGTCGACGTGCTCCCGACCATCGAGAGCGGGCGGCAGGGCCACGGGACGGTCCACCACGTCGCGTTCCAGACGCCGACCGACGACCACCAGATGGAGATGCGGGCGGCGGTCCGATCGCTGGGCCTGCGGCCGACACAGCAGATCGATCGCCACTGGTTCCGGTCGGTGTACTTCCGGGAGTTCGGCGGCGTCCTCTTCGAACTCGCGACGAGCGGCCCCGGCTACACGAGCGACGAACCGCTCTCGGAACTGGGCGAACGGTTCGTCCTCCCCGGCAGTTTCGGGGACCGACGGGACGAGATCGAAGCGGGCTTACCGCCCGTCACCGTCCCGCGCGCCGAACAGCCCGACGCGGCGGAGTGAACTGGTCGACTGCCGCTTCGCTCCCGCTGTAACCGCTAGCTAACCGTACGACCGAACGGCGAGAACACTTCGATAACGGTGTGTCCGCGTCGTCCCGGTCGTTACTCCGAATACCCCTCTTGGAGGAACGTCCCTTCCGTCTCGTACATCGAGACCAGTTCCGTGATGAGCTCCTCGTAGGTCTCGTCCTCGTCGAGGTGGCGGTCCAGGCGGTCCCTGAGTTCGTCGCTGATCTCTATCGTGTGAGCCATTGTCACTCCCAGTTGTTACTGACGCGACACGACTACAAATATCGCTCGGTCACTCAGAGGGACAGCCGGTGGCCACGAGGGCGACCACACAGCGGCGATACATCTACGTCGGTCGGCCGCGACCACCCAATATGGCAGCGTCCGAGCGCATCGCGATCCTGGGCGGTACGTTCACGCCGATCCACAACGGCCACCGAGCGTTACTCCACAAGGCGTTTCAGACGGCGAGTCACGACGGCGCCGGCGACGGCCACGTCGTCGTCGGGCTGACGGGGACGGAACTGGCGGCGGAGACGCGGAGCGACCCGGGCCACGCCGAGCTGCTCGGCTCTTTCGAGGAGCGTTACGACGCCCTGGAGGCGGAACTCGATCGGATCGGTGCCGCCTACAGCAGTTCGTTCCGGATCCTCGAACTGGCGACGCCGCTGGGCCCGGCGGCGACGCGCGAGGACCTCGACGCGTTGATCGTCTCGCCGGAAGCGAAGGCCCAGCGCCGGGCCTACGAACTCAACCAACAGCGGACCGGGAACGGGCTCGCCCCGCTGGAGATCCACACGCCACCGTTTATCGTCGCCGAGGACGGGCGACGGATCAGCAGCACCCGGGTCCGGAACGGGGAGATCGACGTGCACGGGCGGCTGCTGTCCGAGTGAGGACCGCCCGGGCACGCGCTGTCGGCGGGGCGTCACACCCCGCTACTCGACGCCGATCCCGCCCTTCATGCCCAGCGCGAAGTGGGGTTCACAGTGATACAGCGCGATACCGGCCTGGTCCATCGTGCGCGTGTACTTGACTCCGGACCCTCCCTCGGCTTCGCCGGAACTGAACTCGTAGTCCGACTCCCCGAGTTGCTCCTCGGGGAGCGCTTCGACGTTGTGCGGGTTCCCCTCGCCGGTCCAGTTCCACCGGATTTCCGTGCCGGTCGAGACGACCAGCGCCGAGGGCGCGTACGCGAAGTTCCCCCCGTTGCCCTCGGTCCCAACGTCGACGGTCACCGTGTCCTGGCCGCGCCTGTCGGTAAAGGTCCCGTCGTAGGTCTCGTCGGCCCCGCCGATTTCGGTCTCGGTGAGCCACTGGTCGATCAGGGGGTAGTCGTCCGGGCCAGGCGCGCCGTCGCCGCCGTCACCGCCGTCGCCGCCACAGCCCGCAGCGAGACAGGCGAGAGCGGTCGCCGCGGTCAGATACCGCCGTCTGGTCGGATGCGTCGCCATACGGACAGTCGCGCGTCCAGTGCCGTAGTTAGCCGTCGCTTTCTCCCGCCGGACGCCCACAAAGCACTACGTTCGGCTCAGTGTGGTATATATCCCTCATAGCAACGAACTACCTCGTCGTCACTGAACGACGAACCGTACCGAGTGCGGACACCGCGATCACCACTACACGGCGGTTCGATCGACCACGCCCCCATGCCACGAACGACCCACCACCGACTCGACGATGCGATCGAGATACTGGACCGTGAAATCGAGTACGTGACCGACGAACGTCGCGCGTTTCGCCGGTTCACGAGCCACGTGCGGGACCGAGAACCGGAGCCGGCGGCCGTCCGAACCACGGGCGGCGGCGATACACTGGCCGTCTCGGCCGGCGGCCACCAGGTGCAGTCCAAGGGTCTCCAGTCGGTCACGGAGACCTACGCGGAGACAGTGATGGCGGTACCACACTACGACGAGGTGTACGGGGAGGGGCTGGCGGAGAATCTGCGCGCGGAGTTCGGCGCGGAGATCGCGACACAGATCGTCGACGGACAGCAGTTGACGCCGGTGCTTCGGGAGACGATCGTCGCGGCCGGAGCGCGCGCGACGACCGAGCGCGAGGAGTTCGGCGCGACGCTGGAGACGGAACGGGACTCGCTCGTGCGAATCCGGGACCGGCTCTCGGAGATCGAGTCCCGGACCGCCGAACTCGGCGAGGCGATCGGGGCGGGGGCCACGAGCAGCGAACTCGGGGAGTACGACGCCGAGCTCACACGACTCGAATCGGCGTGTGAACGACTCGCCACCCGACGCCAGCGGCTCCTCCACCGGCGCTCCGGGAGCCCGCTGGCCGGCGTCGACGCCGACAGCCTGATCGGCTTTCTCTACGGCGACCGCGCGGTGACCTGTCCGGCACTGACCGAGATCACCGACTGTCTCGGCACGATCCGGGGACAGCGCGAACGGTGTCTGCGGTGAGTCCGGGGCTGTGGTGAGGCGGGTCGGTCCGCGGCTTCTGCTGGCGGTGACACTGGCAGTCCTCGCCGGCTGTCCCGGGCTCGCGTCGCCGGGACCGTCCCCGCCGCCGGCGACGCCGGCCCCCGTCCCGGACCAGCCAGCGCCGCTCGCTCCGGGCGTCCCGGCATCCGCAGCAACCGGACCTGCCCCTCAGACCATCGATAGGGCAGCGGTGCGCCGTGCCGACGCGAGGCGTCTCGACGATCGGAGTTACACCGTCACGCAGACGGCCATCCTCGCCGGCCCCAACCGCTCGCTTCACATCCGGTGGCAGCGCCACGTGACACCCGAAGGGCGCGTCAAGCAGTCGTTCCGCGCCGACGGCGCCGGACCGCTCACGCCGACGGTCACCCGCAGCGACCTCTGGGGGAAGGAGTCCCGGTACTGGGTCCGTTCGACGCTGGCAAACGGACACGTAAGTACCGTTCCACAGCCCGAACGACCGGCGATCCACACCCTCGCTGCCGCACGGCCCAGCGGTTATCTCGCCGCGGCGACGTACGATATCAACCGCCGATCCGGGGGCGGTGCGGTTCTAGTGTCGACCGGTCGGGTTCGGTTCCCACGCCGGCCGCTACCGGTCGCGACTGCCACTCCCCGCAACGCCTCCGTGCGGCTACTGGTGACGGCCGACGGCGTCGTCGAGTCGCTGCTGGTGCGGTACGACACGAGCGTCGGCGACCGACAGGTGCAGGTCAGTATCAGTCAACAGGTCACGGCCATCGGGAACACTACCGTCTCGCGCCCGGCGTGGGCCGGCGACGGCTCGCCACAGGAGCCGTGACCGGGCTCAGCCGTTCGAGAGCTGGACCGAGCCGAGCCGGATGGAGTACGTCTCCGTCTCGGCCCCGTCAGCGGTCCGGTCGACCGCCGTGACGGCGACCGTCTCGGGCTGGTGGCCCGTCGGGAGGACCCACGCGCCGGTGACGGTCCCGTTCCCGCCGGCGGCGACGGTCCCGGTCGTCGCGCCGCCGGCGACCGTCTCGCCGTCCCTCGTGTGGACCTCGCCCAGTCGAAGCTCGTAGGGGTGATCGGTTGGGTTCGAGACGGCCACCGTCAGGACGAACCGCCAGCCGTCCTCACCGGTGACGACAGCGGCGCGATCGATCCGCTCGACTGCCGGCGTCGCGGGCAGGACTTCGTCGCCGACGCTGGCCCCCTCGATCTCGGCCGTCGGCGTCGCCGTCGCTGTCGCGGCGCCACCGGCGTCGCCGCCGACCCCCAGCAGCGAATGACTGAGCAGACTCCCGAAGGTCGCCACCTCGATGAGAATCGGGAGCGCGATCGCCAGGACGATCAGTGTCCGGACCAGCGTCGTCTGTTCGGGGCCGTCGATGTCGTCGAACATGGGTAGGTAGCGGTGATAGAGAGTGGGTCCTCAGACCGGGATCGGCGGGCTCCCGGGCGCGGTGATGCCGTCGGCGATCATGCTCGCCAGGGGCGGCCCGTATGCGATGACGATGAGCACCAGCGCGATGGCCGTCCAGAGCTTGTAGTTGTCGAGGATGCGCGGGCTGTGCTCGGGACCGGACAGGGGCTCCGGGATCGTGCTGTTGACCGAGAGGGTCCCGCCACGGCGAGCCAGGAACGTCTCGGCCATCACGATCAGGAAGAGGGCGGCGCCGACGAACAGCAGGAAGCCCCCGATCGCGATCTGGAGGCGCATCTCGCCGACGGTGCCGGCGACCCCCTCGAAGGCGAACTCGTCGTAGGTCGGTTCGGCGGTCCGGCGCGGGATGCCGGCCAGCCCCGCGCGGTGCATGGCGTTGGACATCAGGGTCATGCCGATGAACCAGACGTAGGGCTGGGCCAGCGCCAGCGAGCGCCGCTGGAGCTGTTTTCCGGTGAGCTGTGGGACCAGCCAGTAACTGATCGCCATGGCCGTCAGTGCGAAGGCCGTCCCGACGGTGAGGTGGAAGTGACCGGGGACCCACAGCGTGTTGTGGATGAGGTAGTTGATGTTCATCCCGGCGTTGATCATCCCGCTGAACCCGCCGGCGGCGAACATCAGCCCCGCGAGCGCACAGCCGGCGAAAGCGGGGTTGCCCCACGGCAGGTCACGGAGCCAGGAGAGGTACCCCTTTCCGCCGCGCTGACGCGCCCCGTGTTCCATCGAGGCGACCACGGTGAAGGCGGTCAGAAGCGACGGGAGCAGGAGGAACATCGTGTTCGTCATCGCGATGAACTTGAACCCTTCCGGGATGCCGGGGTCGACGTACTGGTGGTGGAAGCCGACCGGCGTCGACAGCAAGAGGAAGAGGACGAACACGACGCGTGCGAGCGGGTCGCTGAACAGCCGCCCGCCGGCCAGTTTCGGCAGGATCGTGTACCAGACCAGATACGCCGGCATGAGCCAGAAGTACACGACCGGGTGGCCGAAGTACCAGAACAGCGTCCGGGTCAGCAGTGGGTCGACGTTCTGGATCAGTCCCAGCGACCACGGGATGAGGAAGGCGACCACCTCGACGGCGACGCCGATAGTCGAGATGTACCACATCAGCATCGTGGTCACGACCATGAACGTCCGCAGCGGGATGCGCTCGCCGGGGTTCTCAGAGCGCCACTCCCACAGCGACTTGAAGTACGAGGCCCCAGCGACCCAGGAACCGACGATGATCAGCGCCGCCCCGACGTAGAACGCGGGGTGGGCCTTCATCGGCGCGTAGAACGTAAAGAGCACGTCGGCCTTCAGCGAGTGCCCGAGGATGCTGGGCGCCCCGATGAGCCCGCCGATGATGGCGACTGCGGCGAGGACCGTCCCGACGAGCATCGTCCAGAACCCGCCCCAGGCGAGTCGCTGTGACAGCTCCCGGTCGAGGCTGTTCGAGACCGCCCAGCCGAACAGCCCGGCGATGAAGAAGGTCGTAAACACCAGCGCCAGCAGGACGCCGTGGCCGGTCAGCAGCGTGTAGTAGTCCGCCGAACTGACGAAGCCACGGAAGACGCCGGTCCGGTGGAGCGCCTGGATCACGCCGAAGAGCGCCCCGATAGCCAGGGCGCCGAAGGCGACGAGGAACTGGCCCCGCACGAGTTTCGCCGTCTTCGGGAACTCGTCGACGTAGACCATCAGGCGCTCACCTCCCCGTCGACCGCCTGCTGCTGGGCGGTGTAGTTCGAGGGCGCGACCACCTCGATGGAGCCGCCCATCGTGTGGTGGCCCGCGCCACAGTACTCGTGACAGACCAGCCCGTACGTGCCAGGCTCGTCGAACCGTGCCGAGACCTCCGCGACCTGTCCTGGGATAACCATTGTGTTGATGTTCGTTTCAGTGATCGAGAAGCCGTGGACCACGTCCGGGCTGGTCACCATGAAGGTGATCCGGGCGTCGGCCGGGACTCTGATCGGGTTGTCACCGCTGCCCGGGCGGAACTGGAACTGCTGGGCGACGACGTAGACGACGTAGTGGTCGTCGCTCTGTTTGACCACGCCGGGGTCGTCGAATCCCGTACCGGTCTCGCCGCTCTGGACCGCCTGGGCGCTGATCGTTCCGCCGCTGTCGTCGACCATCGAGATGCCAGCGCCGACCGACCCGTAGGCGATGGTGGCGATGAAGCCGACGATCAACAGGAGCGCGACACCGAGCCAGATTTTCTCGAAGTTGTGGACCTGCATGATATCACCCGATCACCGAGACGCGGCCGAGGAACTCCACGAAGTACATGAACACCCACAGCAGGGCGATCAACACGAAGTAGAACGCCACCAGGGCGGCCGTCCCCCAGGGGTCGTACTCGTCGTGACCGATCTCGTTGGCCGGTGCCGTCTCCGCCGCTTCCTCGACGAGTGCCTGCCCGTCCTCGTCGGTGACCGAGGGCGGGGCCTGTCCCTTCCGGCGGCGCACCGCGGCCGCGTACAGCAGCGGCGTGAAAAACGCCAGCATGATCGAACTCGTAAAGAGCCAGCGCGGCCCCGAGACCTCGACGCTCGGTCCGCCACCGCCGCCACCGCTGCTTCCCGGGGGTGCGCCCACGACGACGGCGCCTTTCATTCCCAGCGCCTCGTGGGGCGTACAGACGTACCGGTAGATGCCGGTGTCCTCGAAGGTGTGGCTGTAGGTCGTCCCCGACTCCGACACCGGATCACCGGAGTTCAGCGGCCCGTCGCCGGCCGAGACGACGTTGTGACCGCCGCCCGCGCCCGTCCAGGTCCAGACGACTTCTGTCCCTGGCGAGACGCGGACCGCCGGCGGGTCGAAGGCGAACGCGCCGTTGTTGCCCTGTGCACCGACGCTGATCTCGACGGAATCCTGGCCGGTCCGGTCGACGGTCTCCCCGTCGAAGTTCGAGACACCGTCGAAGAAGCCGCCGTAGTCGGGGTTGGCCGGCGGCCCCGTCGGCTGGTCGCCCCCGCCACCGGACCCGCCCGGTCGGACCACGACGGCGCCTTTCATCCCCAGCGCCTCGTGGGGCGTACAGACGTACTTGAAGATCCCCTCGCTCTCGAAGGTGTGGCTGTAGGTCGTCCCCGACTCCGACACCGGATCGCCCGAGTTCAGCGGCCCGTCGCCGTCCGAGACGACGTTGTGGCCCCCACCCGCGCCCGTCCAGGTCCAGACGACCTCCGTCCCCGGACTGACCATCACCGCGGGTGGATCGAACGCGAACGCGCCGTTGTTGCCCTCCGCACCGACGGTGATCTCGACGGTGTCCTGGCCCCGCCTGTCGACGGTGCCCTCGAAGTTCGATACGTCGTCGAACCAGCCGCCGTAGTCGGGTTCTTCCTGTGCAGTCGCCGTGCCAGCTCCGGCCAGCGCTCCGGCAGCAGCCGCTGTCTGGACGAACTGACGCCGGTTCAGCGCCATCGCGACCCCTCCCGGTGTCGCGAGCCGTGCGATGCTCCAGCAGTTGATCGGCCCATAGTCGGGCCGTCAACAACCAGTTTAAAAAATCTGATCCCGCCTTCCCGCCGGTCAGGAACGGGCCTATCGTTTTTATGTCCCCTCCATCTTAGGGGCGAGTATGTCCGGATCCAGTCCGCGACTCGTGACGGTGCTGGCCCTGCTCGGGCTGGCGCCCGTCGCGTACTATCTCCAGGGAACGGGGCGGACCATCGTCGCGCTGTCGCTCGTCAGCGTCGTCATCATCGCCGCGAGCCTCTATCTGATGACCGCGCCCCACGAGGGCCAGCCCGCCTGAGATGGGACCGCTGAGCGGAGGCCTGACCGCCGGCGAGACCGTCGGGATCGCCGCCTTCGCCGGCCTCGGCCTCGTCGGGAGCGTCCACTGTCTCGGGATGTGTGGCCCGCTGGTGACGACCTACGCCGAGCGGCTGGACGACGGTGGTCCGGTGTCGCTCCACGAACTCCGCCAGCAGGCCGCGTTCAACGTCGGCCGGGCGGTCAGCTACACAGTCGTCGGCGCGGCGCTGGGGCCGCCGGCGGTGCCCTGTTCGACGTGGCCGGCCTGGCCCGGCTCGGGACGGCCGTCCGCGGTGTCGTCGGCGTCGCCGTCGGACTCGCCATCCTCGCGGTCGGTCTGGGTTATCTCACACGTGGGAACGCCGTCGACATCGCGGCGTCGGTCCCGGTCGTCGGCGGGCTCTTCCGCCGAGTGTCGGCGGCACTGGTCGCCCGCGTCGACGCCTGGGTCGACGGCCCCGGGATGGTCGCGCTCGGTGCGATGCACGGGCTGCTCCCGTGTCCGTTGCTGTACCCCGCGTTTCTGTACGCCTTCGCCACCGGATCGGCAGTGACCGGTGGGCTCTCGCTCGCGGCGCTCGGGCTCGGGACCATCCCGCTGGTGTTCGCCTACGGGACGGCGTTCGGGTCGCTGTCCCCCGCTCGCCGGGTCGCGATCCATCGGGTCCTCGGAGCCGTCTTCTTGGTGCTCGCGCTCGTCCCGCTGTCGAACGGGCTGGGCGTCTTCGGAGTCTCGCTACCGAAACCACCGCTGCCGATGCCGTGGATGTGAGCCGATGACGGACTGTACACTCTGTGGGCTGTCGGCCGATCCGCCCGTCACCGACAGCGGTGTCGGCGGCGAGTTCTGCTGTCGGGGCTGTCTGGAAGTCGCCCGGACGCTGGACGAGCCCACAGACCGGTCCGTCGAGGATGTCGAAAGCGGCGCCGACCCCGACGCCGTCGACGGCGAGACGGCGTATCTCTCCGTCGACGGGATGCACTGTGCGACCTGCGAGACGTTTCTGGAAGCCCGAGCGACCGACCGCGAGGGAGTCGCCGGCGCTGCCGCGAGCTACTCGACCGGGACGATGAAACTCAGCTACGACCCCGAACGGCTCTCGGCCGCGGAGCTGCCCGCGGTCGTCGCGGGGACCGGCTACGAGGCCGGCCCGGCCGACACGGACGCCGGCGACGACCACGAACTCGAAGGCCGGCTGCTGGTCGGGGGCTTTTTCGGGATGATGACGATGCTGTGGTACGTCCTCTTTCTCTACCCGGCCTATCTCGGACTCGGGAGCGAGTTCCTGTTCGTTGACCCCACTGGCCCGGCCGGGGCGTACCTGCTGTGGAACACCGCCGTGATGGCCGCCGTGGTCGTCGGCTACACTGGCTTTCCGATCCTGCGGGGCGCCTACGTCAGTCTGCAGGCCGGCCGGCCGAACATGGACCTGCTCGTGGCGATGGCCGCGACGACGGCCTTCGGCTACAGCGTCCTCGCCCTGCTGGTGGGCCACACGGAGGTGTACTTCGACGTGGCGACGGTCATCGTCCTGGCCGTCTCGATCGGCGACTACTACCAGGACCGGGTCCGCGAGGCCGCGGCCGGGCGGCTGACCGACCTCACCGAGCAACGCGCCGACAGCGCTCGCCGGCGGACCACTGACGGGACCGAGACGGTCGGCCTCGACGACCTCGCGCCCGGCGACGAGGTGGTCGTCGGCGAGGGCGAGCGAGTCCCGGTCGACGGGACGGTGCACGAGGGGACCGCAGCCGTCGACGAGTCGCTGGTCACCGGGGAGTCCCTGCCCGTCCGGAAGACCCCCGGCGACGAGGTGGTCGGCGGCGGACTGGTCACCGACGGCGGCCTCGTCGTCTCGGTCGGCCCCGACGCACGGAGCACGGTCGACCGGCTGACGGACCTCCTCTGGGAGGTCCAGAGCGACCGAGGGGATGTCCAGCGGCTCGTCGACCGGATCGCCGCCGTCTTCGTCCCGCTCGTGGTCGTCCTCGCCGTCGTAGCGACCGGCGCACACCTGGCCGCCGGCGCGGCGCCGACCGACGCGCTGTTGACCGGGCTGGCGGTGCTGGTCGTCTCCTGTCCTTGCGCGCTCGGGCTGGCGACACCACTGGCGACGGCCGCGGGCGTGAAACAGGCGCTCGACGACGGTGTTGTCGTCACCGACGGCGCCGTGTTCGAGACGGCTACCGAGGCCGACGTGGTCGCCTTCGACAAGACCGGGACGCTGACGACGGGCGACGTGACCCTGTTCGAACGGGCCGACGACCCGGCCATGCGCCGGGCCGCCGCGGTCGAGCAGTTCGCCGACCACCCGCTCGCGGCGGCGATCACGGACGCCGCGTCGGCCCCGACCGCGACTGTCGACGGGTTCGAGCAACACCCCGGTCGGGGCGTCAGCGCGACTGTCGACGGGGAGCGCGTCGTCGTCGGCACGCCGTCGCTGCTCGTCGACGAGGGGTTGACCGTCTCCCCAGCCCTCCGGGAACGGTGTGAACAGGCACGGGCCGAGGCCAACGTCCCCGCGCTCGTCGGGTGGGACGGGCGCGCCCGGGACGCGATCGTCGGCGGCGACCGCCCGCGGGACGACTGGGAATCGGTCGTCGCCGCGCTGGCCGCCGACCACGAGGTCGTCGTCATCACCGGCGACAGCCCCGAGGCCGCCGAACAGTTCCGGACGCACGACGCCGTCGACGAGGTGTTCGCCGGCGTCCCTCCCGAGGCGAAGGCCGAGGTCGTCGGGCGCCTCCAGTCCCGCGGGACAGT
This sequence comes from Haloarcula pelagica, assembly GCF_030127105.1. Lineage (NCBI taxonomy): Archaea > Methanobacteriati > Methanobacteriota > Halobacteria > Halobacteriales > Haloarculaceae > Haloarcula > Haloarcula pelagica. Next base: position 420,572 of record NZ_CP126162.1, on the reverse strand, counting down.
CGCCATGGTGGGGGACGGGACCAACGACGCGCCGGCGCTCGGGACCGCGGACCTGGGTATCGCGTTGGAGTCGGGCACGAAACTCGCGGCCGAGGCCGCCGACGCAGTCGTGACCACGGACGACCTCCGGCAGGTCCCGGCGGTATTCTCCCTCACCGCCGCGACTCGCTCGCGCATCCGCCAGAACCTCGCGTGGGCGTTCTGTTACAACGCCGTCGCGCTCCCGCTCGCGCTGCTGGGAGTCCTCAATCCACTGTTCGCCGCGCTGGCGATGGCCGCGAGCAGCCTGCTGGTCGTCGGGAACTCCGCCCGGTCGCTGTCGTCGGGGTCGGACACGCCCGGGTCCCGGCCTCGGGAGCCGACGGCCGCGGTCGCCGCCGACGCCGATTGAACGGGGCGATCACGCGTGGTCCGGGGTCGGCGTTCCGACGTACAGCGAGCGAACGAGGAAGGCAAGCCCGACCAGAACGAACCCGCCCTGGACAAGAAGCACCTCACCGGTCGTCCAGGTCGTGACCAGCGAGACCAGCCCGCTAACTGCGACACCGACGGCGATGATGCCGAAGCCGTAGCTGAACAGCCTGAGCGGTTCCGAATCGGTTCGCCGTGCCGCGCGATGCGCCAGGTGAGCGATGCTGCCGCCGACGACCAGCGTCGCCGCGGTCACGACGACGAGCAACACCGTCGAAGTAGTCGTTGGGATCATTGAGTTGGGTGAGTCGGTGGTGGTTCATCGGGTGTCGACCACCCCTGCTCCGCGCCGGGAGAGTGGGGTCGACGGTGACGAGCGTGACATCTAGTTGGGTCTTTCGTGAGAGACGGCTTCAAACGGACCCGGTGTTCTCACGGCCTGGGAACGCCACAGCGACCTGCTCTCGGTCGTTCCCAGCCGATGAGAACAGTGTACCGCTTATTACCCACTTCAGGCACGAGTCGTACATGTGAGGGAACCACCGATGTCCTACCAAGCAACCAACCCCCTGGGCGAGGCGTTCGAGCTAGAGCTCGACGGACCGTGGACGGCCTACTGGCTGGCGATGCTGCGTGTGCTGACTGGCTGGTGGTTCTTCCACGCGGGCGTGACCAAGCTCATCGAGGACGGCCTGAACTTCGCGTACGGGCCGGCCTACATGCAACAGATGACCGGTACGGCACTCGGGCCGATCCCGGTCTGGATGGGCAACAACCTGGCGTGGCTGATCGCGCCCGGTGTGCCGCTGTTCGAGACGCTGATCGGGCTGGCGCTGATCGCCGGCGCGCTGACGCGGCTGGCGGCCTTCGGCGGGGTCGTCTTCATGACCCTGTTCTGGGTCGGCAACGCCGGCTTCGGCCACGGCCTGGTCAACAGCGACTTCATGGGACTCCTGCTGTTCGTCACCATGATCGTCCTGGGCACCGGGCGCTACTACGGCCTCGACGCCATCATCGAGAAGATGGAGTTCGTCCGACAGCGCCCCCGGCTCAAATACCTGCTGGGCTGAACAGCACCGACTGACGACCACACAAACACCAACACCACCCCCCGACCAACCAACGGAGACCACCAATGACTGACATCATCGACAAGGCGGCAATGGCACTGAGCGGCGGACTGCTCGTCCTGGGCGTCGTCGTCATGGGACTGATCGAGACGCTGGCGGGCAAACCCTTCGGCGCGGCACCGATCACCAACGACGCGGGCGAGATCGTCGCCACCCCCATGATCGACCCCACGATCCGGACCGGACTCGTCCTGGCCGGCATCGCCGTCCTGGGCATCTACGCGGCGTACAAACTCGCCACGCCCGTCCCCGAAGAGACCGCGGCCAGCCGCGAGGTCACGGCCGACTGAACCGTGTCGGACACAGACGCGTCCTGATTCTCCCCGTTCTGCCCACGCCGACCAGCGATGGTGTTGTCGACACGGCCGAACCGACCGATCAAGGTCAGACTGCCAGGGACCGGTTCCGAGCCCCACGGGACTACGACCCCGATCGTTCCATCTCAGGGGTCAGTATTCTCGGATATAAAGAATTGCCCTAACAAATATATGTTCATTTGACCAACGTGAGTACATGAGCACCAAACAGACTCTACAGTCGGAGATGCTCGGGCGCAGCGTCACGTTCGATTACTCGGAGACCTGGGTCGGATACTCCCTGTTCTTCATGCGGATCGTGATGGGCTGGACGCTGTTCCAAGGCGGGATCACGAAGCTTGTCACGTATCTCGACGGGAACCCGGCGAACAACTGGACCGCCGCGGGCTTCCTGCAGAACGCGATCCCGGCGGGGAACCCGCTGACCGGCTTCTTCGCCTCGATGGCGGGGATGCCGTTGATCGACTGGCTCAACATGCTCGGGCTGACCTTGACCGGGCTTGGCCTCCTGCTGGGCGCGTTCGTCCGGTTCAACGCGTTCTGGGGCGCCGTGATGATGCTGTTCTACTGGCTCGCGGCGCTGGAGGGCGGGCTGATGGCCGGACTCCCGGTGGCGCACGGCTGGGTCGTCGACGACCACATGGTCTATGCGGTGTTGCTGTTCGGCCTGGGCGCGTTCGGCTCCGGTCGCATCCTCGGGCTGGACAGCTACATCGAGAAACTCTCGATCGTCAAGAACAACTCGTGGCTCAAGCTCCTGCTGGGTTGAACCAGCAGATACCACCGCGTTCGGGAACGGGCAGATATAATTCATTTCCCGGTTGTTTCATTTTTCCAAACCATTTCGCAGATCGGGAGTCGTCGTCCGTGCCGGGTCACCGAGAGGAGAGGTCTACGGTCAGGTCGTCGAGGTAATGGGTGGCGTCGGCCTCCCAGACGACGCTCGTGCCGGCAGCGACGTACAGCGTGTCGGTCGACAGCGGCGGCGTGGTCCACTCGAAGCGATACTCCCGCCATCCCTCGGAGAGGTGCAACGGTTCACGGAGTCCACCGTAGGGGACCGTCCCCAGCGCCGTCGTGTTCACCCCCGGGTCTGGAAAGTCTGCCTCGCTCTCGGGTCGGTCGGGACCGAGCCGCATCACGGCGTTCCGGAGCGTGTTGAACGACTCCGACTCACTCCAGAACGACGCTGTCACGGTAGCCTGGTACCGTCCCGGCGACGGCACACGAACCGGGTGGACGACCCAGGCAGTGCCGTCGTCGTGGTCGCCCTCGGTGAACAGTTCCAGGCTCCGCTGGCCGCTGGCGGCCCGGTCGTCGGTCACCGCCGCCGACCAGTCGAAGTCGTCGAGAGCGACCTCCGGACCGATCGCGGCCGCCGACGCCCACTGTCCGATGCCGTCCTCGAACCCCTCCTCGAAGGACGCCGTGCCCGAGCCCTCCCCGCACCCGGCGAGTCCGAGGAGTGTGGGTGCCAGGCCGGATCGAAGGAGGGTTCGGCGGTTCATTCGGGCGTCGCCGAGGTCCCCGTGGACTGCGCCGCGTCGTCCGGAGCACGGACCGACAGCACGGGAGCGGGGGCCGTCCGGACGAGTTTCTCCGTGACACTCCCCAGCAGATACCGGTCGACGCCGCGGCGGCCGTGGGTCCCCATCACGACCAGATCGATGTCGAACTCGTCGACGTAGGCCAGGAGCGCCCGGTACGGGAGTCCCTCCTGGACGGCGGTCCGGACGGAGTCGACCCCACCGTGTGAGGCCTCGCGAGCGACCGCGTCGACGGCCGACCGGGCCTGCGATTTCAGTTGATCGAGGAGGACATCCGGCCGCGTCACCGTCCCCATCGCCCTGGTATCGACGACGGAGACGGCGTGCAGGTGTGCCTCGCAGGTAGCGGCGATGTCGGTCGCCGGGTCGACCGCGGCCGCCGCCTGTTCGGAACCGTCGGTCGGCACCAGAACGTTCTGGTAGGGGAACCGGACGCGGGCGTCGTCGCCGGCCCGGACAGTGAGGACGGGCACGTCCGAGAGCCGGACGACTTTCTCGGTGACGCTCCCCAGCAGGTACCGGCGCACGCCAGTGCGGCCGTGGGTGCCAAGCACCAACAGGTCCGCGCCGACCGCCTCGGCGTAGTCCAGGATCTCCTCGTGGGCGACCCCGGTTCGATCCGCCTGGGTTACGTCGGCAGTGGTGTCGGCGGCCTCGACCGTCGACGCGAGCCGCGCCGTCGTGTCGACGCCGCCGTCAGCGGAATCGACCGCGAGCGTGTGGACATCGGCCCTGTACCGCTCGGCCAGTGCGACGGCGTGAGCGAACGCCCGTCGGGCGCCGGCGCTGCCGTCCGTCGGGACCAGGATCGTCCGGAACATGGTACGTGAGTGGTTTAGCGCCGATGACAATAAACGTCGCCCGGACGGACAGCGGCCGCCCGTATCGGTCCCGCACCGCCCTCACCGGGGGACTCAGGAGCGCCGCGGCGAGCGACTGGCCGACGGGTGCGAGGCCGAGAACAGCGACGGCCAGGAGCAACCCGAGCACGCCGGCCATGAGGGCACCGGCGGTCGCGGTCCGCGACGTGAGTGACACGAAAGGTGATACCGGAACGGGCGGCAGAAGCTCCGGTGTCGGACACGAACTACTACGACACGAGCGGACGAACTGTCGGGTATGTCCGTCCGGGAGGCGCCGTCCGCGGATGCGTAAGCTCGGCCCACCGCCACAGAACCCGCTGACGCACGTCTACGACGCCGCGTACACGGGCGTGCCCAACTGGGACATCGGCCGCCCCCAGCGGCCGTTCGTCGCGCTCGTCGAGGCCGGCTACGTGCGGAGTCCGGTCCTGGATCTGGGCTGTGGCACCGGCGAACTCGCACTGTTTCTCGCCCGGCAGGGGTACGACGTGCTGGGGATCGACCTCTCCCAGTTGGCGATCACGCAGGCCCGCGAGAAGGCGCGGTGGCGACGGATTCCCGCACAGTTCCTCGTCCTCGACGCGCTCGGCCTCTGGCGGCTCCGGGACGCGGGACTCAGCTTCCGGACCGCCGTCGACTCCGCGATGTTGCACGTCCTGGGCGACCGCGAGCGGGACCGCCTCGTGGACGAACTGAGCGGCGTCGTCCGGCGCGGCGGCTACTACTGCGTCCTCGGCGACGCGCGACAGGTCGGTCGCAGCAGCTACGGGATCACGCCCGCGGAACTCCGTGACCGGTTCGAGTCGACCGGCGAGTGGGAACTGGCCTTCGCGTTCGAGACGGCGTTCGAGCGGCGGTGGGGAGCGACGCCCGCGTACTTCGCCGGTCTGCGCCGGCTGTGACTGTTCGACCCTACCGGAACGATAAGCGGCTCGTATGCCCGATAAGTGGCGTATAGCAAAGTCCGTCCGTGGCTCGTATCGAACGACTGATGGGAATTGCACAGCGGTACGGCATCTTCGAGCGGGGCGAAGTCGGCTTCGACACGGGGAGGATGAGCTGGGCGCACTGGCTCGCGGGCGGCCTCGCGGCGATCACGGGCGGGATTCACCTGTACCTGTACCTCGAACAGGGGTTCCCGGCGTTCCTGTTCGCCGCCCTCGTCTTCTTCGGAGCGATCGTCGCGCTCCTGTTGAACCTCTATCGTCGGCTCCTGTACCTCCTCGGCATCCCGTTCACTGCGGGCCAGATCGTTCTCTGGGCCGCACAGGGAATGCCGGACATGAGCATCGCGCTCGTCGACAAGCCGGTCCAGGTGTTGCTGATCCTGCTGTTGGTGTACCTGTTCCTGAACGAGGATGCGCTGGTGAGACAGTAATCCGCCGTGGCGCCGACGACCAACGCTGGCGGCGGGCGGCGGTCGTTCCTCCGCGCGCTGGGTGTGAGCCTGGCGGTCGGGAGCACCGCGGTCGCCGGCTGTCGAGGGGATCCCGACGACGACGGCGACGAGACGTACGTTCCGACGGAACCCAACTACCAGGGCTGGTTCGAGAACGTCAGCAACTACCGGGGGACCGTCGACGCGCGCGGCCAGGAGACGACCGGCGTCTCCGTGGGGGTCCAGGGCGCCAACGGCTACTACTACTACGGGCCAGCAGCGGTGGCAGTCTCGCCCGGGACGACGGTCGTCTGGACCTGGACCGGACGGGGCGGGACCCACAACTGCGTCTCGACCAGCGGGGTGTTCACGAGTGGCCGCCCCATCGACCAGGCCGGCTACACGTTCGAGTGGACCGTCGAGAGGCCAGGGGTCTATCGCTACTACTGTAGCCCACACCAGTCACTCGGGATGAAAGGGGCCGTCTTCGTCGCCCTGGGCGGTCCCGGTGAACCGACGTGACCGACGGCCGGCCGGAGCGGTGCACCCTCCCGAACAGGCCGACGGCGGGTACGCCGCCATTACCCTTCAGTTTAGCAACCATTATTATGGCCCGCGCCTTGTAAATCGGCAGTAAGTGATCCCCAGATGGCATCGAAACCGACCCGCCGGACAGCCACAATCGCGGTCGCCGTCCTCCTCGCAGTCGCACCGAGTACGATCGCCGTTTCTGGGAGCGCCGCCATCGTCGGAGAGAGCGGAACGGCCCTGCAGGTAGCCGACGACACCGTACCGTACACCGATCTGGACGAGGGCCTGTTCTGGCAGGGCCAACGCCTGGCGGTGACCGGCCTGGACCCCGGCGAGCGGTACGAACTTCGCCGGATCACCGGCAGTGACTCAAGCGCCTTCGCGGTCGCTCGCGGGAGCGACGCGAACGGTACACTGACGCTGTCGACGGAGACACTCGACGGGCGGTACTTCCTCCGTGGCCCGGGGATCACCGCCGAGCGCGAGCAGGTGTTCGAAGTCGTCGAACAGGACTTCCGGGCCCGGTGGTCGACCCGATCGGTCGGCGCCGGCCGGAGCGCCGACCTGGAACTGCTCTCCAACCGCGGGAGCTACACCGTGGCGGTCTCGGCGGGCGGACTGCAGTTCGAGGACCTCGAACGGATCTTCGACGAGGACGACTTCGCCGACAGCTACGACGACCGCGAGCGCGACGACGAGATACTGCTCGACGTGGCGAACGACGAACCGCTCCGGGCCAGATTCACCGACATCGACCCGGACACCTACACTTTCCAGGCCGAAGTCGTCGACACGAACGTCACGGCGACCGCGACCGTCTCGGTCGGGTTGAGCCGTGCCGACGTGGAGTTCGAACGCACGGTCGTCACCGAACAACAGGGTGACGTGGCCCTGGTGAACGTCAGTATCGACAACGCCGAGACGGCGTATCTCGTCGTCGGCGACCACGACAGCAACTTCCTCGACGTGGTAGAGGTGACCGACGGGAGCGGCGACGGGCGCGTGAGCGTCAGGCTGAACACCCGGTACATGGGACTGGACCCGTCCGATCCGGGCGTCCCGTCGGACATCAGGCCGTATCGGGCGGTCGCGAACCGAGACAGCGCCGACGCTCTCCGGCGATCCGACGACCTCGCGAGTGGAGAGACACTCGGGGAACTGCGGAGCGGGATCGGCGTCAGCGGCGGCCTCGACGCCCCGCTTGACGCGACCGACTACCCGATCGTCGCGGCCTCGACCACCGACATCCGGCGGTCCGGCAACAGACTGAACATCCGTGACGACCGTGACGAGGCCGCACTGACCCTGGGATCGCCACGGCTCCGGCGCATCGAGTCCCGGGCCGCGTCGGCGGGAGCGGCCGGGAGCGGCGGTGTCGCGACCTTCCGGGCGTTGCCCCGAGACGGAACGATCGCGCTCGGCGACCGCGTCGTCGTCGCGGTCGAGGTCTCGGGCGTCTACGGCCACCTGCTGACCGAACACGACGGTGGGATCGAGGGCGTCGTCGAAAACGACGCCGAGGGGATCAATCTGACCGTCGAACAGGCGGACGGCTCGGCCAACCGCGAGCCGATCGAGTTCGATCTCGACGGCCCGGGGACGGCGCTCGCACTCGACGAGCGGGAGAACATCCTCTTCGCCGCGATCGATACCGAACGGGTCCGGACGACCCGCGAACTGGAGGCGGGCCAGGTGTACGAGGCGACGTTCACGCTGACCGGTGTCGACGAGGATGTCGAGCGGTACAGCGTCAAGCGCACGCAGCCGTCCCACACCGGCTATCCGTATCTCGCCCCCGGGGGCGAGGAGACGCTGACGACCAGTTTCGAGTTCGTCGACCGCGAGGCGTCGTTCCGAGACAGCGACGAGGGACTCACCGCCCAGCCGGTCGCGGGCGTCGAACTGACCGGAACGACCAACCTCGCACCCGGGTCGACGCTGCTGGTCCGGACCCGAACGACCACCGGCCGGACGATCACACAGACGACGACCGCCACGGTCACCGACGAGGGCACCTGGGCGACCAGACACGACTTCTCCGGGGCAGAAGTCGGCCAGCGCTTCGAGGCGAGCGTCCGCGACACGGGCGGGACCCTGGCGACTGTCGAGGGCGAGATCGTCCCGGCAACGACGCCGACGCCCACGCCGGCCGAGCCGACACCGACCGCCACCGCAACGCCGACGGCCACGCCGACTGCGACCGCGACACCGACGCCGACACAGTCGGCTACCGAGACCCCGATACCGACGGCGATGCCGGCGACCACGACGAACGCCGACGGGCCTGGCCCTGGGCCGCTCGTCGCGGTGGTTACCATCCTGGCCGCGGCGCTGTGGGCGAGCCGCCGCGCAGCGCGTGCCGACGACCGCGAGTGAGCGGGTCACGACACCGGTCCGCTCCGCGGGCGGCCCGCGTGATCGAGTCGGACGACTCGGTGGCCTGCCACAGTGGCGACAGCCCGACCCGGCGTCTCACCGGGTGAGCGCCCCGAACACCCGTTCCTCGATCTTCCGGAGATGGGTGCCCACGGTCGACGGTGCGAGTCCGACCGCCTCGGCGACCTCGCTCTGGGTCGCCTCCCGTGGCGCACGGTAGTAGCCCACCTCGACGGCGGCCGCCAGCACCGTCTCCTGCTGGGCGGTCAGCGAGCGAGTGAACCGCTCGGCCTCGGGGTCGTACTCGCCGGTCGCGACGACCTCGACGGCGACGGAATCGAGCCCCGTCACCGACTCGAACAGCGCTTTGAACGCCGCGTCGTCGCCGAGTAGTGTGAGTCGCTGGCCGCCGTCGTCGCGAAACCGGATCGGCGTCTCGACGACGACATCGGACTGCCGGCGCCAGGTCAGAATCTCGCGGACCGCCGCCGACGGCTCGAACCGACTGACCGCCATCCAGCGCTGCTCGCCCGAGACCAGAAACTCGTCGACGGCGGGCGAGTCCGCCATGATCGCCTCGTAGCGCTCGCGGTCGCCGCTGCCCTCGGCGAGGGTCAGGACAGTCCCGTCGTCCAGCAGTTCGACGTGGTGGATCGCGTCCCGCTGGATCGAGGGTTCGGCGGTCAGTCGCTCCCCGAGCGGGTGGAACCCGCCGCCGTCGGCCGGCGACAGCTCGACCGTGAGATACCGCATACGACGACCCAGCGCGGCGGCCGACTTAAAGCGTCGTGAATAACCCACGGAACACCGGTGGGGCGTGGGGGCCTATCTGACGGTATGACGGGAGCGCGACCACACGACGGCACGACTGGAACGGACGGGACCGCTGGCGATCGGGACCCGCCGCGGGATATCGCCATCGTCGGCGGCGGCATCTGCGGCCTCACGACCGCCGTCGCCCTGGAACAGCGGGGGCTCTCACCGACGGTGTACGAGGCCGCGTCGGCGTACCGGCCGGTCGGCGCGGGCATCCTCCTCCAGACGAACGCCATGCTCGTCTTCGATCGCCTGGGACTCGCCGACCGCATCCGGGAAGCCGGGGTCCCGCTGGTCGGGGGCGGCCTGCGGTCGACGAGCGGGTCGTTCATGACCCGGTTCGATCTGGACGCGGTCGAACGCGAGCGGTTCGGGTACGGGTTCGTCGCCGTCCACCGGGCCGACCTCCAGCAGATCCTCCTGGACGCGCTGTCGGTCGAAGTCCGGACCGACATGGACTGTGTCGCTGTGTCGAGTACCGACCCGCCGCGGGCGCGGTTCGACGACGGGACGACAATCACGCCGGACCTCTTGATCGGTGCCGACGGCATTCACTCGACGGTCCGTGAGGCGGTGGCACCCGGCGTCACGCCCAGAGCAATCGACGCCGTGGCCTACCGGGCGCTGGTGTCGGTCGACCTGCCGTCGGCCTACCGGGCCTCCGGGTTCGAGGTCTGGGGCGACGGCGTCTACGCCGGCGGGGCACCGATCGACGGGGACCGCTTCTACCTGTTCGCGACCGTCCCCGAGCGGCTCACCGGTCCGGAGGCACCGCCGAGTGCGGCCGCGGCGGCACTCCGGGAGCGGCTGGCGGGCTACCCGCGACCGATCCCGGCGGCGCTGGACGCCCTGAACCCCGAGGACATCGTCGTCTCGGCCCTCGAAGACCTCCCGTCGCTGCCGACCTGGTCGCGGGGACGGGTCGTCCTCGCCGGCGACGCCGCCCACGCGATGCTCCCGTTTGCCGCCCAGGGGGCCGCACAGTCGATCGAGGACGGCCCCGCGCTCGCGGACGCCGTGGCGACCTGCGGGACTCCCGCGGCGGCCGCCGACCAGTACCAGCGCGCCCGGCGGTCCCGTGCCGACCGGGTGCGCCGGGAGTCGAACCGCCTCGGCCGACTGGGGACGATGCAGTCGACTGTCAAGTGCCGCCTGCGCAACGCCGCGATCAGGGCCGTCCCGGACGCGGTAGTCCGACGGCTCCGCCGCCGGCAGGTCGCCGGTACGACCCTGCCGGGGTGACCGGCGCTCAGTCGGGCGTGTCCGCGTGAACGGTGTAGGTTCTGGCCTTCTCGTAACGCTTGTACAGGTACACGAGCGGGAACGGTACCAGCAACAACGTCGCCACGTAGGCACCGCGAGCGGCGGTGTAGCCGGCAAGCGCTGTCGCGAGCAGGATGGCGACGTGCCCGTAGAGCCACAGCGGCCGGGTGACCGACTCGTACTCGCCGTACATGTGCGTGTAGAAGAACGACTCGATCCGGTCGCGCATAGCGGACCGAGGGCGTGATCGCCTGATAAATCCGGGTGCTTCGCGCTTCGCTCAACCGTATACCTGCCCCAGAACCGAGAGCCCCCAGACGAGGACGTGGGCGCCGATCACGGGGACGAGCGTCCGCCGCCGGAGGTACACCACGGTGAACAGCGCCGCCACGGCGGCGATCTGGACGAGATTGCCGAGTGGCCAGACCGCCACGTGGGCGACCGTGAACACGCCCCAGGTGAGTCCCCCGGCGACGAAGGGGCGTTCCGAGTAGTCCAGCAGTCGCTCCAGCGGGTAGCCCCGGAAGAGGACTTCCTCGACGACACCGGTCGTCAGCGCGCCGAGGAGTGCGACCCCGATGCCGGCCGAGACCGCCATCGTTCCGGCGTCGTCCGCGACAGGTAGCCCCGTCGCCGAGACGAGCGGATCCGTGCCGGCGAACACGAGCAGCGCCGCCACCGCAGTCAGGAGCAGGTAGCCCAGGTCCCGCCAGGCCGGTCGCCGGAAGCCGATCTCGGCGAGCGACCGGTCTTCGATACCGACCGCGATACCGACGACGGCAGCGGCGATCACCCACTGGACAGCGATCTGATCGAGCCGCCCCAGACCGAGCAGCGAGAAGCGGTTCAGCGCCGACAGCACCGGGAGCGCGAGGAGCGCGAGCGCCGTGTTCGCGACGGCTACTCGTGGGAGGCGTCCGAGACGCGAGACGGACGACTGTCGTCTGTTTCGCATCGTGGCTCGCTGTACTCGGGAGTCGGCGATAAGGGCGCCCCCACTGTTTCTGGGGTTGAAACCCGGAGTCACTGACCGAGCACGAACCGCCGGGATCGGTCCACTCGCGTTGTCGATACGGAGAGCTGGGTCAGCGAGACACCACCGTCACGAGTTCTTCACGCGGCTCTCGACCGGTGGGTCGTCGGTAGCGCGGGTCTCGTCGGCGTCGCTGGCCGTGTCACTGCCCGAATCGTAGGTCCGACTGGCAGTGACGCCCTGTTCGAGGAACTGTCGGCAGGCGCTCAGGAACAGTTTCGGATCGTCCCGGCGGATGTAGTCAAAGCGCGGGTGGCGGACGGAGCTCCAGACGACGGCCAGGAGGGTCCCGAGGAACGACGGGCGCTCGACGAACGGCGAGTCGTCCGTGAGGATACTCCGGAGGTGCGCGAGCTCGCCGTAGGCGATGTGGCAGGCGACCCCCAGGTCGTAGTCGTCCTCGATCAGCTCCTGTTGGTCGGTCGCCCGAAGCCAGTAGTGATACGGGAAGTCCACACCGGCGCGGACGGCCTCCGGGAGCGACTGCCAGACGCGGGGGTTGATCTCGATGAACTTCCACTCGCCGGTCTCGGCGTCTTCGAGGTACTCGATGCAGGCGTAGCCGTGCCAGTCGAGCGAGCTGAGCAGGTCGTAGGCGTTGTCCTCGACGGCCTGTGAGTAGGCCGACTCCCGGTAGACGCCGCCGCCGCCGACCCAGGCGTTCTGGCGGATCTGGCGGTGCTGATAGGTCGCCAGGGGCTCACCGTGGTCCCACAGCGCACAGTAGAGGTGTTTGTCCGTCTGCGGGACGAACGCCTGGACGATCGGCTCGTGGCCCATCGCCTCGCGCAACGCCTCGGCGTCGGGCCGCTGTCCGGGGCCGAGCAGCGAGACCCGCTTGACTTCTTCGAGCGTGTCCGGCGGATACGTCGGCTCGTAGTCGTTCGTGAGGACGTTGTACCGGGACTTGACGACCACCGAGGAGTCCCAGGTCTCGACTTCGGAGAGGAGGCGGGTCTCCGGGGCGGGGACGCCGATCGACTCGGCGTGTCGAGCGAGCGCCAGGCGGTCGTGTGCGCGCCGGAGCGTGTGGAGGTCGGGCGTCACGAGCGAGAGGTGCTTCTCGAAGGCCTCCCGGTACTTGGCGAAGACGAACACGTCACACTCCCTGACGGGGTAAGCCGTCACCACGCTCGGTCGGCGAGCGATATCGAGGAGCGCGTCCCGGTAGGCGGGCAGGTCGGCCGGCGTCGCGTCCAGGTGGACCCGCTCGGAGCAGTACCGCGAGGCGAAATGTGGCAGGTCCGGATACGGCGATGCCACCACCGTCTCGATGCCGTGGCGGTGGAGCGAGCGCATGATCCCGTAACTCTTCAGTTCGGTCCCGGTCGGGATCAGGGCCGCGTCACCTGCGCGACCTGGGGTCATAGTCACCCGTTCCACGGTAGGGCGTTTCAGTATAGAGCCCCTACCGCTGCGAGCGAGAGCGGGGCAGAACCTCGAACGACGTGGTAGACTGGGCGACCCGCCCGGCCCAGCGGACGGCTGACAGCGACTGCCGGGGAGTAGCGTGTCCATACCTATACGCCCGAGTGGCGCACCAATCACCGAACGATGCGTGTCGACTCGCTCCTGTCGCTCGGTGACCTTCGCCAGCGCGTCGGAACCGGCGGCGGGACCGACACCCCCGACGACCACGGCATCCAGTCGTGGTTGGCCGCGACGCTACGGTACGCTCGCGACCGTGAGTACACCGGCTGGGACTACGGCGACGGCATGGACAACCGGGTCCGGGAGGCGTTGCCCGTCGACTCGAAGTGGGTCAACATCGGGTTCCAGGAACTCGTGAAACGGTGTCCGGTCAACGTCAGGCCCCTCCTGGGGGTTCGACAGCGTCGGAACTACCAGGGGGCGGCGCTGTTCGCGATGGCGAACCGGACGATGGCCGACCTGACGGGAGACGAGATGTACGCACGAGAGGCGAGGGCGCTCGCGGACTGGCTCGTCGAGAACCAAATCGAGGGCTACAGCGGCTACTGTGCCGGCTACCCCCACCCGATCCAGCACCTCGACGGGCGGGGCGACCCGGGCGAGCCGGACATCATCAACACCTCCTTCGGCGCGAAAGCGCTGCTCAGAGCGGCGGCGGACGACGAGCGGTACGCGGCAGTCGTCGCGGACGCCGACCGGTTCGTCGTCGAGGACCTGCAGTTTCAGCCCCCGGACAGCGGCCGGGGCGCGGTGATCGACTACCACACGAAACACCCGCAGGACTACTACACGATCAACGCCGGCGCGATGGGTGCACGGCTGTTGCTGGACCTCTACGCCTACTTCGGGAACCGGGAGTACCGCCAGCGGGCCGAGGCGTTGCTCGACCACATCGCGGCGCTACAGACCGACTGCGGCGGGTGGATGTACCGGGACCCGCCGGAGGCCTCACACCTCTCGATGGACACCCACCACAACGGGTTCGTCGTCGAGGGGTTCCAGCGCCACCGGGAGGTCACCGACACCGACCGGTACGCGGAGACGGTCGACGACGCGCTGGCTTTCGTCCGCCGCGACCTGATCGAACCGGACGGGGCGCCGAACTTCGACGAGGCAGCGAGCTATCCGCGCGACATCCACGCCAGCACGCAGTTGGCGCTCGTGTTCACCTACGCCGGCGATCTGGAGCGGGCCCGCCGGGCACTCCAGTGGGTGTTCGAGAACCTCGCGGCCGGCGACGGCCGCTTCTACTACCGGAAAGAGCGGTACTTCACCCGGCGCGTGACGCTGATGCGGTGGTGTCAGGCCTGGATGAGCTTCGCCATGAGCGAATATCTCGCCGCGGAGGCACGCTGAGTCGCGCGGACGATCGACCAGTCGGGGCGGGTGTCGGACCCCCCTGCTCCGGTATCGTACTCGCCGTGGTCACGCCCCGACCGGGCGCGGTTTTACTACGAGGCTGTGTGTATCGTCGACACGTGACAATGTACGAACGAATCCTGCTTCCGACCGACGGCAGCGACGTGGCCGAGACCGCGGCCACGGCGGCGATCACCTTCGCCGAGCGGTTCGACGCCACGCTACACGTGGTCCACGTGCTCGAACTGGGGGAACTCCCCCCAGGTGTCGACGACAGCGACGCCGACGGCCTGGCCCACAGCGGCGAGGCGGCGGCCGCTTCGGTGGCTCAACAGGCACAGGCAGCGGGGGTTTCGGTCACGTCGAGCGTCGTCGACCGGGCCGACACTATCCACGGGACCATCGTCACGGCAGCCGTCGAGGAATCGGCGGACCTGATCGTCATGGGGACCTACGGCCGGACGGGACTGGATCGGTTCGTCCTCGGGAGCGTCACCGAGCAGACGCTCCGCGAGTCGCCGGTACCGGTGTTGACAGTCCACGAGGAGACGGTCGTCACGGCGGCGCCCGAGGGAATCCTGGTGCCGACCGACGGGAGCGAGGCCGCCCGGTCGGCGGCCACACACGCGATCGAGTTGGCCAGCGAGACCGACGCGACGCTGCACGCGCTCAACGTCGTCGACACCGGCGTGGTCTGGGGCGACGTGGACGTGGGGATGGTACTGGAAGCCCTGGAGGAGGCGGGCCGGGAAGCGATCGACGAGGTGGTCGACCAGGCGACCGCGGCCGATATCGGGACGGTCGAGGCGTCGGTGGCAAGCGGGGCGGTCCACCGAGCGATCGTCGACTACACCGCCGAGAACGACATCGACTGCGTCGTCATGGGAACGCACGGCCGGACGGGGCTCGATCGGTACATCCTCGGGAGTGTCACCGAGCGTGTCGTCCGGCTGAGCGACGTGCCGGTGATCGCCACGAAACACACGGAGGGGGACTGAACCCGGTCGATCCCGTGAGACATAAACGACAGTCGCCCGTTCGAACCGGTATGGACCCGGACGAAGTCCGCGCGGACTGGGCCGACAGGTCGGGGAAGTACTCGCCGGAGTACTACGCCGATATCGGCCCCAACAAGGTCAGCGAGACACTCGTCGATGTCCTCGGTCACTACGTCGGGACGGACGCGAGAATCCTGGAGATCGGCTGTGGCTCCGGCCGCCACCTCGCAAACCTGCTTGCGGAGGGCTACGAGAACCTGGTCGGCGTCGACATCAACGACGAGGCCCTCGACGTGATGGCGACTCGCTACCCGAAGCTGCGCGAACGAGCGACCGTCCACGTCGGTGCCGTCGAGGACCTGATCTCGGAGTTCGAGACCGACGCGTTCGATGTCGTCTACACCGTCGAGACGCTCCAGCACATCCATCCCGACGACGAGTGGGTGTTCGAAGAGATCGTCAGAGTCGCCGGCGACCTCCTCGTCACGGCCGAGAACGAGGGCAACAGCCCACAGCGGGGTCGCGGCGAGACGGCCGTGAGTTACGTCGACGACGAGTTCCCCCTCTATCACCGCAACTGGAAGGCGATCTTCTCCGACCTGGGGCTCGCACAGCTGATCCGGGAGCCGACAGAGCGGGATACGATACGTGTGTTTCGCAGTCCGTGATCGGTCGCTGCAACCGAAATGTCGAATCCGATTTCGGATTGGGGCGAGTGCGTTCTACAAAGAGGTGCCCCTACCCTCTCACGCGCAAAGTGAAAATATTTTCGTATATTTGATTCCGTAAAGTCGAAAATCTGTATGTATATTCGAATATAGATATGTAAGTGTGTTTTCGATGGATGGATTCGCTATCGATAGCAGTCCTCGAACGGTCGTCCTCGAATCGGGACTATCATCCGTACGCTTGTTATTCGATACCGGTTTGGCGGCGGTCGCGCCGCCGGGACGAACGTCGGTCCTCGGACCCTTTCGTTTGCATAGTTGTGACATACTTTTCACACTGTTGCGCTGAATCCGCTCGTTCGTGCGTCGCTGTGGGTCTCGCTGCGGAGAGCGGACGGTTCGTGAGCGAAACTGCGAACGATGGCGAGACCCGAGAGATCGACGCGTAAAATCGAGTCGGAAGCCGGCAGAAATGAACAGCGGTGGATGCCGGTCGTCTGCCTCGTCGGGGTCCGCACGGCAGACCCGATACCCGTCAGGGCGTCAGGCCGGCCACCGCGTCCGCGCTCCGGCCCTCGTGGACGATCTGGCGCATCGCCTCGACCATCGCCGCCGGGTCGGCGGTCTGCCAGATCGACCGACCGATCATGACACCGCGCGCGCCGGCCGCCATCGCCGCCTCCACGTCACCGAGGGTCGCCTCGGGGGTGGTCGCCGGCCCCCCGAGGATCATCGTCGGGACCGGCGTGCGGTCGACGATGTCGGCGAAGGCCGCTTGCTCGCCGGGATACGGGAGTTTGAGGATGTCCGCCCCGAGTTCCCAGCCGATCCGTGCGGCGTCGGCGATACTGTCTGGGTCCGAGGCCAGGCCCTCCGGGACGCGACTGCCCCACAGCACCGGTTCGACGATCAGCGGGATCTCCGTCTCCCGCAGTTCCTCGTAGAGGTGGACGATGTACTCGATGTTCGCACGGTGGCGCTCGCGGTTCTCCCGGCCGAAGTTCAGGACGACCTTGACCCCCGATGGCTCGGCAGCGCGGAGGAACTCCGCGCTGTAGGCCCCGGTCCACATGTCGTCGCCGTCGTCCTGTGCGGGGAGCGTCGAGAAGGTGAGGACATCGGGCGCGAGCACGACGGTCGTAGACGAGTCCTCGATCAGGTCCGCGAACCGCTGGACGAAGGGCGCGCGGGCGATGATAGCGTCGGGACCCCCCGCCAGTACCGCCGCGAGCGTCCGGCGCGGGTCCTCGAACCCGTCGAGAGCGCCCTTGGCGATGCCGTGATCGAGCGCGACGACGACCGCGTTCTCCGAGTCGGTATCGAGCAGGTCGGCCCCGCTCATCGGGACGGTCCCCGCCTGGCTGGACTGGACGACTGGATGAGATACACTCTGTTCATCTGCTTCGACAGGAGATTGTCACCGCAGAAGTATGTTGTTTGCGGTCGATCCGCACACGGCGGTCACTCGAAGTAGCTGTCGAACCGCGAGAGAAAGCCAAGTAGTTCGCCGTACGTCGGCGGTTCGCCGCGCCGGAGGAACCAGTTCGCGACGGCGTTCCCCAGCAGGAGCGACGACGGGCCGCCGAGGCCGAGGAGCTGCCCGAGCACGTACCCGACGTTGAAGTGGTCGCCCGCGCTCGCGGTGAGTGTCGGCTTGGCGACGTGAGGAGTCCGGACGGTCGCGGTCCCGTCCTCGTCGACGCGGACGGCGCGGTCGGCGGCGTGGGCGACGAACTCCGAGACGCCCAGTAGCTCGCGGGCAGCGATCGCCTGCTCGCGCATCTCCGTGGCCGTCGACTCGCCGAGGTCCGCGAACACTGCCGTCTCGGCGCGGTTCGCGCTGACGACGACCGGAACGGTGTCGTCGAGCGCCGCGAGGGAGTCGAGGCCCGCTGTGAGCCGCTCCGTCGAGAGCCGCCGGATGTCGGCCGGGTCGACGAACACCGTCCGCGGCGGGTCGGTCAGGACCGGCCAGACCTCCCGGCGGAGGCCGCGCCAGATCGTCGGGAGGAACGGGATCGTCGCCCAGTACCCCATCGAGAGGACCGGCGCGCCGTCGATCGCCGTCGCGAGTTGCTGGACCGAGAGCCGCTCACGGAGGCGCTCCCAGTCCAGTGACGCCATCGACCCGATCTCGTTGAGCATCAGTTTTCCGTCGTCGAACTCCACGGCGTCGGTGTAGGAGGGCGACCCCACCGACCGCAGCTCACAGCCGTCGAGTTCCTCCTCGAAGATCGACCGAGGCGGATCGCCGTAGGTTCCGACGAGAGTCGGCTCGAACCCCAACCGGGCGAACGCGCGGCCGAAGTGGGAGGTGTGCCCGCCGGCGCGTGAGTCCTCGGTGAACCACTCGATGCTACAGGAAGTCCCGAGGTCGACGGACCCGCCGATGCGGGCCGAAAGCGCCGACAGGTCGTCCATCCGGTCGTACTCTTCGGGTCCGGTTCGTGCGTCGACCATGGTCCGCACGCGGTCACAGTAGCCGTCGAAGCCGTGGACGACGTGGGTCTCGGGGAGTCGCTCGGGGAGGTCGCGCCGGCAGGACGCCAGTGCCGCCTCTGTCGCTGAGTCCAGCATACCTGTGTCACCTCCTCAGGCCAGTGCGTCGACGACCTCGATGGATCGGTCCCGGAGCGCCCGGCGCCGTTCGTCGGCGAGTCGGGCCTCCGTGACGAGCGTATCGATCGCCGTGAGCGGTGCAAACTGGACGTAACTGCGCCGCCCGAACTTCGAGCCGTCCGCCAAGAGGACGACCCGCTCGGACTGATCGACCATGAGCTGTTTCATCCGACCCTCCGGTTCGTTGGGCGTCGACAGCCCGGCGTCGAGGTCGATCGAGTTCGTCCCGAGGAACAGTAGATCGAAGTGGTGGCTCCGCAGGAACCGTTCGCCGACGGGCCCGACGAGCGAGCGGGACTTGTTGCGCTGGTTCCCGCCGGTCACCTTCAGTCGACCGTCGCCGGTCCCGAGTTCGAACCCCAGTTCGATGGAGTTCGTCACCGCGGTGAACGAGCCGTCTTTCGGTGCCGCCTTCGCCACTTCCAGCACCGTCGTCCCGGAGTCGAAGAACACCACGTCCCCGTCGGTGATCTCCTTGACCGCACGCTCGGCGATCAGCCGCTTCGCGTCCAGGTTCTGGACGCTGCGCTGTGCGAACGAGGGCTCGCTGGCGACGTGTGCCGCCGGGAGCGCGCCGCCGTGGGACCGTCGTACGAGCCCGTCCTGATTGAGTTCCGTGAGGTCACGCCGGATCGTCGACTCCGAGACGCGCAGTTCGTCGGCGAGTTCGCTGACCGACGCGCCGTCCTGGCGTTCGACGTAGCCGACGATCTCCTGTTTCCGTTCTTCGGGAAGCATCCTACCTAGAGTTTTAGCTTCAGTGTCATAACTGTTGGCGACGGCCACACCGGGGGGCGACTGGGCGGGTCAGAGCACGTGATCCGGTCGCGCGGCGGTCCGTTCGTCGGTGACGACCCGGTAATCGTCGTGATCGGTGAGATACGTCACCGGATAGTCGGGGCCGGGGTCGCCAAGGACCGCCAGCCGGAGGACGGTGTTGGCCCAGTCGAGGCCGGGCACGTCGTTCCGGCAGTAAAGCCGGACACGGTCGGCACCGAGCACCTGGTTCATCCCGACGGTGACCGCCTTCCGGGGGAACCCTTCGAGGTTGCCGCCGACGCCCGCGCGGATGGCGTTGATAGTCCGGGTGTAGTCGTTGAGATAGACCAGACGGGGATCGGTGTCGGCGACGCCCGGTTCCGGTTCGTTGAACGCGACGTGGCCGTGGACGCCGATGCCGCCGTAGCAGGTGTCGATGCCGCCGGCGTCGGCGATCATCCCGGGGAGGTCGGTGACGTTCTCGTGGGTGGGAAAGACCACCTGGTCGTCCGGGACGGCGAGCGCGGGGTCGAGGTGGTCGAAAAACACCGCGTCCATCTCCCGGCGGAAGCTCAGCGGGTGGTCGGGCGGGACGACGCGGCCGCTGTGGTCGCAGTACTCGTCCATGAAAAAGAGGTGACAGTCGGCCATGTCGATTTCGCGCTCGTTGATCAGCTCCGCCAGCCGCGGGTAGTGGTCGACCGGGCCGACCGGGAGGATCAGTGTCGTTCGTTCGCCAGCGTCGTTGCTGGCCGCGATCTCGTCGGCGACCGCCTGTGCGAACTGTTCGAACAGTTCATCGAGGTCGCCAAGAACCGACACCCTGTCGCCCGCCTCACGGTCGAGAGCCTCGGGGCCGAGTTCGAGGAGTCGCCGCACCTCGTCGCCGCGCTCTGTGGTCGGGAGCATACGGCTAGTGTGTCGCGAGACTGGCACAAAAAGGTTTGTCGAGCGGACTGTTTCGCGAGCCAACTATTATCTGCGGCGCCGCCGACGTGCTAGTGAGGCACACAGAGATGGAGCCATACGAGGCAACCGCCGAGGACCTCCTCGCACACGACGACATCCCGTTTACGCTCGTCGCCGACACGGAGGCACTCGACAGACGAATCGCACGCGAGATCGCCGACCTGATCGCCCGCAACAACGAGGCGGAGGACGACACCACGCTGATCCTCCCGGTCGGCCCGCTGGACTACGAGTATCTCGCCAACATCTGTAACAGGGAACGGCTGTCGCTGGCGGACGTGACGATCTACATGATGGACGAGTACCTCGACGACGACGGCGCGTTACTCCCCGAGTCCCACCCGCTGAGTTTCCGCGCGTTCATGCGGGAGAGTCTCGTCGAGAACCTCGCTGGCGACCTCGGGTTGACGATGGCCGACGTGGTGTTTCCCGACCCCGACGACCCGGCGGCAGTGACCGAGGAGTTGGACGCGATCGACGGCGTGAACGCCTGTTACGGCGGGTTCGGGATCACCGGCCATTTCGCGTTCAACGACCCGCCGGAACCGGACGAAGAGATGACTGCACAGGACCTCGCGGAGACGCGCACGCGAACGCTCACCATCTCACGGGAGAGCACCACGCAGATGGCGATGGGCGGGACCCTGGGGAACTGGGAGCTGATCCCCGAACGGGCGGTGACCCTGGGGATGTACGAACTGCTCCTCTCCGATCGTGTCCACCTCACGTTCATGCGCAACTGGCACGCGGGCACGCTCCGACGGGCGTTGCTCGGCCCGGTAACCGAGCAGTGTCCGGGATCGCTGCTCCAGCTCCACCCCGACTTGCGGGTGACGATGACGGAACTGGCCGCCCGACGGCCCGACCCCGACATCACCCAGGCGACCGGTGCCGAGGAGGGCTGAGCGTCTCAGTCGAGACCGGGAACGGCGGTTCCGGTGACCGTCTCGGAGACGCCGACGACGACCAGCGCGGTCCCGGCGAACGAGAAGCCAGACAGCAGGACGAACGCGATGTCGTAGGTCAGCAGTGTCACGAGCCCGCCGACGAGCAGCGGGCCGATCACGCCACCGACGCCCATCGCCGTCGACCGGACCCCCATCAGTTCGGACTCCCGGTCGACCGCCGCCACGTCCCCGATGAAAGTCTGGCTGCCGATGACCGCGGCCGAGAAGGAGACGGCGATGATCCCGAAGCCGACGCCGACGACCACGAGCCGGAGGACGCCCGGAGGCGGGACCGTCGCTGCGGCCAGGACCACCGCGAACACGCCGGTCCCCAGGAGACCGAGCGCCAGGATCAGTTTCCGGCCGTACCGCTCGACGGCCGCCCCGAAGACCAGCATCAGCGCGATTCGGCTGAGCGGGTTGAGCCCCAGAAAGAACCCCATCAGCGTCTCTGAGACACCGACCTCGTCCGTGAGATACACCGGGAGCAGGCTCAGCAGGCCGAAGAAGGTCACCCCCTGGAGGCCGACGGCGACGTAGACCCAGTGGAGGCCGCTGGTGGTCAGATGTGAGCGGTCCCCCCGCACCGGGAGCAAGCGGTGGCGGACCTGCTCGCGGACGGTGGTCCACCGGAGCGTCGTCTCCCGGGCCGGGACCGGGTTCGCGACGAACCAGGTCACGGCCGTCGCAGCGAGGGTGACCACGGCCAGCGCGAAGTAGATCTCGAAGTACGTCAGCAACGCCAGCGAGAGCCCGGCGAAGAACTGTCCGAGCGCGAAACCGACCGACCGCCAGCTGTTGAACGTGCCCAGCGCCTGTCCCCGCCGGCTGGCGCCGCCACGTTCGCTCACGATCGTCAACATCAGCGGCGGAAACGCCGCAAAGAAGGTCGCGTACAGCCCCCGCAGGAGGATCGGGTACCAGACGCCCTCGGTCAGCCCCAGGACGACCAGTACCAGTGACCCGGCGATCCCGGCGCCAGCGAGGAGCCGCCGGTGTTCGCCCGTGAGATCGGCGACGACTCCCCACACCGGCGCGAACAGCAAGAGCGCGAGAAAGTGCGACATCGTCACGAGACTGACCTGGAACGCGGTCCCCTGGCGGCCGACGAAGACGGCCAGGGTCGTCGTCGCGAGATTGGTCGGCAGCGACCACAGCAACGCCGAGACACCGATGATCGGTCGCTGGTAGTCCTGGCCGAGCGGTGGTGACGTGTCGCCCATTGGTCGAACTCCGGTCGTCTCACTCGAACAGTCGGCGGTCCGATATTTATAGCTACGGCCGTCGCTGGCAAGCACATAAGTAGCAGGGCGGCGACAGTTCTCGTATGCCGTTCCGCCCAGCAATCGGGTTCGTCGCCGCAGGCAAGCGAGCCCGGACACTGATGGACCACCTGTACACGATCCGCGACCAGGAGTACTTCCTGTGTAACCGCGACGACGGCTGGCCACACGGGTTCTACGACGAGTTCGCCACCGAGACCCCCGACTGGGTCGACGACGTGAGCGACCTCCAGCCCTCGATCACCGCGATCATGA
The DNA here is from genome assembly GCF_030127105.1 of Haloarcula pelagica. NCBI lineage: Archaea > Methanobacteriati > Methanobacteriota > Halobacteria > Halobacteriales > Haloarculaceae > Haloarcula > Haloarcula pelagica. The sequence goes on along the minus strand of NZ_CP126162.1, from coordinate 397,619 downwards.
ACCCGGGGGACGAGTCCCGCGAGACGGCGGCCGAACGCTGTCGGGAACACGGCGACGACCCGGCACTGTACGCCGATCTGGAGCCGTTCCTCGACGAGGGGGCGTTCGACGCCGTCGTCGTCGCCTCGCCCAACGACAGACACGTCGAGAGCGCCGTGCCGCTGCTGGAGCGGGACATCGACACGTTCTGTGAGAAGCCACTGGCGACGACACTGCCGGCCCACGACGAGCTGATCGGAGCCGCCGAGGCCACCGACGCCCTGTTTTACGTCGGGTTCCAGCGACGGGTCGCGCCGTACTACCGAAAGATAAAGGAGCTACTGACGGCGGGAACCGTCGGCGACCTCGGGATGGTGAGCCACGTCGAGGTACGGGATCCGTTCCAGTCGTCCTCGGGCGGGTTTCGGTTCAGCGAGGCGCGCAGCGGCGGCGCCCTCCTGGAGAAGAACTCCCACGACTTCGACCTGTTCAACTGGTACACCGAAGCCGAGCCGGTTCGGGTGTCGGCGTTCGGCGGGCAGCACGTCTTCACGCGGGACACCGACATCGTCGACCAGGCCACCGTCAACGTCCAGTACGACGACGGGACGGTGGGCTCGCTAGAGCTGTGTCTGTACAACGGTGTCGGCCACGCCGATGTCTACGATGTCCACACGCGCAAGACATCCGAGTATCGCGGGACCGACGGCGTCGTCATCGCGCCCGACAGTCCCGAGGACCTTCTCGTCCAGCGGCGGGGGGAAACCGAGGAGATCACCGTCGGCGCAGCGGGCTCCCACGGCGGCGACATCTACCAGATGCGACGGTTCCTGCGGTGTCTCCAGGGAAAGGCGGCGCCCCCGGCGACGGCGGTCGACGCGAAGAAGGCGGCCGCGGTGTCGCTGGCCGCCGAGCGGTCGATCGACCGGGACGGCGCCGTCGTCGAAATCGACGGAAACTACGACATCGTGTGAGGAGGAACGGCGTCACCAGGTCTGTGAGCACACCCCAAGGTATATGACAATGTGGATGGAAATTCAAGAATATGGGATCGGTAGAGCTGGATAACGTCTCGAAGGTGTTCTCCGGCCCGGAGGGTGACATCGCCGCGGTCGAGGATGTCACGATGACGATACAGGACGGCGAGTTCGTCGTACTGGTCGGGCCGTCTGGCAGCGGGAAGTCGACTCTGCTACGGCTGGTCGCCGGCCTGGAGTCGATCACGGACGGGGAGATCAGACTGGACGGCGAGTCACTGACCGGCGTGAAACCCAAGAACCGGGATGTCGCGATGGTGTTCCAGAACTACGCGCTGTACCCACACCTGACCGCCCGGAAGAACATGTCGTTCGGTCTCAAGATGCAGGGGGACCTGCCGAAGGACGACATCGACAGCCAGGTCGAGAAGGCCGCTCGCATCATGGGGATCACCGACCTGCTGGAGAAGATGCCCAACGAACTGTCGGGCGGGCAGAAACAGCGTGTCGCGCTGGGGCGAGCGATCGTTCGAGAGCCCGCGGTGTTCCTGATGGACGAACCGCTCTCGAACCTCGACGCGAAGCTGCGGACCACGATGCGCACGGAGATCCAGGAGCTCCAGCAGGAACTGGGCGTGACGACGATCTACGTCACCCACGACCAGACCGAGGCGATGACGATGGGCGACCGCATCGCGATCATGAACGACGGAGCGGTCCAGCAGGTCGGGAGGCCGATGGACACCTACCACCGGCCGGCGAACCAGTTCGTCGCCGGCTTCATCGGCTCGCCGTCGATGAACTTCATCCCCTGTGAGGCCGCCTGGGGCACGGACGCACTCACGCTGACCCACCCGGCGTTCGAACTGACCTTCTCGGAGACGCTCGACACGATCGACAGGCGCGAGGAGACCGACGTGATCCTCGGGATCAGACCCGAAGACGCGCGTCTCGCACGGGGGTCGGACGGAGGGGACACCGTCGACGTGGAGATCGAGGTCGTCGAACCGCTGGGCAAGGAGCAACTGTTCTACTACGAACTCGACGGCGAGCGCTACACCGCGAGTGTCAGCGGCCACCAACAGCTCTCGGTCGGGAGCACCGTCACACTCCAGTTCCCCGAGGCGAACAGCTACCTCTTCGACGCCGAGACTGGCGAGACGATCAAACACCAGACCGTGCCCGAGGAGGCCGAACCGACCAGCGAGATGTACCAGTGACTCCGACGAACACGACCGACCGACAGCGACGGATCGGGAGGACAGCCCGATGACCGGCCCGGCCGATTACCAGGTGTACTGGGGGGACTTCCACAAGCACGCGACCGAACCGGTCGCGACGCTGGACCGCATCGACGAGGCGCTGATCGACGCCAGTCACAACGTCGACATCTACCCGGTGCTGTGCTACCCGTTCACGTGGTTCGCGGCCGGCGACATCGGCTTCGAGTACCGCGTCACCGACCGTGACCGGTGGGGGATGCGCGAGGAGACGGTACAGAACAGGCCACAGTTTCTGGAGTGGTGGGACCGGATCCAGCGGGCGGTGGCCGATCACAACGACCCCGGCGAGTTCGTCACCTTCCCGGGCTACGAGTGGAACGGGAACCGGCGCGCGTGGGGCGACCACAACGTGATCCACTTCGCCGAGGGCGGGCCGCTGGACGACGCCTGGAAACTGCCGCGGCTGTTCGACCACCTCAACGACCTGGAGATGCCGGCGCTCGCCATCCCCCATCACACGGCCTACAAGGCCGGCGAGCGGGCGAAAGACTGGGAGTTGCACGACCCGGCGCTGTCGCCGGTGACGGAAGTGTACTCGACTCATGGATCGAGCGAGGGCGTCGGCACGCCGGTCCCGATGGACGCGAACCCCAGCATGGGGCCGCGGGCGTCGGGCGGGAGCTTCCAGGACGCGCTCGAACAGGGCCACCGCGTCGGCGTCATCGCCTCGAACGACGGCGGCGGCCTGCCTGGCTCGTGGGGCGACGGTGTGGCCGGCCTCTGGGCGACAGACCTGACCCGCGAGGCGGTCTGGGACGCACTCACCGCTCGGCGGACCTACGGGACCACCGGCGATCGGATCACGCTGTGGTACGAGCTCGCCGGCGAACCGATGGGCGGCGTCGTCGAGACCGACGAACCGGTGACCGCGACCGTCGAGGTCGACTGCGCCCGGCCGCTCGACCGGGTCGAACTCGTCGCCGAAGGGCGCGTCCGGGAGACGTACACCCACGCGAGTCGCTGGGAGTACCCCGCCGAGGACGAGCGAGCGACCTATTCGGTGCTCGTGGAGATGGGGTGGGGTCCCACGCCGGAGTACGGTGACTGGCACGGGGCCGAAAACGAGTTCGACGGCGACCTGACCGTCACGGACGGCGACCTTGCGGCGGTCCAGCCGCGTTTCAACGGCTGGGGGCAGCGGTACGACCACGACGGCGACAGCTGTTCGTTTTCGGTGACCACCGAACGTGACAGCCCGGTGTACGAGGTCACGCAGGGGTTCGTCTGTACGGTTTCGGGAACGGCGGCGACGACGCTGTCGCTCGCGCTCGACCGCCACGAGGACGTGACCGTCGCGCTCGGGGACCTCCTAGGCGACACACACGTCGTCGCGTTCACAGAGGACTGTTACGACCGCATCGCCGCGGAGTTCGGTCGGGCCCGCGAGGACATCGACAACCCCGACGTGGCCTATCACAACGCGCGGAAGGTGAAGTTCCACCCCGCCGCGCCCGCCTCGGCCTGCCGAGCGACCGTCGAGTTCGCCGACCTCCCCGCCGACCGTGACCACTACTACGTCCGACTCGCCCAGCGGGACGGGCAGTACGCCTGGGCCTCGCCGGTCTGGATCGAGTGAACCTGTCGTCCGTGGAGGGCCGGAGTGTCGGCAATACCGATGTGATATAAAGTGCCGTGCGAAACGTTTACATATGTTGGTCATCGATAATTTCTTATGGGTGAAGAGAGCGATCCCACAGGACTCCCGAGTAGACTCCAGCGGCGCAAGTACCTCCGTGCGTTGGCGGCGGGCGCGGCGCTGCCAGCACTGGCCGGCTGTGGCGGCGACGGCGGCGATGGCGGGTCGGACGGCGGGACAGGCGGTAACGGCGGTGACGGTGGGTCGGGCGGGGACGGTGGCTCGGGCGGCAGCGGTGACGGCGGGAGCGGCGACGGCAGCAGCGGGGACACCCCGGCTGCGCCGGAGTTCGAGCTATCCTTCCTGACCTGGAACATCGGTTACCACGAGAACGCGATCAACGGCTGGATGGACGACTTCACGGCCATCGACCGCTACTCAGGCGTGGAGATGAACTGGGTCGACAGGCCGGGCAGCGACTTCCCGTCGTACCTCCAGACGCGAATTCAGGGGGGGAACCCGCCACACGCGGTCGACACTCAGGCGGGGATCTTCTCCCGGTACGCGAGCGCCGGCGTGTTCGCGCCCCTCGATCCGATCATCGAGGAGGAGGTCGAAGGCGGGATGGACGCGATCCAGGAGAAGTTCGGCGAGCAGATCCTGAACTTCAGTTCCGTCGACGGGACGCTGTACCGGCTTCCGTTCTACCACTCGACGACCTGGACCGGCTACCGGAAGTCCTTCTTCGAGGAGGCCGGCGTCGAGCCGCCCACCGTGGAGAACCCCTACACGACCTTCGACTACTTCGACGTGGCCGAGGAAGTGGTCGCGAACTCCAGCGCCGAGATGGGACTGATGATGCTGACCTTCGGGTTCCACTTCTGGCCGCTGTTCCAGACGGAAGGCGTCGACCTGTTGAACGACGACAACACCGCAGCGGCGCTCAACACCGAGACGACCGTCGAGATCCTCTCGCGGATCCAGGAACTCACCCAGGACGGCATCATCGCCGAGACCTCCTTCACCGGCCGGTGGACGGCCCCGAACCAGACGTTCGCGGCCGGCAACACGGCGATGAACTTCGCGCACTTCAACAACCTCCGGACAATCAAAGCCAACGGCGACTGGATCAACGTCGACACGCTCGGTGTCGGCCCGGGACCGCGCAACTCCGGTGTCTACGCGGCTCACGGCTGGGGGATCACGAGCGAAGAGTACCACCCCACCGAGCAGGTCCGGACCGCCTTCCACTTCATCAACGACGTAGTGTTGAGCGAGAAGTGGCAAAAGGAGAACGCGACCGCCGGCCCGACCCGGCCCGTCGCGAACCTCAACGCCCACCGCGACCTGGCCGACAGCGAGGAGTTCCGGTCGAACAACCCGATCCTCGCCAAACAGTACGACCTCTGGAGCCAGAACCGAAGCAACGCCTGGGCGCCCCCGACGATCCCCGCGTCGGCCGAGATCGAGGTCATCATCGACAAGGACATGGTCTCGGCCTGCGCGCTCGGCGAGAAGTCGCCCGAACAGGCCGCAGCGGACGCCGAGCAAGCGATCAACCAGGCGATCGAGAACTGAGTTCCCAGGTAGAGGACTCCATCACCGAACGATGTCATCCGGGATGCTCACGGAAGTCAGCCGGCGTATCGGCGAGGCGGATCTAGCGACGCTGTTCTCCGAACAGCGGCGTCGATCGATCGTCGCGTGGCTCGTCCTCGTCCCGACGATCGCCGTGCTCCTGCTCTATCGGACGATCCCGCTGTTGTGGACGGTCCTCCTCTCCTTCCAGGAGATGTCCTGGACCGGGGAGACCTCCTTCGCCGGCCTCCAGAACTACCAGCGGTTGCTGACCGACGACGTGTTCGTGACCGCGCTCGTCAACAACGTCCTGTTTCTGTTGACGATCCCGGTCGGCATCGCGCTCGCGCTGGGGATCGCCCTCCTCTTGAACCAGCAGTTCGTCGGCAGCGACGGGTTCCGGTCGCTGTTTTTCGTCCCGTACATCCTGATGATGGTCGGGATCGCCGTCATCTGGAACTACATCTTCAAGACCAGCGGAGGAGTGGCGAACCACGTCCTGCTCCAACTGGGGCTCATCGAATCGAACATCTCCTGGCTCGGCGACGGCACCTGGGCGAAGGTGTCGGTGTTCGTCGTCCACATCTGGAAGAGCATCGGGCTGTATCTGGTCATCATCCTGGCGGGCCTCCAGACGATCCCCCAGCAGGTGTACGAGGTCGCGCGTATCGACGGCGCGAACCGCCGCCAGCGGTTCCGCTACATCACGCTGCCCCTGCTCAAACCGACGATGGGGGTCTGTATCCTCGTCGGGATGATCCTCTCGTTCAAACTGTTCGACCTGATCCGGGTGCTGACCGGCGGCGGCCCCGCCGACGCGACGGAGATCCTCATCACCTACCTGTACAGACAGGCGTTCACGAACGGGAACTTCGGCTACGCCGCCGTGTTGACGGTCGTGTTGTTCCTGCTGATGCTCTCACTGATCGCCGTCGGCCGGTTCGTCCAACGGGAGTCGTACCGATGAGCCGTGACAACGAGGTCCTGAACCGACGGGACATCGGCCTGCTCCGCGAACGGGTGTCGTTCTGGCGGGCCGCCGACCGGACGGAACTGCTGACTCGGACCGGCTACTTCCTGCTGGCGGCGATCATGGGCGTGGCCTTCGTGTTCCCGCTGTACTGGCTGGTCAAGATCTCAGTGATGTGGCCGTCGGCGAACCTCTACGGCGGCGTCCCGACGCTCGGGATCGAGAACCCCTCGCTGGCGAACTTCTCGAAGGTGCTGTTCGAGGTCGACTTCCTGACCTTCCTCTTCAACACCGCCTTCATCGCGGTGACCGTCGTCGGCGCGAACCTGATCCTGAACTCGCTTGCGGCCTACGGCCTGACGCTGGATTTCCGCGGCCGACGACTCGTCCAGGGCTTCCTGGTCGCCAACATGATGATCCCGGCTCAGACGGTCATCATCCCGGCCTTCCTCGTCTCACAGCGACTCGGCCTGCTGAACAACCGCTTCGGTGTCGTCCTGCCGCTGGCGATCATCATCATCAACATCTTCGTCCTGTACACGAGTTTCGACGCCGTCCCGGAGTCGATGATTGAGTCCGCGCGGCTGGACGGCGCCTCCGAACTGTACATCATCTTCGGCATCTACTGGCCGCTGTCGAAGGCGGCGCTGGCCGCGAACGTCATCCTGGCGTTCGTCTTCGCCTGGAACACCTACATCTGGCCGCTGTTGATCCTCAACGAGCAGGAACTGATGACGCTGACGCAGGCGCTTGCCTCCTTCCAGGGCAACAACCAGGGCCGGTACGGGCTGATGTACGCGTTCACTCTCATGGCCGTCGTCCCGATGGTCGTGCTGTTCCTGTTGCTACAAAAACAGTTCATCGAGAGCGCCGTGATGGGGAGCATCAAGGAGTAACCATGCAGGATCGTCCACTCCGCCGACTCGTCGCGTACGTCGTCGAACCGGTCGCCCAGTTGGCGCTGCTCGTCCGCGAGGGACTCAGTCTCCGGACGCTGCTGCTCAACCGCTTTACCGTCGTCGTCCTGGTCATCCTCGCCGCCTCGGCCGGTGCGACGGCCTACATGGCAGAAAACGACGGGAACCGGCTCACGGGGACCGTCGTCACCGCCGACGGGACGCCGGTCGCGAACGCCACCGTCCTCGTCAACGTCGTCGGCATCGAGAACGTCATCAACCGGAACGAGACGGTCACCGACGGGGACGGGCAGTTCGGGATCGAAGAGTACTCCGGCAGCGGGAGCGCGGCCGGCATGGAACTGCGGATCCGCGTCACCACCGAGGACGGCACGCAGTCGCCGACCTACTTCCGGCACGCGTACTTCCCCGATCAGACGATGCACGTCCGCCTGGTCCTCGACCGATAACCATGCCTGCCGATACCTACGCCGTCCCGGATCGGCTGGACGGCCACACGGCGATCGTCACGGGCGGGGGCGGGACGATCGGAACGGGGACGGCGGTCCGGTTCGCCCGGGAAGGCGCGAACGTCGTCGTCGCACAGCGGTCGAAGCCGTCGGCACGGCGAGTCGTCGACCGGATCGAGGAGATCGGTGGTGCGGCGGTGTTCGTCCGGACCGATCTGACCGACGCCGACGACATCGAGACGCTGGTCGAGCGGACCGTCGCGGAGTTCGGGAGCGTCGACATCGTCGTCAACAACGCGGCCGACCTGACCGTCGAGTGGGCCGCGGAGATGGAGCGGGCGACCTTCGAATCCGTCCTCGCGACGAACCTCACCGGTCCGTTCCAGCTCGCCCGTGACGCGTACCCACACATGCGCGAGAGCGGCTACGGGCGGGTGCTCAACGTCGGTGCGATCCAGAGCCGCTCGCCCCTCCCGGGAGCGGCCGCCTACGCCGCCTCCAAGGCGGGGCTGGACGGGCTCACGCGGAGTCTGGCCAGCGAGTGGTCGGCCGCGCCCGGCGCCGACATCACGGTCAACACCGCGATGGTCGGCCCGATCCACCAGGCCGCCGTCGACGCCCACCCCGACCTCCCGATCGAGGAAGCAGTCGACCAGGTCCCACCGGAGGTCGACGACCGCGCCGCGACGCTCGTCGGTCGCTGGGGACGGGCCAGCGACGTAGCTGCGTTGCTCGCCTTCCTCGCGTCCCCCGAGGCCGGGTTCGTCACCGGTGCGGTGATCCCGTGTGACGGCGGTCGGCTGGTGAGCCGGAAAGGAAAGGCCGTCGACCAGGCCGACCGCATCGAGGACGATTGATCGCCGCAGACCGAACCAACACGACCGATGCAACACAGAATATGACAGACGGAGACGACAACAGCGAAGACGGCGCGCCCGGGACAGACAGCGCCGAACGGGAGAGCGGACGGCCACGGCTCCGCGGCGGGAGTCGGGCAGTCGAGCAACGCCGGGACACCAATCGGATGCTCGCTCGCCGGTCCCCGGTCGAACACAGCGATTCGGCGCTCGTCTCCCGGGACTACCAGCCCCGCGTCGGCGGGCCGGAACTGCTCGCGTCGTGGCCGCTGGGTCCACCGCCCGCACAGGCCGCTCCCGACGACGACGCATGGCGGATCACGGAATCAGAGCCCATCACCCTCCAGCGGAACTACCTCCCAGTGGCCTACGTCGCCCCGATCGGCTGTAGCATCGCCTATCTGAACGTCTGTGGGCGAGCGTGGACTGGCTCGGCGGGCGCCGAGTTGACACTGGAACTGACGACCGACCACGTCCAGCGCAGCGGAGAGCCCTACGAGACGAGCGTCGAGATTTCCGGCGAAGACGCTGACTACGTCCTCGCGCCGATGGTCGAGTTCGCGCCCGACACCGGCGACTACGAGCCCGACGGGTGCGTCGTCGCGGGCTACGAACTCCGGGCGAGCGTCTCGGGCGGCATCGGGTTCGTCGACCAGGGGACGGCCGTCCACCTCTGGAGCGAGTGACGATGCGCCGGACCATCGGCCTGCTGTACGACCCACACATCGTCGCCGGCGGCCGCGACGGCTACGACGGCGTGCCGACCGTCGAGGCGGCCATCGACAGGCTGAACGAGGTCCCCGTCGACTGGACGGTCGTGGGCGGGGACCTCCGGCATCTGCTGGGGGCCGCAAACGAGCACAACGACGGCCGGACCGACTGGGGCGGGTGGCACGGCGATCCGGACAACTACTTCTATCGCCGGGACTTCGGGAGAGCGAAGCGGCTGTTCGACGAGCGCCTCGACGGCGACTACGTCGTCGCCCGCGGGAACAACGACCGACCGCTGGACGTGTACCGGGAGTACTTCCCGGCCGAGGCGTTCCCGCAGTGGGGGTGGTTCGTCGAGGACGGCGCACGCTACGTCGTCCTCGATACGAACCCACACCCCGGCCATCACGCGCTGCGGGACCAGCAGAACTTCGTCTCCGCCCCGCAGATCTCGATGCTCGAACGGCTGATGGACACCGATCCGGAGATCCCGACGTTCGTCTTCCTCCACGCACCGGTCGCGAAACACCAGGGGATCGACGACTGGGAGACGGGTCACACCGCCGCGTACAAACTCACGCTCAACTACCCGACTGTCCAGCGGGTGCTCGCCCGGGGGAACACGGTGTTCGTCAACAGCGGTCACTACTGGCCGGACAACGGCCGTAGCGTCGAGGTCGTCGACGGCGTCCGCTACGTCCTCGCGCGCCACCTCGTCCACAACCGCGACCCGGACTACGGCGGTGACGTGCGGTGGCTGCGAGTCGACACCGACCGGAACGTCGCGACGGTCCACTACCACGACGTGGGGACGGGAACGGACGGCCGACTCGCCAGAACGGAGTGGTAAGCACCGTATACTCATACCTATCGACCCATGCCCGACCCGAACGACATCTACGAGACCCACGACGTACCGACCGTGATCAACGCCGTCGGTAACCACACCCGCGTGGGCGGCAGCCTGATCCGGCCGGCCGCCCGCGAAGCAATGGTCAAGGCCGCCGACGAGTTCGTCGAGATCGCCGACCTCCAGGCACGGGCCGCCGAGGTGATCGCCGACGTGACCGGCGCCGAGGCCGGCTACGTCACCAGCGGCGCCGCCTCGGGCCTCGCGCTGGCGACGGCGGCCTGCATCGCCGGCGACGACTTCGGCGTCATGGACCGACTTCCTGACACCAGGGGCGTCCCCAGCGAGGTCCTCGTTCCGGCCGCCCACCGGATCGAGTACGGCTTCGCGTTCCGGGTACCGGGCGCGACACTGCGATCTGTCGGCCTGATCGACAACCACACCGGAACCGAGCAACTCCAGCCGTGGGAACTGGCCGACGCAATCTCCGCCGACACCGCCGCGGTCGCGTACGTCGACCGCCCGCGAAACGACCTCTCGCTGTCGACCGTCGTCGGCGTCGCGTCCAGCCACGACGTGCCGGTGATCGTCGACGCGGCGGCGGAACTCCCGCCCCGGAGTAACCTGACGAAGTACGTCGACCAGGGCGCGACCGCCGTCGTCTTCAGCGGCGGGAAAGCGGTGCGTGGTCCGCAGTCGACGGGGATCGTCGCCGGCCGCGAGTGGCTGGTCCGCTCGGTCGCACTCCAGCACCTCCCCGTCGACACGCCCGCCCCGTTCTGGGACCCGCCCGAGGAACTGCTCTCGACCGAGTCACTTCCCGACGGGACGCCCAACCACGGGCTCGGCCGGGCGATGAAAGTCGGCAAGGAGGAACTGGCGGGGCTGATTCGGGCGCTGGAACTGTACTGCGACGAGGACGAGGCCGCGCTCGTCGCCGGCTGGCACGACCGGGCGACCCGACTGGCGACCGCGCTGTCAGCGGTCGGCGGGCTTGCCGTCACTGTCACCGACGACGACCGGTCGGACTGTCGCTCCCCCCCGACGGTCGTCGTCGAACCCGATCCGGACGGATCGACCAGTGCCACGCAACTCGTTCGACGGCTCCGGGACGAGCGACCGAAGGTGATCGTCGGCGAACGACACGTCGACGAGGGCCGGATCACCCTCGACCCCAGGTGTCTCCGGGACGAGCAGGTACCGGTCGTGGTCGAACGGATCCGTGAGGGTGTCGGCTGACGAGCGAGGCGCGGCCCGCGACACAGCTATTTGCCGCTGGCGGACGAACGCTGCGGACATGAGCGTCCGGATCGGGCTGACAGGGGACGTGATGCTGGGACGACTCGTCGACGAGCGCCAGCGCCAGCGGCCGGTGACGGCGGTCTGGGGCGACCTACTGGGCCGGTTGGCGTCGCTCGACGGACTGTTCGTCAACCTCGAATGCTGCCTCTCGACCCGTGGTCGCCCGTGGCGTCGGACCCCCCACGCGTTCCACTTCCGCGCCGATCCGGCGTGGGCGCTCCCCGCGCTCGAACGCGCCGGTGTCGACTGTTGTGCGCTGGCGAACAACCACGTGTTGGACTTCGAGGAGCCGGCGCTGCTGGACACGCTGGATTGGCTCACCGACAGCGGGATCGCCTACGCCGGCGCGGGCCGGACCCGGCACGCGGCCTTCCGGCCGACGACGGTCGCCGTGGACGGGGTGACCGTCGCGTTCGTCTCGCTGACCGACAACACGCCCGAATACGCCGCGACGGCGACGACGCCGGGGACCGCGCACGTCGAGATCGACACGGCCAGTGACCAGACGCGAGCGGCCGTGGCCGAGACCCTCGCCCGGGCGCAGGCCACCGATCCCGACCTGCTGATCGCCTCGCTGCACTGGGGGCCGAACATGGTCGAGAAGCCACCCCCGGCCCACCGGGCGTTCGCGCGCTGGCTCGTCGACGCCGGCGTCGACATCGTCCACGGCCACAGCGCGCACGTCTTCCAGGGAATCGAGGTGTACGATGGGCGGCCGATCCTCTACGACACCGGCGACTTCGTCGACGACTACGCGGTCGATGGCCGACTCCGCAACGACCGAAGCTTCCTGTTCGAAGTCGGCGTCTCTGACGCGGGGACCCCCCGTGAACTCCGGCTCTCACCGACCGAGATCCGCGACTGCGCCGTCCACGCTGCCGATCCCGTGACGGTCCAGTGGTCCCGTGAGCGGATGGAATCGCTCTCGGCCCCGTTCGGGACGGCCTTCGAGCGGGACGGACCGGGACTCGTTGTCGGTCTCGGTCAGTGAGATGGCGAGCGAGCCCCGTTCAGGCCGGGACAGGCGTCCCTCGGCGGAACTGCCACTCGCCGAAAGAGCGATTAGGGACCGCCGAGAAGCACAGGTATGCACACGGCTCACTGGGAGAGCCTGGGCGGTACGCAACTGCGCTACCGCGACCAGACGTGGGAACTGACCGGCGATATCGAGGCGCGTGAAACCGGCGAGACGCTCGCGGTCGAAGCGAGACAGGTCGACGACGTGCGCCACGAGACCGCGACGCTGTACTTCGATCTCCAGGGGTCCACGGAGTCGCTCAATCCGGGCAACCTCGGGGCGCACTTCGATAGGTTCGAACGGGACGGTGACGACCACTACATCGTGGTCACGAAAGAACAGCGCCGGTATCGGTACAAGCTCCACCGGCTCGAACCGCACTAAGTGCGCTAAGCAGCGCTGAACCGACAGTGTGTCGAGCTTACTCGACAATAACGAATGTACTCTCGTTATTCGATTAGCACCCGCTTATCGGCCGTCGCGACGGGACCGGCCCGGATAACTGACGGTTACCGGTCTGGACTGGCTCGTCAGCGTCCGCTCCGTCGCTCAACTCCGTCCAGTCGGAACCCACCCCCGGGTTCAGGTGTGGATTCTATACGGCACGGCCCCCTATCCGCGTGTCGGGTCCCGACAGCGCGTGCCCGAAAGAACGGAGTGACACCGTATGGATCAATCGTCACAGACAGCGCAGTATCGACAGTTTCCACAGCAGTGGGCCGAGGAGGTCCACGGGAAGCACAACCTCGATTTCATCGACGACTACCACGCGCCGGATTGGGTCGGCCACATCGACGGCGAGGACCTGACCAACAGCGAGTACAAGCAGATGCAGCGACAGCTCGTCGAGGGGATTCCAGCCGCCGAGTTTACCTTCGAACCGGTCGTCGTCGAAGGCAACATGGTCGCCGGCCACTGGGTGATGGCTGGGGATCACACCGGGGAGTTCCTCGGTGTCAAACCGACCGGACGGACGCTGCGAGTCACCGGGACGTACGTCGTCCGCTACGGCGAGGACGGAACCGCAAAGGAGACGTGGGGGACAGTCGATCGATTCGGGATGCTCCAACAACTCGGGATCGCGCCGACGGAGTTTACCGGCCGCGAGCTCCTTCGGACGGCCGTCAACATCGTTCGCGCCGGCGTATAGCCGAGCGGCTACCGTCGCCGGCTCAATGTGGGATCTGACATCTCTTCAGTGGCCGGCGCGAATCGACACCGAGCGCCCTGTCGGTGGTTCGGACCGTATAATTATTTGTACTGGGAGGCGAACTGTCGTGTTGGAGGCCCAACCAATGAGTACGTCCACCAATCCCTTTCAGGAGTTGGAACAGTTGTTCGAACGGATGAACCGACAGTTCGAGGAGTCCTCGCGCTCGTGGGGAGCGGATAGTCCGCTCACCCGCTGGACACGGGGGTTCGAGGAGATGGCCGTCGATCTCATCGAACACGACGAGGAGTTCGTCGTGACCGTCGACCTGCCCGGGTACGAGCGCGACGAGGTGACCATCGAGGTGACGGACCACACCCTCCGGATCGAGGCCGAACACGAGGAGGAAGCGGCGGAGGAAGGAGAGAACTACCTCCGCCAGGAGCGTCACCACGAGTCGATGCACCGATCGATCCGGCTCCCCGACGAGGTCGACAAGGAGAACGTGAGCGCCCGGATGAAAAACGGCGTTCTGAGTGTCACACTCCCCAAACTCGAAGTCGAAGAGGCACGCCGAATCGAGATCGAATAGCTATCACCCCGCGCCCGATCCACGGACCACACCGGGGAATGGGACCGGTTCGGGCACCCGCTTGGGGTCCCTGCCGTCGGCGCCTCAGGAGAGGAACCGCTCGAACCAGTCGGCCGCGAGGCCGGCGACCGCCTCCAGTTCTCCCGGTCCCTCGAAGAGGTGCTGGGCGCCCTCGATCACCGCGAGGTCCTTCTGACACGTGAGGCGGGCGAAGGCCTCGCGGTTGCGTTCCAGGACACCGGTGTCCGCGCCGCCGACGACGAACAGCGTCGGCGCCGTCACCGCCGGGAGCTGCTCGGCCGCGAGATCGACCCGGCCGCCCCGCGAGACGACGGCGTCGATGTCGTCACCCCGACGGGCGGCAGCCCGGAGCGCGGCCGCGGCTCCGGTGCTCGACCCGAAGTATCCGAGCTGCAGCGACGCAGTCAGCTCGCGCTCGCGGAGCCAGTCGGTCGCCGCGAGCAGTCGCTCGGTCAGGAGGTCGACATCGAACCGCGTCTCGCGCGATCGGTCTTCCGCTTCGGTGAGCAGATCGAACAGCAACGTCCCGAGGTCGTGTTCGCCGAGCATCTCTGCCACGTACGTGTTTCGCGGGCTGTGTCGGCTGCTGCCGCTCCCGTGGGCGAACACGACGAGGCCACGCCCCGCCGCGGGCACGACGAGTTCGCCCTCGAGACGGGCGTCCCCGGCCGGGATCGAAACCGTACGGTCGGTCTGGTCGGCCATACACGGAGCTACGGGACGCCACGTATTAAACACTCCACAGGGACGCGCCGGCCCGGCGGTGCCTCGATCGGGGCCGGTTCACTCGATATCGACGCGTCTGGGTCGCTCTCGCTTCCGGAGCGTTACCTGCAGGACGCCGTCGACGTACGCGCCGGCGACGCGTGCCTCGTCGACCCGGTCGGGGAGGCGGATGACGCGCTGGTGTTCCCCCCGGCGGCGCTCTCGCCGTCGGTACGGCCCGGCATCGTCGTCGCCGAAATCCGCGACGATGCGGAGTCTGTCTTTGCGGACGCTGATGTCGATGTCCTGTTTCCGGAGTCCCGGGAGGTCCGCCGAGACGACGAACTCCCCGCCGTGATCCTCGACATCGACCGGGAACGGGACGGGTCGCCCCGCTGCTCGCTGGGTCCGGCCGTCGATACGTTCCGGTGTTGGACTGGGTTGTGCTGGCATACGCCGTCGTTCGAACCCACGCGACGAAGGGGGTTAAAACCGGGCGTCGCAGCGAGGGGCATACCTGGCCCCGCAGGATCGATCGCTACTCCGCCGGCGTCTCCCGTTGGGCTTCGTCTTCGACGGCGTCCTCTTCTGGAGCTTCCTCCTCTGCTTCCTCTTCTGGGGCCTCCTCTGCTTCCTCCTCTACTTCCTCTTCTGGGGCCTCCTCTTCCGGAGGTTCCTCGTCGGCCCCCTCGTGGGCGAGTTCCTCGGCGAGTTCCTGTTTCCGCTGGGCCTTCTCTTCGTCGAGCCCTTTCTTGTCACGGCCTTCTCTGGTATCGGCCATGCCTCCGGATAGGGCCGTCTCGCACATTACCGTTCGTATCGATTGGTTGCCAACTTGCGTCGGGTGGCCGGACGGCGCGACGGTGGGACCGAGCCAGGGACCACCTGTACTTACGGTTCGTGACAACGTAGCACACGATACGGCACTCATGACCGACCAGATCGAACTCACAGAGGTTGCACCGAACGTCTACGAGGTCCCGCGAGCGGGCGAGATGCGTGTCCCGCTGCGGGTGTACGGCTCGGAGTCGCTCATCGAGGAGATGCGAGCCGAGGGCGATCTGACCCTGAGCCAGGGCCGCAACGTCGCGACACTCCCCGGCATCCGGAAGTTCGCCATCGTCCTGCCCGACGGGCACCAGGGGTACGGGTTCCCCATCGGTGGCGTCGCGGCCGTCGACACGGAAACGGGGGTGGTCAGCCCGGGCGGCATCGGGTTTCGACATCAACTGCGGCGTCCGGCTGTTGCGAACCCCGCTGACCGTCGCCGACGTGCGGGGGCGTGAACAGGAACTCGTCGACGCGCTCTACCGGACGATCCCGTGCGGGCTCGGCAAGGGCGGCTACCTCGACACCGACGCCGACGACCTCCGTGGCATCCTCGATCGCGGGCTCGCGTGGATGCACGACAACGGCCACGCGACCGCAGCGGACATCGAGCACTGCGAGGAGGGCGGGCGACTCGACGGTACTCCGGCGGCGGTACCCGAGACGGCGCGGGAGCGCGGGCACAACCAGGTCGGCTCGCTGGGGTCGGGGAACCACTTCCTCGAAGTCCAGCGCGTCGCCGAGGTGTACGACAGCGAGCGGGCCGGAGCCTTCGGGCTCCGGGAGGACCAGGTCGTCGTGATGATCCACTCGGGCTCGCGCGGCCTGGGTCACCAGACCTGCACCGAGTACATCCGCCGCTTCGAGCGGGCCTTCCCCGACATCGCGGACTCGCTGCCGGACCGACAGCTCATCTACGCGCCCCTGTCCGACTCCGTCGCCCAGCGCTACCGGGGCGCGATGTACGCCGCCGCGAACTTCGCGTGGGCGAACCGACAGGCGATGACCCAGGGCGTCCGCGAGGTGTTCGCGGACCTGTTCGACTGTACCGCCGTGGAACTGGTCTACGACGTGTGTCACAACGTCGCCAAGGAGGAGCGCCACCGCGTCGACGGCGGGGACGAGACGGTGCTGGTCCACCGCAAGGGCGCGACGAGGGCCTTCCCGGCCGGTCGTCCCGAAGTCCCGGCCGCGTATCGGGACGTGGGCCAACCCGTCTTCATCCCGGGGAGCATGGGCACCTCGTCGTACGTCCTCTGTGGCGGCGAACGGTCGCTCGACCTGACGTTCGGCTCGACCGCTCACGGGGCCGGTCGAGTCATGTCACGCACCCAGGCCAAAAAAGAGTACACAGCGAACGAACTCCAGCGGACCCTCCGCGAGCAGGGAATCTACGTCCGGGCGCGGTCGGGCGGGACGCTCACCGAGGAGGCACCGGGCGCGTACAAGGACATCGACGAGGTGATCCGCGTCAGCGACGCGCTCGACATCGGGACGAGAGTCGCCCGGACGCGGCCGGTCGCCAACATCAAGGGCTGAGAGAGCACGGCGCCGACACGATGGTCCGGTCCGGGGACCGTCGTTTCAGATCGGTGGAGGGGGATTGTATCTGCCTCCATATCTTCCGTTTTTGTCTTCTTATTTCTTTTTCGAGTGTTATTTATCACTGCTTAAAATTTTTGAGGGCCAGAAAAGTCTTTTCACACTCATATTCCCACATACAGATATATGACAGTCGTTTCTATCGACATATCTGGACGTTTCATGCGGCCGAGTCGCCGGAATTTATATACCGCGCGGGACATCTCCGATCGAGTTCTAACGATGAACGGCCCTCCACACGACTGGTCCCGCCGAGGGGTACTTCGGGCGGTCGGAGCGACGAGCGTCGGTGCCGTCGCCGGCTGTGTGACCGACGAGTCTCGATCGGCCGGATGTACGTCCCGGGCGGAACTGTCCCTGCGCAGAGCGAGGTCTGCGCACATCTCGAACGAGTTCAGCACGCCGCTCGACGGGACTGGACACGCGACCCGGACAGCCGTCGCCGACGCGATCGCGGCCGACGACGGCGAGGCGACCGCCCGTGGATACTACTCCCCCGCGCCGCCGACGGAGTTCGTCGTCACGGGTCCGGAGCCACACTATTACCGGGTCGAGACGGCGACCGGCGAGGCGGTGTCGGTGCGTGCCCCGGCGTACCAGGTGACCATCGATGTCGACGAATCGGCAGTCGAAGACGGGACACCGATCCGGTCGTTCGAGAAGCTCCCGCCACAGGATCGGGCGTCGCTCCGGAGCGCGATCGGGAACCCGACGCTGCTCCACGCACCACACTACACCTCGTTTGCGGTCGTGTTCGCGTACGAGCGGGCGGAACAGCGCCGGCGGTCCGTGTTCGTCCCGGGAGAGAGCGACCGGTATCTGGAGTGGGACGGGGTCCTGCTCCGACTGTCGTTCGAGGCCCGACGGTCGGTCGACGTGACGAGTACCACCGTGTCTGCTGAGCGCGTCGCGACCTCGCGCGACGGGTTCGTCGAGGTCGTCGGGGCCGAGCGCGGCGTCGTTCTGGACTCGCTGACGGATCGGCAGCGGGAGATCGTCGCCGAAGCGACCGAGGGCACCTACGGCGAGTGTGAGCCGTATTCGGGCGCGTACAGCGACCTGCAGGGACGGCTCGCCCCGCTCGCTGCCGACAGGGTGGGACTGGCTCGGTACGATAGGGAGTGGTACTTCGTCGACTACACCGGGTGAGACCCAGGGTTGTCACGACGAGTACGCTGATAAGTCCCGGCGTGTTGTGCCCACGTGATGCAGCGTGAGACTGCACCGCCGTCACCGCCGTCGTTCCCGGTCGTCGGCCACGCGCCGTCGTTCGCCAGGGACCCGTTCGGGTTCGTCAGCGACGCGGTCGAGTCGGTCGGTGACCGGTTCGTCATGGACTTGTGCGGTCGTGACATCTACGTCCTCGCCGGCCCGTCGGACATCGAGACGGCGCTGCTGGATCGGGAGTCGTTCGCGAAACTGGACGACTTTCGGATCGCCTTCGGCGACGCCCTGCTGTCGGTAGAGGGCGAGCAGTGGCAGCGACAGCGGCACGCGATGGAGGAGTTTTTCAGCCCGCGGCGGATCCGCGACCACGCCGAGACGATCCGGACAGTGACCGAGCGCCAGGTCGAGGGCTGGGAAGCGGGCGAACGGCTCGAACTCGATCGGGAGATGCGCCAGCTAGCGCTGCGGAACCTCTTCGAGGTAGTCCTGGGACAGTCGCTGTCCGCCGAGGAGTTCGACGACCTCGCCGAGTCGGCCCACGCACTCAATCTCTGGTTCAAACCGACCTCGTGGGCGCTCCCGCAGTGGGTCCCGACGCCGGCCCGGTACCGGTTCCGGCGGGGGGCCGCGGAGCTTCGGGAGTGGGCCGAGTCGCTGCTCGCCGACGCCGGGTCCGATCCGGCCGAGGACAGCCTCCTCTCGGCACTGGTGAGTCTGCGCGACGATCCCTCGTCGGCGTTCGATCGCGAGGAGATCATAGATCAGGTCGTGGGCATGTTGTTCGCCGGCCACGAGACGACCGCGCTGGCGATGACCTACGCGCTCCACCAGCTCGGTCGCAACCCCGAGCCCGCCGAGCGGGTGGCAGCCGAGATCGACGCGATCGGGGCGGAGCCGTCGCTGGCGGAGATACGGGACCTGGCGTCGCTGGACGCCGTAGTCGACGAGACGCTCCGGCTGTTTCCCCCGGTCCATGGCATCCCGCGAGTGACGACCACAGACGTGACCGTGGGCGAGCACACGATTCCAGCGGACAGCGAGGTCCTGCTCGCGGTCTGGAACATGCACCGTGACGGCCGGTTCTACGACGACCCGGCGCAGTTCCGCCCGGACCGCTGGGCCGACACGACGCCCAGAGAGCGGGGCTACGAGTACGTCCCCTTCGGAGCCGGTCCGCGAATCTGTATCGGCCGCCACTTCGCACGCCTGGAGATGAAGCTCGCGCTGGTGACGGTCCTGGCCCGGTATCGGATCGAGGCGCCCGAGCCGGTGAGCGTCTCGCCACAGATGACAGCACAGCCCAGCGGTCCCGTTCCGGTCGTCCTCAGACGACGCGACGGATCGTAGCCACGGCCTGCCGGCGCCGGGTCGTGCCCTCAGTCCCCGCGCGTGACAGTCTCGCGCCGCGTTCGGACTTCGGAGACGACGATAGCCACGACGCCGATCCAGAGGAGACATTCGAGGAAGAACGACGGTGACCAGAGGTAGTAGAAGAAGAAATCGCCGGGCGGGATCGCCAGCGGATCCGGCGGGGTCACGAGCGGCCAGGCCAGAAACAGCGCGTCGCCGGGTCGGCCGTTGATCACGATGTGGAGGGCGTCGAGGAACAGGTGCGAGGCCCACCCGACGGCGACCGCCGTCCCTCGCAGTCCGGTGGCGGCGACGGCGACAGCGAGGGGAGCGAGCAGCGCGGTGTGGCCGACAGAGTGAAAGAGGTCGACGACGCCGACAGTCGCCAGGGGTTTGTCGACGAGGTCGGGCAGCGCCGCACCGGCGACCAGCCACAGCGGCGCCAGCCGTGACCACCGGCCGAGGAGGGCGGCTGCGGCGAGATGCGTCACGAACAGCACACGCTATCGGACGGTGCACGCGCACTTGAGTGTGCCCGTGGTAGCGGCCGGCATCACCGACGACGGCCGAGGGAGAGCAGGCCGGTCCCGTCGAGAGCGGGCCAGCCGTCTCGGTCGAGCGCCCGCGTCGCGGCCAGGAACGCGCCGACGCCGATCACGACGCCGACGACGGTGTCGCTCAGGTAGTGGGTTCCGAGATAGATCCGGGAGAACGCGACGAGCGCGGCGAGGCCGGCGACGACACCGCCCGGGAGCCGTGTCGACTCCCGAGCGACGAGCGCGTAGACCGTCACCGCGGCCGCGTGGCCGGAGGGAAACGAGTGTGGTGCGACGCCGGTTCCGTCGGTGAGACAGACCGGCTGGGGCGGGAACGGGCGCTGGACGAGCGCCATCAGAGACACGACCACGACCCCCGAGCAGAGCATCGCTATCGCCCCGACTCGCAGTTCTCGGCGCCAGCCCGCGACGTGACAGAGCCCGAGGAAGACGACGACCGCCGACGCCGATCCGAGCCCGGTGACGGAGGTCATGAGCTTCGTCACCACCGGATGACGGATCGCGAGCACCAGGTCGACCATCGCCGCGTCGAGCGCGAGGATCCGTGTGAGCAGCGTCGAGAGCGCGCTACTCATCGGCTCCACTGGACGACTCGTCGGGGATGGCTTCGGAACACGACGCGGTCACGGCTGCGGTGGACACCTCGGTCATCGGCCGCGGCTTAGGACTGCCCGCCTAAACCGGTTTGGCGCCGGAGGCGGGCGCTGTCGACGGCCGCGGGGCAGCCACACCCGTCCGGGTCCCGGCACGGCCGTATATGTGTATCGAGCCCGAACTGCCGGTATGGGACTCGCGACAGACCTCTTGAACGGAATCGTCTCACTGGTTATCAGCGTCGCCATCACCGTCGCGATGGCCGACGACGACGGCGGCCCGTACGAGCTGAGCGAGGTGGCACTGGCAGTCGCGATCACGGGCTTTCTCTCCGGGTTCTTCACAAGCTACTTCGCGAAGTGACCGCCGAGCGGGACGCCGTCGGGTCGCCGAACCGGCCCGATCGTCCGGTGCTCAGGGGGTCGCCGACTCCGCTTTCGGGAGTTCGACGGTGAAGACGCTCCCTTCGGGCTCGTTGTCGTCGATCCGGAGGTCGCCACCGTAGGTGTCGAGCAGCGTCTGGACGAGATACAGGCCGATCCCGGTACCGGTGCTGTCGAGCCCGGTTTCGCCCTCGTCGGTGATCGTGTCTTTCCGCGTCTCGTCGATCCCAGTGCCGTTGTCGGCGACTTCGACCACGACAGAGTCCGATCGTTCGGTCGCGGCGACATCGATCTCGACGGTCTCCTTGTCGTTGTGCTGGACCGCGTTCGTCAGGAGGTTCCGAAACACCGACGGGAGCATCTCGTTCGCCCGGACGTGGATGCCCGGAATCGACTCCTCGATCGACACTTCGACGTTGCTGTGGGCCCGCTGGACGTTGTCGAGTTGCCCCCGGAGCGTTCGCCTGAGCGGGATTGGGTCGGCGGTCGCATCGTCCTGTAACATCACTTCAGCCAGTTCCCGAGCGGATCGCGTCAGTTCGACCGCCGACTCCGTGTTCGCGAGGATACGGTCGAGCGTCTCCTGCGTGCCCTCGTCGACGCGGGGCTTGAGGGCGTCGGCGTAGCCAAACACCGCCTGGAGGTCGTTGCGGATGTCGTGGCGGACCATCTGGTCCAGCATTTCGAGGTCGTTGCGCTGGTCTTTGAGCGTCGCTTTGCGGTCGAGACTCTCTAGGACCGTCGTCGCGTTCTGCCCGAGCGTCTCGGCGAGATACCGCTGATCGTCGGTGATCGTGCGCTGTTCGAGCGCTGCACACGACAGAATCCCGTACGATCCAAGCGGGACGAAGATCGCCGATCCGAGCGGTCTGTTGGGCGCGATCTCGTCCCGTTGAAGAGTGTCCAGGATCTCGATTTCCTCCTGTTCGTAGAGCTCCCAGAGCCAGTCGCCGCGATCGTGTGTCACGGGGTCGTCGGGGAGGTGGGGTGCCAGTGTATCGGAGTGGGCCGCCAGTTCGAGACCGTCGTGACTCTCGGTCGGGACCCAGACGGTCGGGGCCTCGAACCCGAGCAGTTCGTTCGCCGCGTCGACGGTTCGCTCGGCGGCTTCGCGTCTGGAGTCGGCGTCGATGAGGTCCCGCGTGGCGTCGTGGAGCGCCTCGATCGCTCGCTGGTAGCTCTTTCGCTCTCTGATGTCTTCGAGGATCGCCAGATACTCCGTCCCCTCGCTTGTCTCGACAGTGGTCAGCGAGAGGCTGACATCGATCCGGTCGCCGTCGTTCGCTCGACAGACCGTCTCCGTCGAGTGGATCGTCCCCTGCTCGTCGACCGAATCGAGTATCCGCTCGAACTGTGGGCGGCGCTGCTCCGGGACGAACGGCGCGGGTTCACCGACGACCGCGTCCGCGGTCCAGCCGAACACCTGTGTCGCGCTCTCGTTCCACAGCGTCACGCGGTGGTCGCTGTCGAGCATGACGATCGGGTTCGGCGCCGACTCGACGACGGCCGCGAGCGTGTTCTTCGTCGCTTCGAGTTCCTGCTCGCGGTCCTTCCGCTCGGTGATGTCGCGGCTGACACCCATCAGTCCGACCACCTCGCCCGTCTCGTCCCGGTAGGGGAACTTGTTGTCGATGAAGACGTGTTTCTCGCCGTCGACGTACCGGACCACCTCCATCGTCGACGGCGTGCCGGCCGCCATCACCGCGCTGTCGTCCCGCCTGATGGCGGCGGCGCTTGGCGCCTCGAACAGCTCTTCGTCGGTCTTCCCGACGACCGCCTCCGGCTCTAACCCGAACACGTCCGCACCGACCTCGTTGATGAACCGGTACTCGCCCGTCGCCTCCTTGATGAAGATTGCCTCGGACGTGTTCTGGACGATCGCGTCGAGCCGTTGCTCTGCCTCTTCCAGTTGCACCTCCCGAGAGCGCCGTTCGGTGATGTCACGCGCCGAGACGATCAGCGACTCCACCTCGCCGGTGTCGTCGACGACCGGTCTGACGGTGCCGGTGACGACCACCTCGCCGTCGTCCTGTCCCGGATGGACCGCGTCGAACTCGACGTACTCCCCTTCGGCAGCCCGGTCGAGCCATTCGGTCACGTCCTCGACGAGGTCCTCGTCGTGGTTCCACCACGGCGTCTCGGGGAACGGTTCGCCCTCGACCGCCTCGCGGTCGGCGTCGACCCGCGCCAGCGCCGCCTCGTTGACGTGGTCGGTCGTCCCGTCGGGCTCGACGATCCCGACCAGCAACTGCGGGTCGTTCAACACCGCCTCGAACCGGCGCTGGTTCCGTTCGAGTCGCTGTTTCGTCCGATCCGTCTCCGTGTAACCGTGCTCGGCGTTCCCGTCCCCGGATGGTGCCGGTTCCACGTCGCTCTCGTCGGGAACGGCGGCCGAGGTTGGCGTGAAGACGACGGAGACGCCGTCGGGACCGGGGTGGACCCGAGCGGTGTACTCCGTCGCGGTCTCCTCGCGGTGCCACTGGAAGGTCTGAGGCTGCCCGGTCTCGGCGGCCGTTCTGACCGCCTCGACACCCGCGGGCGTGAGGAACAGCTCTCCGAGGGGCGTCCCCCGGAGATCGGTCTCGTCGACAGCCGCGACCGCCGACGCCCTGTTCACGTACGAACACCGTAGATCGGCGTCGAATCCGATCACCGGGTCCACCACTCGATCGAGCGTACGACGCGCTGGGTCCTCCGCACGCTCTGTCTCACCCATGCGCGGGATGTTTCTATGAAGCACAATGAATCCTCATGTTCCGTGACTGCCACGTGATAGAATAGGAGCCGATTCGATGCTGTTTCCCTCGTGTAACTCCCCCTATCATTACATTTTCGACATATCCCGCGTGCACCAGCGGCGCTCGCGGCCGACGGGCGGAGCGATCCCGGCCGACCATTTATTCTCGTCCGGTTCCATCACCGGATATGAGTACGGCGACGGAGTCCGGACTGGTCGATCTCGACACGCTGGAGCCGCTGCACTACCTGGGAATCGCCCTCGCGCTCGTCAGCGGACTCATCCACCTCCAACTCGGTGTCTCCTTCGCGCCGAGTCCGCTGGGGCTGTCCTTCCTGTTCGCCGGAGTGGTGTTCGTCCTCGCCAGCGTCGCGGTGGTCGCGAACGTCCGCCGCGGGCTCGTCTACCGGCTGGGGCTCCCGTTTACCGCCGGCCAGATCGTCCTCTGGTACTACGTGAACTTCGTCGCGGGGCCGAAGGCGTTCCCGGCGGACGTGGGGACGCTCGGTGCGATCGACAAGATCGCGCAGGTCCTCTTGCTGGGCGTGTTGGTCCTGCTCATCCGGCGCGAGTGAGGTGCCCGCGGCCCAAGCCGTGACTGCCCGGTTCTTCCTGTGCTACGGTGCGTACAGCAGGTCGTACTGGTGAGCGACGTACGTGAGCTTCCCGTCGGCGAGTTGCTGTCGGCGGCTCGAGAGCCAGTCTCCGGTTCCGTCGACGGAGCGCCCGTCGAGAGCGTCGGCGACGAAATCGAGGAGACAGCTCAGGAAGTACCGCTCGTCGGCCGGGTAGCCGTCGTCGCGGGGGCGAACGATCCAGTCCGAACCCCCGACGGCGAGTAACTCCCCCGTCGCCGTTCGGAACCGGTCCAGCAGGTGGCGACCGGTCCGTGGGTCCCGGCCCGGCCGCTCGGCGATACTGTCGTGATACGCCCGCTCGATCCGGTCGTCGGCGGGGTGGTCGGGCTGGAACAGCGTCCCGCCGTCGAAAGTGATCGGGAGATAGGCCAGCCCGTCGTCCCCGACGGCGCGGTCGAGCGCGTCCAGCAGGGTTCCGTGGTCGACAAGGTCGGCGAACGCCTGGGCGACCACGAGGTCGGCGTCCCCGTCCGCGACGGCGGTCGCGTCGCCGGCGACGAACCGCACGTCGACGGCTTCGTCGGCTCCGACCGAGAACCCCTCGTCGGTCCCTGTGACCGGATAGCCGCGCTCGTCGAGGTCCAGGGCGCGGGTCTCGCAGGCGTAGTCGACGAGGTCGGCGTCCTGCTCGATACCGACGTAGGAGGACGGCTCGACGCCCCACTCCAGCAGGCGCGGGACCGTCACGCCGGTCCCGGCAGCGAACTCCACGACCGACGGTGAAGGCGGGAGCCGGTCGAGCAGTTCGTCCCGGACCAGCCGGTCGAGCGCGCGCTCGTCGACGGTCCGCTTGGCTTCGAGATAGCGGGCCTGTGCGTGGTCCATCGTCACAGCGACCGTTCGTAGCTGGCCCAGGCCACGTCGTCCTCCCACATCCGGACCGTGAGCCGTTCCGGTGTCGTGGTGTCGAGGCGGGCGGCGACCTCGTCGGCGAACACGCGTGCGAACCGCTCGACGCTCGGGTTGCCTTCGAAGGCAGGGATATCGTTCAGCAGTTCGTCCCGGTACCGGTCGGCGAGGCCGTCGAGGACCGCCTCAACGTCGTCGATGTCGAGGAGGTAGCCGTACTGACCCAGTTCCGGGCCGGCGAAGCGCACGTCGGCCTCGTAGTGGTGGCTGTGGACTTCCCCCTCCGGCCCGGGGTCCGGCACCGTCAGGAAGTGCTGGGCCACGAAATCGCGGGAGACGGACAGTTCGTACATAGCCGTCGGGTAGGGAGGGACCGGCTTAATTCCCCTGTTCGCCGTAGGTGAAGACGGTACTCAACACGTCCCGTTCGGCGGCCAGCATCTCGTAGGCGATCGGTGCGTCCGCGAACGGGATCCGGTGGGAGATCAACCGATCGAGGTCGTGGTGTCGCACGGTCTCGACGGCCCGATCCATCCGGCGGGCTTTGCTCCAGCGGCCCCGCAGCTCCGGCGAGAGCGTGCTCACCTGGCTCGACAGCAGGTCGACGCGGCCGCGGTGGAAGTGACCGCCGAGGTCCAGTTCCGCCGGTTTCGTTCCGTACCAGGAGCCGACGACGACGCGGCCGTCGTACCCCACCTGTTCGATGGCCGCGTCGAGCGCCACGGGGTTGCCCGACGCCTCGACCGCGAGATCGAACCCCGCAGGACCCGGTCCCGCGGGACCGGTCGTCTCCTCGATCCCCTCCGGCGTGGCGGTCTCGGTCGCACCCAGCGCCGACGCGAGGTCGCGGCGCGCCTCCACGGGGTCGACGACGGTCAGGGAGGAAAGCGGGAACGACGACAGGACCGCAGTCGTCGCGAGCCCGATGGGGCCGGCACCGAAGACGACGGCGCGCTCGCCGACGCGTGGAGCACCGTCGAGGACGAAGTTCACGGCCGTCTCGGCCGTCGGGAACAGCGTCGCGGTCGCCGGCTCCATCCCCGCCGGGACCTCGTAGAGGGCGTCGGGCGGGGCACAGAAGTGGCTCTCGTGGGGGTTAAACGCGAAGACGGTCCGTCCCCGCCACGACGGGTCGATCTCGGCTCCGGTTTCGACGACACGTCCGACGGCAGCGTAGCCGTACGTGATCGGGTACTCGAAAGTACCTTCGAAGGTATCTATCGTCTCGTCGACGGCCATCTCCTCGGGGACCTCGCCGTTGTACACAAGGAGTTCGGTGCCGGGACTCACCCCAGAGACGGTCGTCTCGACCAGTACCTCGTCGGCGTCGGGGGCCGGTCGGCGCCGCTCGCGGACGCTGACGGAGCCGGGGCGGTCGAAGTAGAGTGTCCGGGCGGTGTCAGTCATCGGCGTTTGCGTCGGCCGCGGTCGTCACCCACTCGCCCGTCGCCCGGCCGCTTTCGAGCGCTTCCTTTGCCCCCTGACCGGCCACCTGTGCCGTCCCACCGGTCCCGACGCCGACGCGCATCTCGACGCCGGTCGCCTCCCGGACGGCCGCGAGCACGTCGTCGTAGGTGTCCATCGGGAGGGCCGGACAGACCGAGATAGCGTTGTCGCCGCCGACGAAGGCCGTGACGCCGCCGTGGGGACGGAGTTCGTCCCCGAGTGCGAGCGCCGCCCGGCGGATCCGGCGCTCGGTGTCGAAGGCGTGTTCGTCGTCCGTGTAGCGGCCGGTCGCGTCGACGACATCGAAGTGTGCGACGGTGATCGGACCGGTCGGCGTGCCCCCCCTGGCGACCGCCAGTTGCTCGGTCCGGTCGGCGTCCTGTGCGCTCCCGGTGTCCTGCAAGGCGTCGCTCGCGGCGCCGAGCGCGTCGATCGGCGTCTCCCCCGTCCCGATCCCGACGCTCGCCGTCACGGGGTAGCGGTTCCGCACACGTTCCTGGAACCGCCGGTGTTCATCGGGCGTGACGTGGTTGGTCACGGCGAGCAGGTTGTCGTACCTGCCCGGGAACACGTAGCCCTCGCGGCTGCCGACGAAGTCGGCGAGGTCGGCATAGAGGCGGGACTGCAACGCCTGCAACGCGGGCTCGGGGCGTGGCTCCGGTGTCACGGTCCACGGCCCGTAGTCGTCCAACTGCACGAGCGAGAACTGTACGACGGGGTCTGGACGCTCTGTCACATGGTACTGTTGGCTCCCAGCCGTTTCATTCTTCGGTTGCCAGGACGGTGACCGCGAGGAAGTCCCGGGCGAACACGGCCAGGGACGGGACGAGGACGAACGGCGCGGCGGCGGCGACGACCCCGGTCGGGACGACGGGGACGAGCGCGAGTGTGAGAAAGCCCATCTGGAGCCCCGACAGCGGCCGGCGGAGCCGGCTCGGCGGGAGCGAGCCGACCGTCCCGCCGCGAGCGCGATACAGCCGACAGCCCGCGCGGTAGCAGTACCGGGCGGCCGACAGCGAGAGGTACCAGACCGGCAGCCAGCCCCAGGCGACGGCGACGAGCGGGGCCACGAGGAAGCCGGTGGTGTCGACCGCCATGTCGAGTCGGGCGCCCAGGCGCGACTCGGTGCCCAGCGAGCGTGCGACCGCCCCGTCCACGCTGTCGAGGACGACCGCGACGCCGTACCCGACCGCAGGGAGCCAGACGTACGGCCCTCGCGGGTCGAGGAGGAGGAAGCCGGCGACACCGCCGATCAGGACGCCGCGAGCGACGGTGACGGCGTTTGCGACTCCGAACGACTCCATCGCCATCCCGTCGGCGGTCCGTGTTTCGTCGCGGTGGCGCCAGAGGAAGGCGGCGAGGAAGGCGACGACGACGGCCGTCGGCCCGAGCCACAGCCGCGCCGTCTCGGGCATCGTCGCGCCGGCGACCCACCGGTAACCCGATCCGACGGCGGCCAGCGCGACGGCGCCGAGTGCGAGCCCCTCGATAGCCCGCCGCCGTTCGCCGATCGCAGTTCCGCCGTCGTGACTCATTCCGATGTCGCCTCCCTCGCCCGCTCGTCGCCGGCCAGCAGCGTCGTCCCAGCACCGGCGAGCGCCGTCTCGAAGTCGGTCCCGACGACCGGGACGACGCCCCGCTCGACCGCCTGGGCGACCGCCGCTCGCAGCGGTGCGCAGTCGAGCCGATCCGCAAGCGCACGGGCGCGGTCGTCGACGAGGTCGGTCGGGTCGTCGAGCACCGCCATGACCCGGGTCCCGGATCGGTGGTGGGCCGACAGCGCCGTCGAATCCGGCGGCTCGGTCACTCCCACGAGGGATTCGTCGTCGGCGGTGTCGGACGGCGACGCCAGGACGGGGCCGACGGCACGGACCCGTCCGTCGTCACACAGCCTCGTCGCGGCTGCCAGCCGGTCGGCCGTCGGCTTCCGGACCAGCACGGAGTCGAGCGGGTCGCCGAGCGCAGTGGTGAGGCGGTCGATACTGCGGTCGACCGCTCGCTGGGCGGGGACGAGGCCGGCGAGATGGAGCGAGTCCCAGTCGGCCGTCCCGGGCGCGGTCAGTGCCGACCCGGCGGCCGCCGCACCCGACGGCTCGACGACGAGCAGTCGAGAGCCGCTGTCCAGTAGCGCGGCGGGGTCGGCCGCCGTCCGGTCGCGGACGAGTGCGCCGACGGGCGGCAGTCGGAGGCTGGCCCGCCCGGTCGGCGTGTCTGAGAGCCGAAACGTGGGTGGCGCCGGCCGGTCGCGGTCGACGCCACCGCCGTCGAGGTGGACCGCGTCCCCCGTCTCGGCGACGCGCTCGATGGCCTCACAGACGGCGACGACGTGGGCGCCGCGCCGGGCGGTACTCCGGTCGGCCTCGCCGCGGCGGATCGAGCCGGCGAGGTCGGCCGGACCGTCGGCGTACGTGCCGGACGGCGCCGGGGTCGTCGGCGGGACGGGTGTGTACTCCCGGCCGACGCGACCGAACTGGACCCGGTCGTCGCCGTCGGCCTGCGCGCCGGTGTCGTCGACGTACAGCGAGCCGTCGTCGCCGTGGAGTTCGAGGCCGTAGAACTCCCGCGCCCGGTGTGGCGCGTAGAGGCTCGCCGTCAACTGGACCCGCGGCCCGTCGCGGTGTTCGAGGACGGCCTCGACGTGGGTCGGCGCGTCCGGTCGCTGCCGCTCGCGGTCGGGCCATGGCCGGGACGTGTCGGCACTGACGATTGTCTCGAACGGGCCGAACCAGGCGACCAACAGGGTCAGCGGGTAGACCGCGCCGTCGTACAGCGGACCGACCGCGAGAAACGACGCTGGCCGGTCGTGCCACTCGGTGACGCGGCCGACGTGCGCCGTCGCGTCGGCGACCCGGACCCGACCCGCCCGACCGTCCGCGAGCAACTGTGCGGCCCGCCGTTGGCCCGGGTTCCCCGGATTCGTCGGCGCACACCCCAGCCCGAGGCCTCGCTCGGCCGCGAGCGCGACGAGCGCGTCGGCCGTCGCGGCGTCGAGCGCGAGGGCTTCTCCGTGAAGACGTGACGGCCCGCGTCGAGCGCCTGCCGCGTCACCGGCGCGTGTGCGGCGTGGCTGGTGAGGTTGACGACCAGCGGTGCCGCCTCCGCGGCCAGCGCCGTCTCGATGTCGGCGTAGGCTCGCCCCCCCACAGTCGCCGCGGCTTTCCGTGCGCGGTCCTCGTCGCGGTCACAGACGGCGGCGACGGCGAGTTCGGGTCGGTCGGTCAACTCGGGCAGGTAGTTCCCGGCGACCGATCCCGCGCCCACGACGAGACATTCCATACCTACTGCAGGGCCGTCGAGCAAAAAAGCGCAGTCCCTACAGTTTTAGGCCGGCTCGCTCCGAGACCGTAGTATGGCACGGGTGGCGGTCCTGCACAACACGCTCGACTTCAACGGCGGCGCGGACGCCGTCTGCCTCCACGTCTGTGAGGCGCTCCAGGCCGCTCACGACGTGACGCTGTTCACGATCTCGGAAACGTCGCTGTCGGCGTTGAACGAGCTGTTCGGGACCGACGCGGCCGTAACCGTCGAGACGCTGCCCGGCACCGGTCCGCTGGCACGGCTCCTCGCGCGGGTGGACGACTGGCGCGGCCCCCAACTGGCGTTCCGGAGCGTCCTGCTCGATCGGTGGTTCCGCCGGCGGGCCGCAGCGTTCGACCTCGCGGTCAGCACCGCAAACGAGTTCGCGCTCCCCGTCCCGTCGGTGCAGTACGTCCACTTCCCCCAGTTCAACGGTCACGTGGCCGGCCCCGACGGCGTCCACGGCGGCGGGGTGGCCGATCGGGTCTGGACACGGATGGCAGGCCTCGACGACCGGCGGCTCCCGGCGGACGCGACGCTGCTCGCGAACTCGACGTACACGGCAGACCACGTCGTCGCCAGGTACGGCCGCGGCGCGAGCGTCGTCCATCCACCGGTCGATCCGATCCCCGGCGAGCCCTGGGCCGACCGCGAGCGTGGCGTGGTGACCGTCGGCCGCATCGCGCCGGACAACCGCACGCTAGACGCGATCCGGGCCGTCGACGGCGTCAGGGAACGCGGGTACGACCTCCACCTCCACCTGGTCGGGTCGGCCGCCGAAGCCTACCGGTCATACGTCGACCGCGTCGAGGCCGCCGTCGCGGCCCGCGAGCACGTCACCCTGGAGCGATCCGTCCCGCGGACTCGACTGGAGGCGCTGCTGGGGAGCCACCGCTACGGGCTGAACCCGAAGCGCGGCGAACACTTCGGGATGGCGCTGGCGGAGTACGTCGCGGCGGGTATGGTACCGTTCGCCCACGACTCGGGCGGGCAACGCGACGTGGTCGACGGCGCCGAGGACCGCCTGTTCGGGACCGTCACAGAGGCCACAGAGCGACTCGTCGCGGCGATCGAAGCGGACGCCCGACCCCGGCTTCCCCCGGATCGGTTCGCCGTGGACCGGTTCCACGAGCGAATCCGCACCGCAGTCGACGACCGCCTGGCCGGTCGCTGAGCCGTCGCCGGGACTCGGGTCGGTCGACAGCGAGGACGTGTGATCCGCGCCGCGCTCGAACGCCCGCGGACGGCCCGCGGATGTGTCCCGAGTGTGGGGCCTCGGGATCGTCCAGCACGTATTCGGTCGGCCTAAAGTTCGAGAGGTTTTTATACCAATTAGGCTAGCCTAAACCCATGGAACGAGAGCCGGACGGATCGACCACTCCGACGCGCAGAGAGTACGTGAAATACGGCGGTGCACTCATCGGTGGGGGCCTGGTGGCGGGCTGTTCGAGTGGCAGTGGCTCGCCGGACGGCTCAGCGTCGACCGACGACGAGACGGCGGCTGCGACGGCGTCGGCCGCGTCGACGGAACAGGGCTACGCCGTAACGATGTCGCCGGTCGGGACCGTCGAGTTCGGATCGGTCCCCACGGACGTAGCGGTGTACAGTCTCCTCTACGCCGACGCAGCGGTCGCATACGGGCACAGCGGGGCCGTGAACTCGCTGGGGTTCGACGCCGAGACCGGGGGAAACACCCTCGATGCGTACTACGAGCGGCTCGACGGCGTCTCGTTCGACTCGACTGAACTGACCCAGCTCAACGCCGGTTCGGGGGACGTTCAGGTCGACAAGGAACTGCTGTACGAACTCGACTCCGACCTGCATCTGCTGGACCCGGCGCTGCTCGACTCCTTCGACGGGTGGGACCGATCGGACATCGAGGACATCACCGACGGCGTCGCGCCGTTCTTCGGAAACACGTTCAGCCGAACGCACGGCGCCCCGCCGGAGGGCTGGCGCGGGTCTTACGAGTACTACACGCTCTGGGAGATCGTGGAGAAGGTGGCCGAAGTGTTTCGCGCGACGGACCGCTACGAGCGACTCGCCGCCGTCCGGGAAGAGCTAGTGGGCGAGATCCAGTCGTCGCTCCCGCCCGAGTCCGAGCGACCGACGGTCGCCTCGGGTATCTTCGTCGAGGGGAGCTTCTACCCGTCGAAACTCAACTCGCCGGGCTTCGGGAACGCACACACCCGGCCGCTGGGGGCGACCGACGCTTTCGCGGGGACCGACGCGGGCTTCGGGACGACCTACGACTACGAGACCCTGCTCGAGGTCGATCCCGACGTGTTCCTCCATCAGTACGGCATCGCCGCCTACTACGACGTGGCCGACATCCGCGAGACGGTCGCGGCCGACCCCGTCGGCGGCGACCTGACCGCGGTCACGACCGACCGGTTCTATCCATCGGGGACGCCAGTCCAGGGACCGCTGATGAACCTCTTCCAGCTCGAGATGACCGCCAAGCAACTGTACCCCGACCGGTTCGGCGAGTGGCCGGGCTACACCCAGGGAGAGCCGTATCCGGAGATTCCGGAGGCCGAGCGGCTGTTCGACCGCCAGCGGGTCGCCGACATCGTCGCCGGGGCGTTCTAGGAATGGCGACGGAAGCGGCGTCCGGTCCGGACGCGAGCGGCCGGCGCGAACAGCTGTCGGGCTGGTTCGACGGCTCCCTGATCGGCCTCTGTCTGGGCAGCCTCGCCGTCGTCGTCGCCGGCGGGCTCGTTCAGGTGAGCTTCGGCGCGTTCTCGATGACGGTTCTCGACGCCTGGCAGGCCGTCTTCAACCCGAACGTGCTCTTCGACGCGGACGCCTGGGCGGCGTTCCTGCTGGGCAGCGAAGTGCCGGAGATGAGCAGGCGGAGCCTGGTCGTCTGGAACATCCGGCTCCCCCGCGTGTTCGTCGGCGTACTGGTCGGGATGAACCTCGCGGTCTCGGGGGCGATATTCCAGGCGGTCACCCGGAACGAACTCGCGAGCCCGTACATCCTCGGCGTCTCCTCGGGTGCTGGGCTGTCGATCCTGCTGACGCTCGTGGTCTTCTCCGGGTTGAGCGCGTTCCTGCCGCTGATCGCCTCGGCCGGTGGCGCCGTCGCCTTCCTCGTCGTCTACGCGATCGCCTGGAAGAACGGGACCAGTCCGGTCCGACTGGTGCTCGCCGGCGTGATCGTCGGGACCGTCTTCGGGAGCCTCCAGACGGCCGTTTTCTTCTTCGCCGACGACATCGGCGTCGTCCAGTCGGCCATCGCCTGGACGACCGGATCACTGACGGGGACCGGCTGGGAGCAAGTGCGGATGGCGCTTCCCTGGAGCGCCGTAGCCATGCTGCTGGCGCTGGTCAGTGCCCGTCAGTTGAACCTGCTGTTGCTCGGGGAGAGCACGGCCGAATCGCTCGGCATGAGCGTCGAGCGGGTGCGGTTTGCCCTCTCTGGGGTCGCCGTTCTGGCGGCCGCGGCCAGCATCGCCGTGGCGGGGATCGTCGGCTTCGTCGGTCTCATCGTCCCGCACGTGGTCCGCAACATCGTCGGCAGCGACTACCGGAAACTCGTCGTCGGCTGTGTGTTCGTCGGACCGGCGCTGCTGGTCGGCGCCGACGTGGGCGCACGGCTGGCGCTGAACCCCGTCCAGATTCCCGTCGGGATCGTGACTGGGCTGGTCGGCGGCCCGTACTTCCTCTATCTGATGCGCAAGCAACAACGGATGGGTGAGATCTGATGCCACCGAGACAACAACGAACGAACCGGGTAGAACCGACCGACGCGACGGCGACAGCCAGTGGCGACAGTGCCACTGATGGGAGAGTCGACGGGGAGGAGCTCGTCCTCTCGTACCCGGGCAGCGACAGCCCGGTGATCGACGGCGAGTCGGTCACGGCCACGCCCGGCGCGGTGACGGCGCTGGTCGGCCCGAACGGCTCGGGGAAGAGTACGCTGTTGAAGGGGCTGGCCGACCAGCTGTCGCCCGACGCTGGAACCGTCCGAATCGACGGCCAGGCGCTCCAGTCGTTCGACAAGAAGGAGTTCGCACGGACGCTGGGGCTGCTCTCCCAGGAGAGCACTTCGCCCGACAGCATCACCGTCGAGGAACTGGTGTATCACGGTCGCTATCCACACCGTGGGTTCTTCGAGGGCACCACCGAGGCCGACCAGCGCGCGGTCGAACGGGCGATCGACCTCGCCGGCTGCGGCCACCTGCGTGATCGGGAGGTCGGGCAGTTGAGCGGCGGCCAGAAACAGCTCGCCTGGATCGCGATGGTACTGGCTCAGGACACCGACGTGCTGCTACTGGACGAGCCGACGACGTTTCTGGACCTCCATCACCAACTTGAGGTCATGGAGATCATCGAGACGCTGCGCGAGGAGAGCGAGATTACGGTGGTGGTCGTCCTGCACGACATCGAGCAGGCGGCCCGGCTCGCCGACGAGATGGTCGCGCTCGGCGACGGCGAGATCCAAGCCCGCGGGACACCGGCGGAAGTCGTCACCGAGGACCTGCTCGCGGAGGTGTTCGAGATCGAGGCCGAAGTCGAGCAGACACCGCGCGGCCCACGGATCGAACCGCTCCGAGCGCGCCACGACGACGAGTCCGACCACTGACACACGGTCGTCGGATACCGATGGACTTTACTGATTTTAGGTTGGCCTAAAAACTATGACAGAGAATGAACCCGACCGAACGGGTCCGACGCGGCGAGAGTACGTCAAATACGGCGGCGCAATCGTCGGCGGCGGCTTGCTGGCCGGCTGTACCGGTACCAGCGGCTCCGAGTCGACGCCCACCGGAGAGCAGGTGACCGACACCACTACCCCGACGACGACCGGCACCGACGACGACAGCTACTCGGTGACGATGGACCCCGTCGGGGCCGTCGAGTTCGATAGCGTCCCCCAGTCTGTCGCACCCTTCACCGCAGACTACATCGACATGCTGGTCGCACTGGGGGAGGCCGACGCCGCCGAATCGATCTGGTATCGCGGCCGGTACAAGACGCTGCACTACGATCAACTGGACGGCGTCTCGATCGATCTCGACGGGCTCACGCAGTTGTGGAACGACGGGATTTCGAAGGAGCTGTTCTACGAGATCGACGCGGACCTGCATCTGATCGACCCCCACGCGCTGACCGACTGGTTCCAGGCCTGGGACCGGACGGATCTCGGCGAGATCAGGGACAACGTCGCCCCGTTCCTGGGGAACGTCATCTTCCGCCGGACGGACTCCTGGCACGACTATCGGTACTACTCACTGTACGAAGCCTTCGAGAAGGTCGCGGCCGTCTTTCAAGCGCAGGCACGTTTCGAGGCGATCAACGCGATCCACGAGGACCTCGTGGCGACGGTCCAGTCCCGGCTGCCCGCACCGGACGACCGCCCCGACGCGGCGCTGGTGTTCGGCGGGCAGGAACCGGAGGAGTTCACGCCATACCGGCTCGCGGGCAACGGCGCCAACAAGGAACACTTCCACACGCTGGGACTCTCCGACGCCTTCGCCGGGACGGACATCGACGGGCTGTCGACCAGCGATACGGGGACCATCGACTACGAGGCGCTCCTGGAAGTCGATCCGGATTCACTGCTTGTGCGGTACCACAAGCAGGGGCTGACCCGCGCGGAGTTCGAGGACGCCGTCGTCTCGCACCTGCGCGACCACGAACTCGGGAGCCAGTTGACGGCCGTCGAGAACGACCGCGTGTTCCGTGGCGGCCCGATCTACAGCGGTCCACTGCACAACCTGTTCATGATCGAGCGCTACGCGAAGGGGTACTTCCCGGAACGGTTCAGCGAAGCCGAACTGTTCGACCGGGACCATCTCGCGCGGGTCATCACCGACGGGGTCGAAGGATAACCGACGCGGCGAAGAAGGCCTCGCGTGGACGTGTACTCGGTGCGGCACGGGGTTCGACCGAGCGGGTGGTCGGTCAGAGGACCGCGGGTAACACGAGAATCATGAGGCCGTTGATGACGCCGTGGGTGAGCATACACGCCACGACGTTCCGTGACCAGACGTACACGGCCACGAGGACGAGTGTGAAAACCGTCTGCGGAATCGCCCCGACGAGGCCCCAGGCGGGGACGTGGACGGCGAGGAAGATTACTCCGCTGACAGCGGCGCCGATCCAGACCGTACCGGTCACCTCGGTCAGGCGTTCGATAGGGTAGCCACGCCAGAGGATCTCCTCTGTGACGACGGCCGTCCCGACGATGGCTAGCTGCACCGGGACCGAGAGCTGGCCGAGGACCGACAGCGTCTCCGGTTGCTCCAGCTGTAACGTCACGACAGCGACGCCGGTCGTGATCAGCCCGAGGACGACACCGGCGAAGCCAGCGCCGAGTCCGACGGCTGCCTCCCCGCGTGTCGGGAACCGGAGCCCGATCGAACGCAATCGACGCCTCTCGCCGTACAGGACGATCACGAAGACCAGACCGACCAGGACCCAGCTCGACAGCGAGTTCGCCAGAAACGACCGCGTCGCCGTCGCGTCGGCCCACCGTGGCAGGTCGAGCAGTCCGAGCAACGGCGCCCCGAACAGGGAGACGAGCAGCCCCACGACGACGGCGACGCTGTCCCGACGCGAGCCCGCTCGGTCATCACGAGTCGACGAGGACATACTGCGAACGTGAGTCTGGACTTACATATATGGAGTGGACCGATCCCACACACCGAGAGCCGTGACGGCTGGCCCGGTCGGCTCGACGGGGCACGCCCCCCGCGACAGGGCGACGTTTCCGGCGTCGACTTCGCTAGTCGCATAATTTACTTTGTTTAGGACGAAGAATTCGTTTCCGATTTGGACAAGCTTAACAGGCAATAAGACAACTCTCTCAACGATGAGTAAGACAAATCGCGACTGGTGGCCGGACCAGTTGAACGTCGACGTTCTCGACCAGAACGCCGAACATGTCGATCCGATGGGCGAGGAGTTCGACTACGCAGCGGAGTTCCAGAAACTCGATCTCGACGAGGTGAAAGCCGACATCGAGGACGTGATGACGACCTCCCAGGACTGGTGGCCGGCCGACTACGATCACTACGGACCGCTGTTCATCCGGATGGCCTGGCACAGCGCCGGGACCTACCGGACCAACGACGGCCGCGGCGGCGCGGCCGAGGGGATGCAGCGGCTCCCGCCGCTGAACAGTTGGCCCGACAACGCGAACCTCGACAAGGCCCGGCGGCTGCTCTGGCCCGTCAAGCAGAAGTACGGCCAGAAACTCTCGTGGGCCGACCTGATCATCCTGGCGGGGAACGTCGCCATCGAGTCGATGGGCGCCAAGACGCTCGGGTTCGCCGGCGGGCGCGAGGACGCCTACAAGCCCGACGAAGCCGTCGACTGGGGCCCCGAAGACGAGATGGAGACGAACGAGCGCTTCGAGGAACCCGGCGAGATCCAGGAGGGACTCGGCGCGTCCGTGATGGGACTCATCTACGTGAACCCGGAGGGTCCCGACGGCAACCCCGACCCCGAACTGTCCGCGAAGAACATCCGCCAGACCTTCTCACGGATGGCGATGAACGACAAGGAGACGGCCGCGCTCATCGCCGGCGGTCACACCTTCGGGAAGGTCCACGGCGCGGACGACCCCGAGGAGAACGTGGGCCCCGAACCCGAAGCCGCCCCGATCGAGAAACAGGGGCTGGGCTGGGAACACGAGGGCGCGAAGCAGGGAGCGATGATCACGAGCGGTATCGAAGGTCCCTGGACCAGTTCACCGATCGAGTGGGACATGGGCTACGTCAACAACCTGCTCGAATACGAGTGGGCGGCACAGAAGGGTCCCGGCGGCGCCTGGCAGTGGACGCCGGTCGACGACGACATCGAGAGCGCGCCGGACGCGCACGACCCCGACGAGGAGGTCACGCCGATGATGCTCACCACCGACATCGCGCTGAAGCGTGACCCCGACTACCGGGAGGTCATGGAGGAGTTCCAGGACAACCCGATGGAGTTCGGGATCAACTTCGCGCGGGCCTGGTACAAACTCACCCACCGCGACATGGGCCCGCCCGAACGGTTCCTCGGGCCGGAGGTCCCCGACGAGGAGATGCTGTGGCAGGACCCGCTGCCCGACGCCGACTACGGGACGATCGATGCGGACGCCGCCGAGGACCTGAAGGCCGAAC
The DNA here is from genome assembly GCF_030127105.1 of Haloarcula pelagica. Lineage (NCBI taxonomy): Archaea > Methanobacteriati > Methanobacteriota > Halobacteria > Halobacteriales > Haloarculaceae > Haloarcula > Haloarcula pelagica. Next base: position 359,119 of record NZ_CP126162.1, on the reverse strand, counting down.
TGCTCGACTCCGAACTCTCGACCGCGCAGCTCGTCAAGACCGCCTGGGCCGCCGCGTCGACCTACCGCGACAGCGACAAGCGCGGCGGCGCCAACGGCGCCCGTCTCCGGCTCGAACCCCAGCGGAGCTGGGAGGTCAACGAGCCCGAGCAACTGGAGACGGTGCTCGACACGCTCGAAGACATCCAGCAGGCGTTCAACGAGTCCCGTTCGGACGGGACCCGCGTCTCGCTGGCCGACCTGATCGTGCTGGGCGGGAACGCGGCCGTCGAGCAGGCGGCGGCCGAGGCCGGCTACGACATCGAGGTGCCGTTCGAACCGGGCCGCGTCGACGCCACGGCCGAGCAGACCGACGTGGACTCGTTCGAGGCGCTCAAGCCGAAAGTCGACGGGTTCCGCAACTACGTCCCCGACGAGGTCGACCAGCCGGCAGAGGAACTGCTCGTCGACAGGGCGGAGCTGCTGAACCTCACCGCCGCCGAGATGACGGTGCTTGTCGGCGGCATGCGGGCGCTGGGTGCGACCTATCAGGACACGGACCTGGGCGTGTTCACCGACGAACCCGGGACGCTGACGAACGACTTCTTCACCACCCTGCTCACCATGGACACGGAGTGGGAACCGGTGTCGGAGTCCGGCGAGCTGTTCGAAGGGTACGACCGCGAGACGGGCGACCACGTGCGGGACGCGAGCCGCGTCGACCTCGTCTTCGGGTCGAACTCCCGGCTGCGCTCCATCGCCGAGGTGTACGGCGCCGACGACGCCGAGGAGAAGTTCGTCGAGGACTTCGTCGACGCCTGGCACAAGGTGATGACGCTGGATCGGTTCGACCTCGACTGATCGGCGACGCGATGGTCCGGGAGGCCCGCTTCGGGGCCGGTGCTCTCCGGGACTGATCGACGACGGGTAGAACGGCTACTCGCCCTCGGCACTGGAATGCGGACGAGTGCGGAGCTGCCGGACTGACGTAGTTGGGTATGCTGACCGGGCAGCGTCGGCTGGCACCACTTCGGGAGTTTCGCCCACGCGGTGACCGCGCCACCGGGAAAGAAAGGGATCACCCACCGATCCACTCGGCTGTTGTACCCCGATGGGCACCCAGATCGGACTCGGCGGCCGTTGTCGGCCGTCCGAGGGACATGACACCCTCGCAGTCCACCTGCCGCACGTGTCCCCAGCCGGGCGGGTCCCGGATGCCGAGGGGGTGGAGGAGCGTGTGTTCGACGTAGGGAGCGGGAACCGGGACCCGATCCGGACGTACCGAAAGAACGGCCATAAGCTTTCTGTACTTCCAGCGGACCGGCGTGGCGTATGGTGGTTCCGCGGCCGAGCAACAGCCCGTCAGCACAGCGGGCGTGAGCCGTCGTCACCGCTCCCCGAGAGCCGCCATCGCGTCCCACGAGGGGTCGGACGCCGGCTGCTCGACCCGGTCACCGTCGAGGACCAGTCCGGGTTCGTCCCCGGCGGCGTCGCGGACGGTACCGACGACCGACGCCGGTGTCCCAGTGGCGTCCAGGGCCTCGACTGCTTGGCGAGCCTGTTCCGGCGGGGCGGTCACCAGGAGCGTCCCCGCGCTCGTGACCAGCCAGGGGTCGACCCCCGCGGCGCGACAGACGGCTTCGACGCCCGGTCGGACGGGTGCGGCCCCGCGCTCGACATCGAAGACGACGCCCGCGCCGGTCGCCATCTCCGTGAGGCCCCCGACCACCCCGCCCTCGGTGGCGTCGTGTAGCGCCGTGGGAGTACAGGCATCGGTGATCGTGCGGGCGTCGGCGACGGCGAGGATGTCGTCGACGCGCTCCTGGGCCGTCGCGACCGTCTCCGCGGGCAGATCGAGCGCCTCGGGGAACAGGGTCGCGAACAGGCCGGCGACCTCCGCGGCCGGTCCCGTCGAGAGCACGATGTCGTCGCCCGGGCGGGCGCCGTCGGGCCGGATCACGTCCTCGTGTGCGCCGACGCCTAGCGCCGTCCCGCCGCCGACCCAGGAGTAGTCGACCCCCTCGTATCTGGCCGTGTGGCCGCCGACGATACTCACACCCAACTCGCGTGCGTGCTGGTGGATGCCGTCCCAGGTCGCGGCCAGTTGCGCGTCGGTCATCTCCGTCGGGAGCGTCAGCGTGATGGCGAAATGGGTCGGAGCCAGCCCGGAGACCGCGACATCGGTGAGGACGATGTCGAGCGCCAGACGGCCGGAGCGCTCGAAACCCAGGGCCGGCAGGATCGAGACGGGGTCGGTCGCGACAGCGACGGCCCGGTCGCCGATCGAGAGCACACCGAAGTCGACACCGTGGCGCGGCCCGAGCGCGACATCGTCCCGGTCGGCCCCCAGTTTCGGTGCGATAACCTCCTCGAAGACCCGACTGTCGATTTTCCCGCGATCAGTCATCGGCCTCCTCTCCGCGTGACGGCGACAAGTGTCCTGTGTCTCGTCCGCCCCGGCGATCGTGTCGAAGTTCTGTCCGTTCCTCGAACCACTGGCTTATATCACCCAGTGTCCCCAGTATCCGATGATGACTGTCACTGCGATGTTGTCGGTCGCGCCGCTGGACGACGCGGACGCGGACTTCGACGCCGAGATCGCCAACGCCATCGACGCGCTGGAGGCGTTCGATGTCGAGTACGAGACGAATCCGATGGAGACGACGATCCAGGCCGAGGAACTGAGCGAAGTGTTCGCCGCGGCACAGGCCGCCACGGAGGCGGTCGACGCCTCGCGGACGATCACGAACCTCAAGATCGACCACTTCCGGGAGGAGTCGCTCGATGTCGAGGAGAAAGTCGAGCGGGTCGAGACACACCTGGGCCGGACGGCACGGAGTCAGCGATGACACGGCGCCGTTCGTTCCTGAAGGCCGTCGGCGGCGCAGCGGCGCTGGGGACCGCCGGCTGTATGGGGGCCTCGTCCTCCTCGTCGAGTTCGTACGACACCGTCCGGGTGGCGACGTACAACTCCTTCATCGACGCACCGAGCACCAGCGCCGGCGACTGGGTCAAAGAGGAGTTCGAGTCCCGCCACGACCTCACGCTTGAGTGGGTCGTCCCCGACGGCGGCCTCCAGCACTTCTTCCAGCGCCAACAACAGGGCGCGGACCTGGGCGCCGACGCCTTCGTCGGGGTCACGGCACCGGATCTGGTCAACGCCGACCAGGAACTCGACGACCCGCTCTTTACCTCCTACGACACGAGCGCTGTCGAGAACAGCGACAACGTCGTCGACGCCTACCAGTTCGACCCGCAGGACCGCGTCATCCCGACGGGGGCCTCCTACGTCAGTTTCGTCTACGACGAAGGGGTCGTCTCGCCCCCCGAGACCCTCGACGCGCTGACCACCGAGGAGTACGCCGACACCCTGCTGCTGGCGAACCCACAGAGCACGACGACCGGCCTCCTCTTTCTGCTGTGGACGATCAACACGGTCGGAGCGGACAGCTACCTCGACTACTGGGCCGACCTCATGGACAACAACGTCACTATCCTCGGTTCGTGGGGCGACGCCTACGCCGCGTACTCCGAAGAAGAAAAGCCGATGGTCGTCTCCTACTCCACCGACCAGGTGTACGCCGCCGCCGAGAATCAGGACATGGCCCGCCACCAGATCGCCTTCCCCAACGACCAGGGGTACGCCTACGTCGACGGGACCGCGAAGTTCGCGGCGACGGACCGCGACGAACTGGTCGACACGTTCACTTCGTTCATGCTCGACCCCGCCGTCCAGCAGGAGGTCGCAGTCAAGAACGTCGGCCTGCCGACCGTCTCGAACGCCTCGCTCCCCGAGGAGTTCGCACAGTACGCCCACGTCCCCGAGGAGCCGGTCCAGTTCGGCTACGACGCGCTGGCCGAGAACCTCGACACCTGGCGGGAGGACTGGAGCCGACAGGTCGCCGCGAAGTGACCAAACAGACCAGACAGACAGTGTGACAGCCGCCGTCGGTCCGTACCCGACGTGCCATCACAGTTCCGTGTGACTGCCAGCCCGAGCAATCATCGCAGAGAGTGACTCGTCGACCGCCCCACCGATCTGACTGAGCGTATAGACTCGAATCGCGGATTCGAGCGCGCCTGAACCGCTTTTGTCGGCCTCCTAGTCCTCTCGAAAGTAATCTCAGACCATTTCGTGTCGTTTGCAGGCTCTTTACCGAGTATATCGATCCGAAAAGTCCGGATATGGGTTTCGAGCTGATAGAGACGTGTCAGGGCCACGGGCATCCGCGGACAGAGTTGCACCTGCCACCGAACCGGCAAGGTTTTATTTACTACTTCTGTAGTAACAATTGCACCGACAGACGAACCGTCTGTCAGCGTGTGTGTACTCCGTTCCACGGGCCACCGTGGAACTTCGACGGGATCTGTCGGACCGCGGCGTCTCACATCTCCGAGCGCTTGATGAGCGCGTACAGGACCAGGCCACTGAGGATGACACTCAGGTACACCTCCAGAGCGACCAGGATCCGGGCACCCCAGCCGACCGGCCCGATGTTCCCGTAGCCGATGGTCAGGAACGTGATGTAACTGAACGAGACGAGTTTGTAGAACGCGGCTTGGCCCTCCGGCGTGGTCAGCGCCGCGGTGACAGAGGCCGGCTGTGCCGCACTCGTCGCGAACACCTTCCCGCCGAAGGCGTACAGCAGCGAGAACAGCGCCGGGACGACGGCGAACACTCCGAAGATCCGGAAGATGCGCATTCCGTAGCCACAGGAGATACCCAGGAACGCGTTCTCGACGGCTCTGATTCCGTTCTTCGCCCGTGCGGTGGCGCCCGCACCGCCGTCGAGCGCGATGTTGACGTGTTTTTTCCTGGCATACTGCTGGCGCTTGACGCGGAACTCCCCCGCGGCTTTCATGTCGCCGGCGGCAGAGGCGCTGTTTTTCGCCCGGAGGTACGTCGCCTCGATCGCTTCGGGAGTCATAGCGATGGCGTAGGCTCGGTCGACGGGGTCGCTGAAGGTGTGGATGTCCCAGCCGTTGCGGTCGAGGTAGTCGGTGTGGGCCTCGAAGTCGAACTCGTTGCCGTCGAACTCGTCGAAGACCGTCTCACAGAACCGGAAGTAATCGAACAGTTCGCGGTGGTCCCGCTCCCGTTCGGCCGAGAGGTCGATGTCCCCGAGACTCACCCGGGTGAAGTCGTATCTGACCCACCCCTCTGTGGGCTGGGTGATCGAACCGCCCTCGATCGAGGCGCCGGTGAAGTCGACGTAGGAGTCGTCGCCGACGGCGCGCAACAGGAACCGCGCGTCGTCCGCGAACTCGGTGTTCGAGAAGTCCATCGCGGCCGCGAACTCGGTGTCGTCGAACGAGACCGACCTGAACTTCGCCCCGCTGAAATCGGCCGGAGCGCCGAACCTGGCCCGGTCGAAGGAGACGTTCTGTTCGAGCTGGTTCGCGTGGCCCTCGAACTCGGCGCCGCGGAAGTGTGCGCTGCCGTCGAAGGAACTGTCCGTGAAGATCGCCTCCTGGTGGAACCGCGTCTCGTCGAAGTCCGCCAGTCCCGAGAACCGGGCCTGCCTGAAGTCGGCGTCGCCGAGGAACCGCGTCTCCTGAAACGTCACGTCCGCCCCGAACGTGGCCTGTGTGAAGTTGCTGTACCGGAACTGGGCCTCCTCGAACCGGGCGTCGCCGTCGAAGGTGGCACCTTCGAACGAGGCGTCGTCCTCCATCGTCCGAGCGCCGCCGTTGAACACGGCACCGCGGAACTGCGCCGTCCCGCCCCAGTGGGTCCCGCTGAAGTCGGCGTCCTCGTTGCACTCCATCTCGTCGAAGGTGGCGTCGGCCTCGAAGGTGACGTTCTCGAACTCGGTGTCGTGGTCGAACAGGACCTCGGTGAAGTTCACCGGGGCCTGGAACGTCGCGCCGTCGAACCGGTTGGCCTCGAAGTGGGCCTGCTCGAAGGTCGCTTCGGCCTCGAAGACGGCCCCCGCGAAGGTCACGTTGTCGTCGAGTTCGTTGGATTCGCCCTCGAACTGCGAACCCCGGAACGACGCCGTGGCCTCGAACTGCGCGCCGGCGAAGCTCGTATCGTCGTAGAAGTCGGTCTCGACGAGTTCGACCCGGTCCTCGAAGACGGCGTCGTCGAACTCCGCGTCCTGTTCGAACCGCGTCTCGTCTGCCTGGACGGTCCCCGTGAACGTCGAGCCGTCGAACTCCACGTCGTACTCGAAACGCGCGTGGTAGAGAAACAGGTCGCCGATCGTACAGTCGTGGAACCGCAACGGCATGTCGATATCGGCCTTTTCGGCACTGATCCCGCCGTCGAAGGTACAGTTCTCGAAGACCGCGGGGTGGTTGTCGGCGCCCTGGATGACCTCGTAGTCCAGGGTCAGCGTCGGAAACGTACACCCCTCGAATGTCTTCTCGTCCGCGGTCCCGTCCCGGAGCACCGTCTCCAGCGCGGCCTCGACCTCGTCGGCCCCGATGCCCTCGGCCTCGCGTTCCGCAGGCGAGCGCGTGAGGACGGCGCGGGCCTGTGACACGTCGGAGGGTGTCTGTGGTATTTCGGAGTCTGACATTGCCCTATAGTTCAGGACGACCGTCAAAAGTGTTTATCCGGCAGCCGATAGATTTTGCAGGCTGTCGACGGAATCTGTTCGCCGCAGGCGCGGCCGGTCACTCCAAGGCGTCGCGGCGTTCGGCTTCGGACAGCGAGACGTGGTCGGGCGCGTGGCGGCTACAGTGTTCACACTCGTAGGAGACGCCGCCGTCGTCGTAGGTCCGGACCGGGAGTTTGAACAGGAACAGCGCGTCCCGCTGTTTCCGGGCGATGACGGCGTCGGCGTTGCTGCCGCAGTTGGGACACCAGTCCTTGTCGGCGGCCGGCTCCTGCCAGGTGAGTTTGTGCCGGCCGAAGACGGCGTCGCCGTGGGCCTCGGACTTCGAGGTCTGGATGACGGCATCGGGCGGGAGCGGATCGGCGTCGACCGTGTTGTCGAACCCGCTCTCGGCTGCCAGCGACTGGGAGAGGTACGGGCCGGTGCTGACGGTGTTGTCGCGGCCGACGAAAAACACCGTCACGTCCGCGTTCCGGCCCTCGACGCGGACCTCGTTGTCCCACCCGACGACGTACACCGTCAGGTCGTGGGCGGCCTCCGTGACCCGGACCTCGTTTTTCGCGCCGACGACTGCGACGCCGTCCCGTGGGTCGGTCACCTTCCGGGAGTGGTTCCAGCCGTTGACCGTGACCTCGTACTGTTCGGGTGATTTCGTCGGTGCGGCGGAGTCGTCGTGGAAGACCTGTTCGACGCCGCCGACGGTGACCCGCTCGGCCCCGCCGTACTGGACGAACGCGTCTTCGATCTCCGTGACGACCACGTCGTCGGCGACATCGTCGACGTAGCCGTCGTCCAGGTCGCCGCTGACCGCGGTGTCGACATCGCCCCCGTCCAGCGACGGCGAGCCGTCGACTGCCACGTCGGTAAAGACGTACTCCGCGTCGAGGAAGGCCAGTTCACCAGCGACGGCCTCGCCACTGACGTACACGTCTTCGGCCCCCCGAAGTCCCATCGTCTCCTCGCGGTGTTGGAGGCGCACGTCGCCCGAGAACTCGTCTGTCGGGGCGGTCCAGTCGTCTCCCATGCTTGCCCTACCTACCGAACGAGCACACTTCAAACAGTGGGAAGGGGGTCGAACGCCGAGGTAAGCGGAAGTTATTTACCGCTGCAAATACGTGGACGCAATATGGATCGACGATCGTTCCTCCGCAGCGGGTCGGCGCTGATCGGAGGGACCGCCCTGAGCGCGCTCGCCGGCTGTTCCGGCGGGAGCAGTTCCCCTCCACCCCGCAGAGCACAGGTGTTCGAAGGTGTCTCGCTGAGCGGGACGCAGTTGCAGATCCAGTTCGTCTCGAACCCCAGAGTCGAGTCGCGTGTCGAAACCGTCGACGGCTCGCTGGCGCTCGGACAGCTCTCCCCAGTCGGCGTCGCCAGCGCTCAGAAAGGCGCACGCGGTGCGACACGTGGCTCCGGCGCCTACAGCAACGCGCCCCGCGGCCGACACGGGTGGGCCGTCTGGCACGGCGGCGACTACGACGACTGGCGGGAGGAACACGACGACGAACTGCGGATGTACCCGGCGGCGATCAGTGCGGCCGGCGTCGCCTACCTCGGCAGCGACCAGCGCTACGAGAACGACCCGCCCGATGCGGGACCGGTCCCCTGGGACACACAGTGGTCCAGCGCACAGAACGGGGCGTCACACACGGTCGCGCTCTCGGAGGCGGCCCCGTCCAGCAGCCCACAGGAGGGGTGGTATCGCGTCGGAACGAAACTCGTCGGCGAGGAGTCGAACGCCGACTTCGGGTGGCAAGGTGCGGACTTCGAGATCGACAACAACGGCTCCTGGCAGATCGACAAGTCCTGGCACGTCCGTCCCCGCGTGTGAGTCCACCACCGGATGTCCCAGTCCGCGTCCGATGCGACCGGCGGGAGCGGCATGGATAGTCCCGACTCCGCCCGATGGGGGTCGGTGACCGACCGCCGGTTCAAACTGGGACTGACCGTCGTCGTCGCGTTCTGTTCGATCGCGTACGAACTCGTGTACTCGCAGTTCCTGACGGTCTTCTACGGCGGGACGGTCGTCCGGTACTCGATCACGATCGGTCTGTACATGTTCTCGCTCGGTGTCGGCGCCTTGCTGTCGGGCCAGCTCGACGACCCCGAGTCGAACCTGCTACGGACCGAGGTGTATCTCTCGCTCGCGGGCCCGGTCGGCGCCGGGTTCATCGTCGCCCTGAACTCGTTCCCGAACGTGGCGTTCCCGGGGAAATACACCGTCACGCTCGTGCTCGCGCACCTGCCGATCGTCGTCGTCGGCGTCCTCTCGGGGTTCGAGCTCCCGCTGCTGGACGATCTGGTCGAGGACCGGGAAGACTCGCTGTTCTCGGCCATGGGGAGTCTCTACCCCCGCCGGGTCGTCCGCCGTGTGATGGGCGTGTTCTTCAGCGTCTCGGACTCCGATGGACGGTCGCTCTCTGAGGTACTCGGCGCGGACTACATCGGGAGTCTCCTCGGCACCGTCGTCTACGCGCTCGTGTTGTACCCGCGGCTGGGACTCGTGGTGACGGTGCTCGTCCTGGGGCTGCTCAACGCGCTGGCGGCGCTCGCGTTCGCGGCCTGGACGCTGACCGGGGTCTCCGAGAGCCTCTCGCGGCCGACGGTCGGGAACTGGCGTGCGGTGCTCGTCGTGGGCCTGCTGTTGACGGGGACCTACGGCGGACTGGTCGCGAACGGCGAGCGCGTCGATCGGACGGTCACCGGGGCGTACATGGGCGATCGGATCGCCGACGAGTACCGCCCGGGCGCGGTCGAGATCGACGTACAGACCTACCGCACGACGGCCTACCAGCGGCTCACGCTGTACGAGCGCCGTGTCGAGGCACACGCCGGCCCCGAGCGGTGTCTCCGTCTGGACAGCGCGTTACAGTTGTGTGATAGCTGGGTCGACTCCTACCACAGCGGGCTCGTCGACATCCCGATGTCGATGTACGAGAACCAGTCGTCCGTCGATGTCCTGCTCGTCGGCGGGGGCGACTACGTCGCGGTGAACCACCTCCGGGAGTACAACGTCTCCGTCGACCAGGTCGACATCGACGGGGAGTTCTTAGAGTACACGAAAAACCGGAGCTACTTCGAGCAGTTCCACGACAACGCCTACAGGTACGACCGGCTGAACACCACCGTCGGTGACGCCTACACGTACCTGCGGGGGACGGACAAGCGGTACGACCTGATACTGCTCGACGTGCCGGGCGCCCGTAGCGACGACGCGCTCCCGCTGTACTCCCAGGAGTTTTACACCCTCCTGGGCCGACATCTCACCGACCGCGGGGTCGTCGTCTCCTGGGTGTACTCCCGGTACAACTACCCCCAGCACAACAAGGCCTACCACAACACCGTCGCCGCCGCCGGCTTCGACCGTCACCTTTCCTACTCCGTGGTCGACGACCTGGACGGCGACGGGGAGTACGAACGCGGCGAGCGGTTCTACGTCCTCTCTCACGGGCCGACGCCGGAGCCGTCCCTGGAACGGGCTCGCGGGGAGTACGTCAGGCGGACTGGCGACCGACTGGGACCGTTCGAGTGGGAGCGGCTGGCGACGTATCGCGGCGTCAAACCGAACAGCGTCTTCGATCCGAACTACGACATCATCGTCGGCTACACATGACCAGAGAGACACTGACGTTCGTCCACAGTTCGACCCCGCCGACCGACGAGGTCACCGTGTTCGACGAACTCACGCAGCCCTTCCTGGGCACCGAGTTCCGGTTCCGTGTCATCGGGAGTTCACACTACGTGAGCGCGCCCGAGTACGACTTCTACGAGCTCTCGTCGTGTGACCCCGTCGAGAGTACCGGAGCGACGATCCCGCTGAAAGACGGGGGCGAGCGGCGACGGCTCGACCACGAGACGGACGGTATTCGGTGCGAGACGGTGCTCGAACACCGGCCGCTCGCGTCGTTCCCGGCCGGAGAGTCGTTCGACCTGTCGTACTGGTTCGGCCAGGACGCCGTCACGGCGATCGCGCTCGACAAGGACGGGTACGAGACGTACCACACGTATCCCGAGTACGACCTCACGCTGTACAGTCGAACGCGGTTCACGCGACTGCCGGACCAGGACCCGATCGGCACCGGCCGGAGCGAGATCGTCGGCGAGTCCGAGTGAGGACCGCGGAGCGGTCACTCGCCGCCGACAGGGACGATCGTGACGGGGACGGTCGACTCGTCGACGACGGCGAAGGCCGTGTTCCCCTGCGTGATGTTCTCGACGACGCCTTTCGAGAGGTGGCCCATGACGATGTGGGTGATGTCGACATCGGCCGCGATATCGAGCAGTTCCCTGGCCGTCCGGGTCGCGCTACGGCTCCCCTGGTGGGTGATGTACTCCACCGAGATGGTCGAGACGACGGCCGCATCGCTGGTCCGCTCCCGGATCTCCTCGCGGATCCGTCGGGCTTTCGGGTTGGCGGTCTGTTGTTCGACGAGGTGGACGATGTAGAGGTCCCGATCCAATCCCGTGCCCAGCTCTGTCGCCGTATCCAGGACCCGATCGCGCGCGGCGTCGTCGGCGATTGCCACGAGGATGGTCATGCGTTACTGTTCGTACTGGGGCGACATATCTCTGCTGTCCCCGGCGGAAACAGAGCGGCCCGTCCCTCCCTACAGCCGCGTTCGGACGGCACTGCCACAGCCCCAGCCGCGCCGCCGGCCACTGGTGCGTGCTAGCGCCCACAAACATGTCTGAAATTGTATAATGAACATTTGATTACGTTGTCGATCGTGCGTTATCATGCGTAATTCAGCACGCTAAACTGTAATCGTCGTTCAGCCACAACATATCAGAAATTGAAAAGGTATTTATGCACGGGGGGCGTTGAGTGTAATACGATGAATTGGAAGCACCGCCGCAACCGAAACAAGGCAGCACAGAAACAGACAGAGACCCGCAGCGGAACGAAGTGGTCGTTCATCGCGGCTGCGACCGTCGTCGCGTGACGACAGACGGTCACCACACGAATTTTTGACGGCGAATGCACCGTCAGTGAGTGACGACACCGTCGGCGGATCGGTCGTCGACGAGATCACCGTCCAGCGGTCCGGGGGACACGGTAGCGACGCGTTCCTGCTGTCCGGTCCGTTGCCGAGTCGGTGGCGTCCCCGCACCGCGCTCCCAGTGACGGACACCCTCGACGAGCGTCGCGAACTCCTCACTAGTGTCCCCCGAGATGGGTGCGACGCCGACGACTATGACGACGTTTCCCTCGTGGGTCACCCTGGCGACATAGACGGTGACGTTGACGGGGTCGGACGTGGGTGAGACAGCCACCGAGCCACCAAGCCGCGTCAGCTGCGTGTCCTGGCCCAGCATCCGGACGGGCCGGTCGCTGCGGACCGTGAGGTCGGTGACGTTCGTCACGTTCGACGGCAGGTACGCCTCTCCCTGGTCGACGAGGAACCCGGACTGATTCAAGACGCCAGGGTCGGAGGCGTACACCAGTGGATTGAACGCGACGGGTCCGAGTTCCAGCGACGACATGGAGAAGACAGTCACCACGGAGGCGTTTGCCACGTCGACCGTCGTGTCGCCACTGGCCGATGTCGCCGCCGGAGGCTGATCGGTCGCCGCCGAGACGCCGCTGACGTACGTACTCGCCCAGACCCTGAGGCTCACGTTGCGGGCGATTCCGGGGACCGGACGGTAACTCACGTTGAACGAGGTCGTGTTCACGGGCGTATACCCCGCTTCGGAGCGGGCGGGTTCCTCGACTGTCGCCGGTCGGGCGTCGTAGAACAACAGCGGGCTGTCGTCGGTGACGAACAGCCAGGCGCCGCCGATCACCGCTGCGACCACCAGCACGAAACCGACGACGACGGCGATAGCGAGGCGTTTCCAGTTCATATCGTGGTATTACTCCCCATACATATGTCCGTTTACACGGGTTAGGGGTACTTCGGGGGATCTGCGGAGCGGCTGACGGTGACCGCCCCGTCGACCGGGCGTGACGGGAAAGAATTATATAGAAGATTCAGCATACCACGTTCACGAAGTTTCGATCTGACTATGTCCGCCGATACGCACGACGACGACATCACCGACGCGTTGCTCTCCGGGTCGGCCTACGAGCGTGTGCGCTACGAGCGATACGCTTACTTCCGACAGACAGTTCCTCGCACACTGGCGCTCCAGAGTGCGCTGCTGGGACTACTGGCCCTGATCCTCCCGATGTACGGGCTCTATCCCGCCGGGACGGCTCAGTACCTCCCGGCAGTCGATCCCGCGGTCGCGTCTCCGAAGGTCCTGCTGATGGGCCTGTTCGGCGGTGCCTTCCAGTTGCTGAGCGCCGTGTTGCTCGTCGGGGCCGTCCTGTACCGAGTGTCTCGAACACCCCTGACCGAGGAGCAAGCCCACGCGGTCCTCAACGTCGAGGACTTCGCGCGCTACGTCGCGCTCGGGACCGGCGGGGTCGGGATTCTGGTGTCGGTGCTGCTCTTTGCGCTCGGCCTCGGCGGTGCCGGTGCGATCGAGGCCTACGTGGCGACGATGGGCCGGAACCCGTTTGCGCCGTCGGGCTTTGGCATCTCGGTCAGTACCGTCTCGCTGCTGGCGTTCGGTGCGAGTGTGCTCGTGTTCTACGCCGGGCGGTTCCTGGCGGTCAAGATCGCGCTGTCGCGTCTCCGGCAGTCCGACCAGTGACCGGGCGTCGATCTATCGAGCCGTGCCCTCGTCGGCCGGTCACCGCAGTCGGTCGACGAGCGTACAGATACCGACGGCGAGCAGGACCGCGAGGGCGACGGCGGAACCGGGGATCGTGCCGGTCAGGAAACTGACCGCGAGCAGTGCCGTCCCGGCGACCGTGATGGCCACGTAGCAACGGCGGGAGTCGCGGCGCCCTGTTGGGTCAAGATACGCTTCGACGGCGGCGGCCTGGGGGCCGGGTGAGACCAGTCCGCGGTCCTGGTCGAAGCGCACGATTCCGGCCTCTTCCATCCGTGGGAGATGGCTCTGGTAGAGGGAGACGTACACCCGTTTTCGCTGTGCCGAGGACAGTTCCTCGCGGGAGACACCGTTCTCGATCGCCGCGACGTGTTCGGCGAGGTCGCCGAGAGAGACGGCGCCGCCCTCGGTTTCGAGGAGGTACACGATCGCGAGGCGCCGCCGGCTGTTCCGGAGGATGTCGAACGCAGTCTCCGGTGCGATCCCGGGGTCGGCTTCTGCCGGCGAGTCGGGAGGCTGGCTGGACGCTTCCTCGTCGGCCCCGCCATCAACTGTGGTATTGGGGCGAGTCCCGTCGGCTTCGTCGGTCGAGCTGGTTATTCGTGACATCCTGATCGAGCCACACGTGGCGCAGTTGGACGTGGTAAGCTACGCTATCCGTTTGAGAGCGGGGTACTTATAGTTTGATTGCTATTTCAACAATTGATTCTCGAACGTCACGACCGGGCCTGTCCCGGACGGCTCGTGAGCGATGACAACCGGCACGGTCCGACCGTTCCGTCGGTCCCGTCCGCTCGTGGCTACGGGTGTTGTAGCCGTTACTGCGGCTGTCTGTACCGGATAGTCGATCTGCCGAAGCCACTGTACAACGGTCGGTAACGAGACTGTAACAAAAGGTTACCCACGGAACCGTTAGGTAGTGGCCTCCCGAGAGGGGCGGACCGCGACGGTACCCCACCTAACAGACAGAGCGTTCCAATGGCAGAACAAACATCAGAGCTCTCACGCGATCGGATCTTCGACATCCTCAGTAGCCCCAGACGCCGGTACGTCCTCCACTACCTCCGGACCGAGCAGAGCCCGATCCAGATGACCGATCTCGCCGAAGAGGTCGCAGCGTGGGAAAACGAGACGACGGTCGAAGAGCTGTCCTCGCAGGACAGAAAACGGGTGTACGTCTCGCTGTATCAGACCCACATCCCGAAGCTCGCTGAGGCGGGTCTGGTGACCTACGACAGCGATTCGGGCGATGTCTCGCTCGCGAACAAGTCCTCGGAACTCGACCCGTACATCATGGACGAGGAGACGGAGCGGCCCTGGTATCTGTACTACCTGCTACTGGCAGCGGCAAACGTCGTCCTCGTGCTCGGGGTCGTCGCCGGGGTGCCGGTGCTGTCGGCACTGGGCGGAACGGGTGTCGGGATCGTCGTCGCGAGTAGCTTCCTGCTGTTGACGGCAGTGCACTACCTCTCACGACGACGGCGCGGGCCGACGACCCCACCAGGATTCGGTGAACCGTGACTGGACGTGTCGGCCCCGAGAAACGTTCACTCTTCGTCGGCGTCGTCGGGGAGCAACTGCTCCGGCGACCGTTTGTACACCGGTGTGGCCGCGAACTCGGCGATACGCTCCAATTCGTCCTCTGAGAGATGTTCTGGCATCGTCTGACAGTCCACGGACGGACGGTTAGTAATACAGTTCATAGGTCGAGTAGCGGGGATATACCCCATCTGGTAGGCCGATCCTGGGGATCGACGCGGTGTCTCCACCGGGTGGTAGTGGGAGACTGGCCCGGCCGGCGGAGGGGCCGCTGATGTGGCCCTGGGAACACCTCGCGATCGGGTACATCTGCTATGCACTCTGGCGACGCGGGGCCGGGCGGTCGCGGCCGACGGTCGAGGAGGTGGCCGTCCTCGCAATCGGGACCCAGTTCCCCGACCTCGTCGACAAGCCGCTCGGGTGGGGGACGACGCTACTCCCCTCGGGAACGTCGCTGGCACACTCGCTGTTGATCACGATTCCGGTCGTCGTCGGTGCCGACCTCCTGGCGCGGCGCGTGGGACGGGATCATCTGGGGATCGTCTTCGGCATCGGCTACCTGTTGCATCTCCCGGCTGACGCCTGTTACGCGGTGTTGCTCGGCGGGACCGCGACAGCCGAGTTCCTGCTGTGGCCGGTGATCCCCAGGGCCCCCGAGCCGACGACGGCGTTGCTCGCCCGGACCGGAGCCCTCTGGGCGGAGTTCAGTGTCGCGCTCGCCGGGCCCGCCGGTGCGGGGTATCTACTCGTGGAAGGCCTCCTGCTGGGGACTGCGGTGCTGCTGTGGTCTCTGGACGGCGCGCCCGGCATCCCGCGTCGAGTTCGATAGTCGAGCCGAGCCCTGTTGACAGCCCTCATGCGAAGAGATGACAGGGAGAATATTTATCCGAGAGGAGCGTAACAATCGGTTAAGCATCACTGATGTCAAAACGTAACGAACCAGTGGGAACGGTACACGGTGGAGTGACCTATCACCCGGATTCGGACACCTATCGAGCGTCGTTCTCGGACGGAGAACCGGCGACGACGGCGGTCGTACGGACCCTGGCGAGGGTCCGGCACTGTGACGTGACGGATATTTCGCCGCTGTACGAGTCCGTCGATACCGACGCGCTCGACCGACTCATCTCCACTGCAGACGAGGCAGCCGTTCGGGTCGAGTTCCTGATCGACGGGTTCGAAGTGACCGTCGTCGGCGACAACACGGTCGAGATCGTCCCGCCGACCTGAGACGGGGGATAGCCCAGGGGTGGGGTGTGTCCGTGTCTCCGAACTGCGACGAGTAACCCGGCGTTAGGGCGTAGTACGCTGTCCGTTACCATGCCGATGGTTGCCGAGGACACACCTAGATGTCAGACCGTTCGCCCCGCCTTCCTACTCCCGGGGTCGTCCGCCCCCTCACCGCGCTGGAGAGCGGCCGGCACGGCCCGGTGCTGTGGGCGCTCGTCGTCGGGTTCGCACTGGCGGACACGGTGCTCACCGTGATCGGGCTGGAACTGGGCCTGTCGGAGGCCAATCCCGTCGCCAGGTCGGCGTTGTCGCTGCTCGGCCCGGCCGGACTGGTGTTGCTCAAGGGCTTCTCCCTTGGCCTCCTCGCGGTGATCGTCCGAACGGTGCCGGGTCGGTTCGAACCGGCCGCACTGCTCGGGTTCTGTCTACCACAGGCCGCCGCGACCGGTGTGAACGCGACACTGATCCTCAGTCAGACGGGGACGATCGCCGGCCTTTGAGCGATTTCAGGCCCGTGCCTGTTGGTGTTCCTCGTCGGTGAGCCGCTCGAGCTGTGTGAGGGCGTCCTCGGGCGTGTAGACGACGCCGTCGACCTTGCAAGGGTAGACACCGAGCAGTGACTCGGCGGTGTAGAACGCGACACACCGCGCGGGCGTGGAGATACAGTTGAACTCCTCGCCGGAGAGCGAGGAGGAGATTTCCTTGACCCGAAAGAACGGAGCGACCTCCACCGAGGAGTCGGCGGCCAGCGCGAAGAAATCGCCGATGGCCTGGATGATCTGTGAGCAATCGGTGACAGTCGAGAGCGCACCCTCGGTACAGACCTGTTCGCCCCACACCGTCACGGTCAGTTCGTCGATATAGCCGGCGTCGACGAGCGATTGCAACCGTTCGACGAGCCGTTCCTGCGAGGAGTAGGAGCTGGTCGGCGCCAGCGACTGAAGATACACCGTGGCGCGGACGATCGGCTCCGTTGTGGGTAGTTGGTTCGACGGCAGGTTCCGGTCGGTAGCGTCGTGACCCGGCATGACTGTCTGTCTTCTCTATCGAGATCGGTTTAAAAGGGTTAGACCGTTTAGTCAGTAGGACGGTGTTTTCCAGAAGTAACCATGGATCGGTCGGCCGAAAAGTGGTACAGACGGGGTAGCTGGGTGGGTGGGAGCCAGAACACCCCGCAGACCGTGGAGAGAGCATTCGGGTCAGTGAGTGCCGGTACGGGGGACGACCCCGGTGGGGTTCGGCAATCGATGAACCGGTTCGGTGGTGAGGGGGGAGACGCTCTCTCCGACTGAACGGAGACGCCGGGCCGGTGTAGTTATATGGCGGTTATGTTCGTGACAACCAGTGCTTGCCGACGGTCCGTGCACACCGGCGAGCCCTGGTCAGCCACCGGCGGCCGCCGCGACCGGCGTGAACGCGACACCGATCCTCGGTCGAACAGTCACCGCCAGGGCGGTTCCCTGCGCAAGACCAGCGGTACCGATAGTGTCCGAACCGCAGGGATAGAGTGGTGATACTCGGTGGAGCGGTCGACCCTGCCGGGGTCGGTGCGGAGTAAGCTTCTCATACCCGTGATCGAACAGGAGTGGTACGTACACGGACGTAAATATGAACATAACAGGTGTGTATTCGGTCAGTAATAAGGCGATCTTACTCACGTACTGGCCACAACCGTTAATCCGGTAGCCACTGGTTTCGGATGTATGATCGGGCATACCGACGGGCGGACGACGTGGAAAGCGGCCATTACTCGTCCGATGCAGCGAGGACGACGATTCGAGTCACCGAGTGACGGGTCCGGTGTGGCCACCGGAGCCGGGACCACCTGGACACAGCGGTACTGATGAGCCGGCACGACGGAGAGATCGACTGGCAGGAGATTCCGGAAGACCCGGACCCAAACCAGGACCTCGGCTACGAGATGGAGGAGCTGACGGTCATCGAGTCCTCGGCGGATTCACAGCTCATCTTCCTCCCGGAACACGACTCGCAGTTCCGGTCCGAGGAGTTCATCGTCGTCAGCGAGCAGTCGCTGCGATCGCTCGATCCCTGAGCACCTACACACTGTATAACAATACCGCTCTCGGCGAGTGGGTCAGTAACAGCCCGGCACGACCGGGCGAGAATCGATGACCTACCGAGAGTACATGAACGGCGCCCCAGTCAGCTGTAGTGTGGCCCCGACAGGGTATCAATCACTGGACGGCCACGGCACGAACGTCCCGATCGAACCGGACGCTGTCGCCGACGACATCGAGGAGTGTCAGCTGCTGGGGGCGACGATCGCCCAACTGCACGGACGGACCGACGACGGAACGCCCGCACCGTCGCGGTTGCCGGCGATCAGTACTGCAGTCACGGACGTGACCGACGACATCCTGATCGAGTACGCGGTCAGTCCGGCAGCACAGCTCGGTGACTACCTCGATGTCATCGACGAAGGGCCGGTCCCGGATATCGCACAGGTCTTCCTCGGGCCGGTTCAACACGGTCGTCGAGAGGTCGCATCGATCAGCCGGCGGGACGTAGACAGGTTCGTCGAACACCTCGTCGAGCGCGGCATCAAGCCCAACTTCGTGGTGTTGAACGGCCGTGACATCAACGAACTCGGTCGCCTACGCCAGTCGGGCCTGCTCTCGACGCCACCGATGGTGACCGTACGGCTCGGGCCGGCTGACGGGACCGTCGCCACCCCGGGCCAGTTGCTCGCACTGCTCGACGCCATCCCCGCCGATGCGACGGTGTTTGTCGGCGCCACAGGTCCGAACCAGTTCCCGCTCACGACGATGGCCGTGCTGCTGGGCGCCCACGTCCGAACGGGAATGGGCGATAACCTCTATCTCGACATCGACTCGCCGGTCCACCGGAACAGTCAACTCGTCGGCCGAGTCAGCGACGTAGTTCGCCACTCGCGCCGTACGTTTGCCGCTCCGGAAGACGTTGTCGAGATGTTATCACTTCCGGAGATACAGTCGAACGTCGAGGTGTAGTCCAGACACCCGTGTTCCCCAGGTGTCGCGACCCGTCGTCGGTTTTCGTGTGTGTTAAGCGGCGATTAACCGGGTTTCCAGCGATAACTGGCAAGAAGAGAGAATTAATGGCTAAGTTGAATTTCCGGAGCGGAGCTGTGGCAGAGAGACACACGTACGGCCCGGAGAGACGAGCCGATGACGGCGGCCGTTATGGGGAGTTCGTGCTGTCGTCGCGGCTGGCCGTCGCCCGACGGAAGTACTTCGTCCAGAGTCGCCAGAGAAACCCCGTCAGGAGGAGCCATGAGAGACGGGGGACGAACGTGGAGTACTCGATCCCGCTGGATTCGTCGCCGTAGACGGCGGTGATCGGGACATCGGCCAGTCGCATCCCGCGTGCGTCGAGGCGGATCAACAGGTCGTTGAGAAAGCCATAGTCGTCGTAGATCGAGTCGAGATCGAGTTGGCGAAGCGCGTCGGCCGAGATCGCAGTGTACCCGTTCTGCGGGTCGCGCATCCCCCAGTAGCCGCTCGCGACTTTCGTGAGAGCGGTCAGAACGGTGTTGCCGAACAGGCGCCAGCGGGACATGCCCGCCCAGTGGTCGGGCGACGCGAGGCGGTTCCCCTTCGCGTACTCGACGCGACCGGCCGCGACTGGCTCGACGATCCGCTCCAGTTGTGTCGGGTCCATCTGTCCGTCGCCGTCCATCACCGCGACGATGTCGTGGCCGTCGACCAGCGCGAGTTCGTACCCGGTCTTGACGGCCGCTCCCCGCCCGCCGTTGGACTCGTGTCGAACGGGAACGATGTCCTGGTCCGGAATCGCCGACGCGAGCGTCGTCGCCGCCTGGTCGGGTTCGACGGTCCCCCCGTCCGTGACCCGTTGCGCCGCTGTCCGGTCGGCGAGCGAGGAGACGATCTCCCAGGTTCCATCGGTCGAACAGTCGTCGACGACGAACGTCCGATCGACGAACTCCGGAATCGTCGTCAGGACGGCTTCGATGAACGGTTCCTCGTTGTAGGCCGGGACGACCACACCGACGGACGAGTCGTCGTACATCTTACGACCGTCCCACCGTTTCGACCCCATCGATCAGTCGCCACGCCCGACGTGGCGACGCTGTTTCGACCGACCATCGTCGCTCGGACCGGCCGCGTCGTCCGGTACCCGTCTCGTCCTGGTCACCTGCTGCCGAGTGGACCGCTGTGAGACGGAACAGGTGTCTGATCAGCGTCGTGTGCCGCATACTCTTCGCGTGCTACCATCCATCGCGCTATTGTTATTCCATACTTTCAACAGGTAGGCGGATCGTTCCCGCGAGTGGCCGTCCATCAACATCGATCATCCAGAAATCCTGTCGTTGATTCTATTTTTCCTCGTGAATACCAACAGATATATACCTCACTTAGCCGTCGCTCAGGATATGGTTCAAGCCACGCAGACACCCGAAGAGGGTCGGCTTTGGAACGAACTCGCGGAGACACCGAGCACTGCGATCGTGCTCGAACTCATGCACACGCTCGATCGTGAGGTAGACGAAATTCCGCCGCTGGCGAGGACGATCGATCCGGACGCTATCGACCGGCTCGTCGAATCGGGCGCGCAGGGGACCTCGATCTCGTTCACGCACGCGGGCTGTGCGGTGACAGTTTCCCCAACGAAAATCTCGGTGTCCCGACCCGAGACGCCGCCACGGGTATAACGGCCACGCAGACTGTCGGCGGGTGTCGCTCGACCGCCGAACTGCCGGTCACGCCATGTTCTTCCGGGTGATCGTGTTCCAGACCTCGACGCCTTTGTCGGTCACCCCGTAGACGCGCCCTTTCTTCCGGTCTTCCGACACCAGCAGATGGACGAGCTCGGCCTCGCGCAGTTCCTGGAGCGCACGGGAGACGTGTGCGATACTGAGATCCATATCGTCGGCGATCAGCGACGGTGTCGCCGGGCCCTCCGAGAGGCGACGGATGGTCTCGACTCTGTACCGCGAACTGATCACGAAACTCACCTCGTCCCATTGGTCGAAGTCTACCATAGTACTGTCTCCGGTCGATCCATCCGCTGTCGCCGGGAGTCCGTCGACTCGGAATCGGACGGTCGACCTTCTTGGTATACGTTTCCATTGGTCGTCGGTTAACGGTTTCGCTCTCTACGGTTCCACTCGTCTGTCTGTTGGTCACGTACCGGTTGTCTGGCGGGAGGAAACCGGGAACACACGGTGTTCGACCGTGTGACGGGTCAAAGCGAGATCCCGGGCCGGATCAGAGTTCCCGGCGATTCTCGCCCTCGGTTTTTGGTAACATGAATCACATCAAACATAGCCAACAATTAAGTATCAAGGGGTTGTCCACTCACACGGTTACGTCAGTGTAACTAGGCAACGGGGACCGTGACGACCGACGATGGTCGGGCGGTGACCAGCAAACGACGTGGGGAACACGGAGTACCAGTATGGAAGCACAAGACTCACCGATCACAAGCACTGGATCCGAACTACCGGATCACGACGGAGCGGATCAGAAAGAGGCAGAGATGAGCCAGGAGACCACACAGACAGAACGTGTGGAGACACCGTCGCTCGACCTGATCTTCGAGGTGTTGAAGAACAGTCGGCGACGGGAGGCCATCCAGTACCTCCGAGAACAGGACCAACGAGTATCGCTCGGCGAACTCGCCGAACACATCGCGGCGATCGAGAACGACACGACGACGAAACAGCTGACCTCCAGCCAGCGCAAGCGCGTCTACGTGGGGTTGTACCAGTGTCACCTGCCGAAGATGGACGATGTCGGTGTCGTCGACTTCAACCAGGACCGCGGTCACGTGACCCTGACCGAACAGGTGCAGTACTTCGAACCGTATCTTGACTACACGGGGGAGGCGGAGTCACGACCGTGGTACCAGTACTACGGCGGTCTCGCCGTGTCCGGTGCCGGAGTGGTCGGCCTGGTGACGCTGCTCGGAGCGCCCGGATGGGTGCTCGTTCTCGTGGCGACCGCGCTGGTCTGTGCTGTGGGCGGCTGTGCCGTGGTTCATCGCGCGACGAGCGAATAGTCCGGTATCGGTTTCCGCGGTCAGGAGGGACGTACCGCCAATTTTCACCGTCGAGACCGTCTGTTCGTGGCTACCGGTCCGTAGATCGGGAGACACAGTGCGGATGGACGGTCCCGTTAACACCTCATTATAGCACTGTAACAACACCTTACCGTCGAGCCCCATCGTGTAAACAGTCCTGAACTATCCAGGACGCAGCTGGCACGAATCTCACAATCGTACTATTGTTATTCGGCACACGAAGCGGCGCCGCTGGCTCCGTACCGTGGGATCAGCACCACCCTGCCAGCGAGCGGCGACCGTTTATTTCGTTCGAGATGCGCTGTAGCAGCGACGGCACGTCGGGACGGGCCGTAGATACACTTCGATAGAGGGGTGTGTGCTGCCGCGACAGCGCCACCGTGACCCGACAGTTCGCCCGAGTATCCTCGGATTTACTTTGTGCGGGTGCGCCGAACCACGCGATAGCGTCCGCGTATGACACTCGAATCACCCCCCGAAGACCACTTCGAGACGAACATCGATCGGTTCTCGTCGGACGAACTGCTCTCACAGTACACGGACCGGGCGACAGCGGGCCTGTTTCCCGAAGAACGCGCCGCCATCGACCGCTACTTCGACGACGACGGGGCAGTCCTCGATGTCGGCTGTGGCGTCGGCCGGACGACACGTCCCCTCGCAGAACGGGGCTTCGATGTCGTCGGGATCGACCTCAGTCAGGAGATGATCGAGGCGGCACGACGACTCTCCCCCGACATCGACTTCAGCGTCGACGACGCGACCGATCTCGGGTTCGAGACGGCGTCGTTCGACTACGCGCTGTTCTCGCACAACGGGATCGACTACATCCACCCGACGGCCAAACGCGAGCAGGCGTTCCGGGAGCTCCGGCGCGTCCTCAAACCCGGCGGTATCCTCGTGTTCAGCACCCACAACGCCTGGTACCGGTTCCCGGCGATCGTTCGGGACAGGGAGTTCCTGCGAACGTTCTACCTCAACCGGACCAACGTTCCCAGGCTGTTCGATCGGTACAAGAAAGACACCGGCGAAGCCGATCTCCACACGTACATGTCGAACCCCATCAGACAGCGCCGTCAGCTCCGACGCTGCGGGTTCGATCCGCTGGAACTCGTCGGGAAACGCGACGGGCCGGGCAAGTACTTCGAGGCGATGCTGTACTTCGCCGCCGAGCGATGATCGGCGGGCGTCGCTAAGTTCGCTATAACTTTACCGATCGGAATCGCCACGTCTCACAACTGTCTGTGACACGAGAGGAAGCGTCACAGACGAACCGACCACGACCCACGAACTCACAATCCATGGACATCGATATCAACCGAATCTACGACCGAATGCCCGAAGAGATGCAGTCGAGTGCCCAGCGCTGGTTCTACGTGTTACATCCCCGCCGATCGTGGGCACAGCGCATCAGACCGGAGACAGCCCACGACGCGTTCGTCGACCGCTTCTTCGACGACGAAGCCGAGTTCGAGCGGTACCAGCGGGAGTTTTTCGAGAGTTCGTTGCCGGAACACATCACCGGCGAGATCGACGCCATCGACGACGAGTACGATGTCTACGACGCCCACAGGGACGAGTGTCTGAAGTACTACGCCCTCGTCAGGAAGTTCCAGCCCGGGACGATCGTCGAGACCGGCGTCTACAGCGGCGTCTCGACGACGACGATCCTGGCCGCGCTGGCCGAGAACGGACACGGCCACCTCCGCTCGATCGACTGCTCGGCGGGGTTACGCGCGGGCGAGACGGATCCGGAGCACCGAGCCCGACAGCGCCAGTTCAGCAGGGACCGGCCCTCCTGTGCTGAACCCACCAGTCACATCCTCCCACCGGGGAAGGAACCGGGCTGGCTGATCCCCGATCACCTCCGTGACCGCTGGACGCTGACCCAGGGGAGCAGTCGGACCGAACTGCCGGCAGTGGTGGCCGACACCGCGTCGATCGATCTGTTCTTCCACGATTCGGCCCACACGCTGTCTCGCATGCTGTTCGAGTTCGAGTGTGTCTGGGACGTGCTCGAACCCGGCGGCCTCATCGTGTCGAACCACGCGGACTGGAACGACGCCGTCGACACCTTCGCCGAGGAACACCGGTGTGAGCACGGCGACCTCTCCTTTCACTATCTCGGGTACCGCGAGACGGAGGAACCGATCCCGTGCCGGACGGCGTACATCCGCAAACCGGGCGGTGAGTCGGCGTGAGGTTCCTCTTTTTCGTCAACACGCCCGCCCACGCACATCTCTACAAGTACGCCGTCGAGCGCCTCGACCGACGGGGCCACGACGTGCACATCCTGGCCCGGGACTACGGCTGTACGCTCGACCTGCTTGAGTGGCACGACCTCCCGTACAGCGTCTACGGCCGCTGTGACACGACGAAAGGCTCGCTGTTCAGACAGCTCCCGCGACACTACGCCAGCCTCCTCCCCGCGACGCTGCGGTACGACCCCGACCTGATCTTCGGGATGGGCGGCTACGCGGCTCCCGCAGGACTCGTCTCACGCACGCCAGTCGTCCTCATCCTGGATTCGGAACCGACGACGCTCGATCACGCCCTCTCGAAGCCGCTGGCCGACGCGGTCCTGACGCCGGCGGCGTTCCGGAAGGATCTGGGCCCCAAACACTACGTCTTCGACGGGTTCAAAGAGTCGGCGTATCTCCACCCCGACGTGCACGAACCGTATCCCGCGATCCGTTCGGAGTTAGGCGTCAGTGCCCAGGAGCCGTTCGCCATCCTCCGGTTCAACGCCTTCGGCTCCCACCACGATGTCGGGGCCGGCGGCTTCAGCCCGGCCCAGCGCCGGCGGCTGGTCTCGCGACTGGCCGAGGAGGTGACCGTCTTCGTCTCCGACGAGGGCGGCCAGATGGACCTGGACGGGCTGCCGGCGAAGCGCTTCGACGTGCACCCCGCGGCGCTGCATCACGCACTGGCCGAAGCCGACCTCCTGGTGGCCGACACACAGACGATCGCGACCGAGGCGGCTCTGCTGGGGACGCCCGCGATCCGGTCGAACTCCTTCGTTGGGGACGACGACATGGGGAACTTCCTCGAACTCGAACGGCAGGGGCTGCTCCGGAACCTCGACTCCTTCGAGGCCGTGCTGTCGACCGCCACCGAGTTACTGAACGACGAGTCGACCGCCACCGAGTGGGCACGACGGCGCGACGAGTTCGTCGCCGACATGGTGAACCTCACCGACGTGATCGTCGCCGTCGCCACCAAGCACGACTCGATCGAGACGGTCCCGGGGCTCAGGTCACGCAGCGCCGCTCGGCCGACCAGGCACACAGCACAACAGCCCCCCACCGCCCGCGAGCGCACCCCCTCGGGCGAGGACTGAGCGGCCGGTCACTTCGGTCCGGCGTGGACTGGTGGTCCCTCGCCCTTGTCCTCAGGTGGACCGGCGTGGCCGGGCGGTCCGCCCTCCTTGTCGTTAGGTGGACCGGCGTGGCCGGGCGGTCCGCCGTTTCCGTTTTCTTTCTCCCGCTTCTCGTCGTCGGAGTCCGTCTCGCCGCCACACTCACAGTCAAGTCCCAGGGCTCCGTTGTTGAAATCGTCGAGTATGTCTTTCAGAGCCTCGCCGTCGACGGGTTTCCCGGCCCGGACGACGGTCCAGTCGCGTTGCTCCCCGGGGAAGTTCGAGTGTTCGAGCCAGCTATCGGCGAGCGCGCTGACTTTCGCGACGTTGTTCTCGTCGAAGCCGTAGTCCCTGAGGTCGATGCCGTAGTCGGAGAAGTCCGTGGCCTGATAGACACAGTCCTGTTCGTCTTCTGGCCCGGAGTCCTTGCTCGATCGTAGTTCGAAGTTCAGTTTGGTCGCGAGCAGGGTCTGGGCTAGCTTGACCGCCTTGTCGCCCCTGGTGGGCTTGAGGAGGAACGCCTGCCACTCCTCCATCGTCTTCGAGACGCCGGTCTGTGGAAGCGTGTACTCGCTGCTGGGATCGGAGCAGTCGATCCCGGAGAGGCTCTCGCCGACGGTCGATCCCCCGCCGTTGGGGACCGAACACCAGTCGTGGTTCGCCCAGAAGCCGGGCGTCCGGGGACAGATTGTCGCCGCCGCTGTCCCGGACAGGCCGACCGTACCGATCGCGACGGCGCCGGCGGCGAACGCCCCCTGTCTGAGGACACTCCGTCTCGTTACTCGGGTCTCGGTATCCTTGTCTGTCATGGGTACTAATCTGTTGTTACCCCGTCTGTACCGTGGGGAAGCGCCCCGTTTGTTATACCGAGCTTTCCGTCGGTATCGGGCGGCTGAACCGGGCGGAGGTGGGGGTTGACACCGATCGACAGCGGGGCAGCCTCGAAAGGTGACGATAACAATACTCCCGCTCGGACACCCATCAGCCGAGTGGGTAACAGATGTCAGTATGGACTCGTTTGCCGGTGTCGAGCAGCCAGTCAGGGGACGGCCCGTTCCCGCGAACACGGCCCCCGGCCGAACCGCACCGTTCGTCGGCGGAGCGACGATGAAGGTCCTCAGCGTCGTTGGCGCTCGACCGCAGTTCGTCAAGGCGTTTCCCGTCTCGGAGGCGCTCCGCCGGGAGCACACGGAGCTGTTGGTGCACACGGGGCAACACTACGACGAGGAGCTCTCCGGCGTCTTCTTCGAGGAGTTACCGATCCCCGAGCCGGACCACAATCTCGGGGTCGGGTCGGGCTCCCACGCCGAGCAGACGGCGGCGATGATGCAGGGCCTGGAGTCGCTCGTGGACACCACCGACCCCGACGCCGTGTTGGTCTACGGCGACACGAACTCGACGCTCGCGGGGGCGCTGGTCGCCGCCAAGCGACGCCCGGCACTGATCCACGTCGAGGCCGGGCTCAGAAGCGGCGACCGGTCGATGCCCGAGGAGGTCAACCGCGTGCTCACCGATCACGTCTCCGACCTCCTGTGCGTGCCCAGCGCTCGTGCCCGGACACAGCTCGAACGAGAGGGGATCGACCGCGGGATCTACGAGACTGGGGACGTGATGTACGACGCGATCCGGTACGCCCGGACCGTCGCCACGGAGCACTCGACGGTGCTTGCCGAACTGGGGCTCGATCCGGCGGAGTACGTCCTGGCGACGGTCCATCGGGCGGCGAACACAGACGACCGTGACCGGCTCGGGCGGATCGTCTCGGGGCTGTGTGACAGTCGGATCCCGGTCGTCTTCCCGGCCCACCCGCGGACGGTCGACGCCCTCCACCGGTACGGGCTCTACGACGAGGCACGCGAAGGGCTGGAGCTGATCGATCCGGTCGGGTACCTCGATTTCGTCCGCCTGCTCGACGGCGCAGCCAGGGTCGCGACCGACTCCGGCGGCGTCCAGAAGGAGGCGTTCTATCTCGAAACGCCCTGCGTGACGCTCAGAGAGACGACCGAGTGGACCGAGACCGTCGACTGTGGCTGGAACGTGCTGGTCGGTGCCGACCGGGCGGCGATCCGTGACGCGCTCGCCGCGTCGCGCCCACGCGGGCCGAAACCCGACCTCTACGGCAACGGGCAGGCTGCCGAGCGGATCGTCGAGGCGATCGACGACCTGTCGGGGTCGGACAGGTAGGCACCGCTGCCGTCACCAGCAGTGGTCCACCGGCTGCGCGAGGGGATATCACACCCCCTACCGCCGTCGTAGCGGCTGAAAGGGACGAATAACAAAACGACGATCTACCGACCATCTACCAGATTCAGGGGCGTGTACCCCCGAACGCTACCGATGTCACCGAACTCACCGCCCAGACGAGAGCAGAGGTACCGACCCACCGCCGACGGGGGGCGCGAATGACACACCGCCGACTCGGCGAGAACGTCGAGATCGATCCGGGCGCGACCGTCGGCTACGAACACCGGGCCGACCCCGAGCCCGCGCGGATCGGCGACGACTCGACGATCCGCTCGGGGACGATCGTCTACGCCGACACGGAGATCGGCCGCGGGTTCACGACCGGTCACGACGCCCTGGTCAGGGAAGACACGACCGTCGGCGAGGACGTTGTCCTCGGGACGAAGGCCGTCCTCGACGGGGATGTCTCGGTCGGCTCCGCCGTCAGCATCCAGACCGGGGTGTACGTGCCGCCGGCGACGACGATCGAGGACCGGGTGTTTCTCGGTCCCCACGCCGTCCTGACGAACGACCCGTACCCGTTGCGGGTCGATCGGGAGCTCGACGGCCCGACGATCCGAACGGGCGCGTCGATCGGCGGGAACGCGACGGTGCTGCCCGGCGTGACCGTCGGTGCCGGCGCGTTCGTCGCCGCGGGCGCAGTCGTCACGACCGACGTACCTCCGGAGACGCTCGCAATCGGCGTCCCGGCCCAGCACCGCCCCCTTCCAGAGTCGTTGACCGGGGGGAACGTCCTGGCATGATCCCCGTCGCCGACCCGCAGTTCGGAGCCGAGGAGGTCGACGCGGTCAGTGAAGTCCTCCGAGACGGGCGTGTCGCAGACGGGCCCGAAGTCAGACAGTTCGAGTCCGAGTTCGCCGACTACTGTGACGCGAGCCACGGGGTCGCGACGGCCAACGGGACCGCCGCCCTGCACGCGATGCTCGAAGGGGTCGGGATCGGCCCCGGGGACACGGTGGTCACGACGCCGTTTTCCTTCGTCGCCAGCGCGAACGCGATCCGGCTCGCCGGGGCGACACCGGCGTTTGCCGACATCGATCCCAGGAGCTTCACCCTGGAGCCCCACGACACCCGGCGCGTCGTCCGCGAGACCGACGCCGAAGCGATCCTGGCCGTCCACCTGTACGGCCTGCCGGCGGCGATGGACGCGCTGGCCGAGATCGCCGCCGCGGAAGACGCTCGCCTGCTGGTCGACGCGGCACAGGCTCACGGCGCCCGCTACCGGGGCGACCCAGTTGGAAGCCGGGCCGACGCGACGGCCTTCTCGTTTTACCCGACCAAGAACATGACGACCGGGGAGGGCGGTATGGTCGTCACCGACGAGGAGGGCATCGCCGACCGGATCGCCAGCTACGTCAACCACGGCCGGACCGACGGTGGCGGGTACAGTCACGAGCGGGTGGGTCACAACTACCGGCTCACCAGTCTGGCGGCGGCGATCGGCCGCGTCCAGTTGCAACACCTCCCGGACTGGGTCGAGACCAGACGCGACACCGCGGCGGCGTTGACACGCAGCGTCGAGACGGTGCCAGGGATCGAGCCACCGGTCGAGCCGGCCGGCCGCCGCCACGCGTACCACCAGTACACGGTGCGCTGTACCGGGCAGTCCCGGGACCACGTCCGTGACCACCTCGCGGACCACGGCGTCGGCGCGGCCGTGTACTACCCGACACCGATCCACAAGCTGGGCGCCTACGACGGGTTCGACGCCGACGCGCCGGTCGCCGAACGGGTCGCCGAAGACGTGCTCTCGCTCCCGGTCCACCCGGGGCTCTCGGACGAGGACATCGATCGGATCACCGCGGCACTAGACGCGCTCGATTCGGCGACGGAGGTGAGCGCGTGACCGTCGCCGTCGGCGTCGTCGGCGTCGGGGCGATGGGGCGACACCACGCCCGGATCTACGCCGAGAACCCGGCGACCGAACTCGTCGGTGTCGTCGACCAGGACACGGAACGAGCCCAGGAGATCGCCACGAAGCGGAACACGCGAGTGTTGTCGTTCGACGAGCTACTCGACGCCGCGGACGCGGTCTCGGTCGCCACGCCGACGGCGTATCACGCCCAGATCGCCTGGGAGGCGCTGGGCGCGGGCGTCCACGTCCTCGTCGAGAAACCGTTCGTCGACGACCCCGACCAGGGGCGACAGCTCGTCGAGCGGGCCAGGACGAACGACCTCGTCTTGCAGGTCGGACACGTCGAGCGGTTCAACCCTGCCGTCGAGGTCCTCCGGGACGTTGTCGCAGAGACGGACATCGTCGCCCTGGACGCCCAGCGTGTCGGGCCGCCCCTGAACCGGGCGATCGACAACAGCGTCGTCCTGGACCTCATGATCCACGACATCGACATCGCGCTGTCGCTGGTCGACAGCGAGACGGGGTCGATCACCGCCGTCCGGGCCGACAGCTACCCGCACGTGACCGCCAACCTCACGTTCGAGAGCGGGACGGTCGCGACGATGACGGCCGGCCGGGCCTCACAGCGACGGGTCAGAACGCTCTCCGTGACGACCCCCGAGTCGGTCGTCGAGGTCGACTACCTCCGGCGGTCGATCGAGGTCTACCGGCAGTCCCTCCCGGAGTACGTCGAGACGGACGGCGAGGTCAGATACCGCAACGAGTCGGTCGTCGAGCGCCCGGTCGTCGAGAACGGGGAGCCGCTGAAGGCCGAACTCGCGGCGTTCGTCGAGGCCATCGAGTCGGGGACGGAACCGATCGTCACCGGCGAGGACGGACTGCGGGCGCTCGCGGTCGCACGCTCGATCGAGGAGAGCGCGACGGACGAGGAGACGGTGGTGACCAGCCTGTGAGTCGAACGACGCTGCCGCGCCCGTACGAGTCGACGCTTTCCGCCGACCAGTTCCGGGCGGCGGTTACCGACGGCCGGTTCCCGGTCGCCGTCGTCGGCCTCGGGAAGATGGGGCTGCCGCTCGCGGCGGTCTACGCCGACGTGACCGGGAACGTCGTCGGCGTCGACCGGGACGGAGATCGTGTCGCCGCGATCAACGACGGCCGGACGCCGGTCACCGGGGAGCCGGGGTTGCCGGACCTGGTCGAGCGGACCGTCGCCGACGGGGCTCTCAGGGCGACCACCGACGGCGTGTCGGCGGCCGAGGACGCCACGATCCACGTCCTGCTCGTCCCGACGACCAGCGGGGCGAAACAGGGGGCCGACCTCACCGCGATGCGGGCCGCGGCCGAGACGGTCGGCGACGGCCTCTCTGCGGGCGACCTCGTGGTCGTCGAGTCGACCGTCCCGCCCCGGAGCTGTGCGGACGTGCTCACGCCGCTGCTGGCCGTCGAGAGCGGGCTCGATCCCGAGGCGTTCGGCGTCGCGTTCTGTCCGGAACGGACCGCGAGCGGGCGGGCGCTGCGGGACATCCGTGGGGCCTACCCGAAGGTCGTCGGTGGTACGGACGAAGCGGCCACCCGTGCCGCGAGGCTCGTCTACGAGGAGATCACCGACAACGACGTGGTTCCAGTCGACGCGACCACCGCCGAGTGCGTGAAGGTCTTCGAGGGGGTCTACCGGGACGTGAACATCGCGCTGGCGAACGAACTGGCGACGTTCGCCGACGAACTCGACGCCGACGTTCGGGAGGCCATCGCCGTCGCGAACACGCTCCCGATGTGTGACATCCACGACCCCGGAGTCGGCGTCGGCGGCCACTGCATCCCGTACTACCCCTATTTCCTCCTCTCGGAGTTCGAGACCGACGGCCCGCTCATGCAGGCCGCCCGCGAGGTGAACGACGCGATGCCGGTCGCCGTCGCCGACCGGCTAATCGAGTGTCTCGACGGGAGCGGCGGGATGGACGATATCAGGGTCGTCCTGCTGGGCGTGACGTACCGGGCCGGCGTCGCCGAGACGCGGAAGTCGCCGGCCATCCCGCTCGGCGAGCGGCTCATCGCCGCCGGCGCGGACGTGGCGGCCGTCGACCCGCTGATCGAGGGCGGCGACGACCTCCCCTTCCCGCTCGTCTCGCTCGACTCGGTCCGCGAGTCGCCGCCGGACGCGGCCGTCCTCGTGACTCACCACGATACCTTCGACGGGATCGACTGGGACAGGCTTCCCCCGATGGTCGTCCTCGACGGCCGCGGGACGCTCGACATCGACTCGACACACCACGACGTACTCACCGTGGGCCGACCATGAGCCCGGACGGATCAGCCAACGGGGGACTCACCGGTGTCGACACCGACGACTGGACGCGAACCGAGTTAGCGCCGGACGCCGAGTGGCCCTTCGTCGTCTGTCTCACCCACGACGTTGACCGGCTGAGCCACAGACTTCCCACGCTCGCGCGACTCCGCGAGGCCCCCAGTGCTCGCCGTCTCCGGCGACTGCTCGGTGACACCGCACCCTACTGGCAGTTCGGGACGATCCGTGACGTAGAGCGGGACCTCGGCGTGCGGTCGAGCTTCTACTTCCTCAACGAGAAGTCGCTGTTCACCGACAAGAGGCCTAACCACTGGGTCCGGCCACAGTCGTGGTCGCTGTACTCCTACTACGACATCCAGCGGCCGGCCGTCAGAGCGGTCATCGAGACTCTCGCCGATTCGGCGTGGGAGGTGGGGCTGCAAGGCTCCTACGAGTCGTTCGACGACCGTGTCAGGCTGGCCTACGAGAAGTCCGTCCTGGGCGAGATAACGGGCACACGGATCCGTGGTGGCCGCCAGCACTACCTAAACGGCCGTTTCCCCGAGACCTGGCGTCACCACCGAGCGATCGGGCTCGTCTACGACACGACCTTGGGGTCGGCGACGGAGTACGGGTTCGACTACGGCCACGACGTGATCCACCCGTTCGGCGACGACTTCGCCGTCTTCCCGCTGACGGTGATGGACCAGGCCCTCATGGAGTCGACCGACTCCGTGGCCGCGGCGAAGGGCGCGGTCGACCGACTCCTGACCACGGCCCGGGAGACCGGCGCCGTCGTGACCGTCGACTGGCACCAGCGGACCTTCGACGACCTCGACTTCCCCGGCTACGCCGACGTGTACCGGTATCTGGTCGAACGGGCGCTGGAGTTGGGTGCCTGGGTCGGGCCGACGGGGGACGCCTACGAGCTACTGGTCGAGGGTGACGCGGGACGCCCGGTCGCCGGCGTCACGCCCGCCGCCGTCGACGACGGCGTCCGGTAGCCCCGCCTCGATCCGATCGACGACGCGGCGAATGTCGTTGTGTTCACGGGCGTACTCGAAGGCGCTGTCGCCGAGCGCGCGCCGTCGCTGTGGGTCGGTGATCAACTCACGGACACGGTCGGTCAGCGTCTCGATGTCACCGACCGCGTAGTAGCCGGTGGGGTGGTCGCCGGCGTCGTCCGTGGGGTCGACGTTGAGGCTCACGACCGGCGTCCGACGGAGCCACGACTGGATGAAGGTGTTGGGGAACCCCTCCTGTGTGCTGGTGTTGACGAACACCGACGCCTGTTCGATGTAGTCGTCGCTCTCGGCGACGGTACAGCCGCCCAGATAGCGGAGGTTCGGGAGCCGGTCGGCCTGCTCGGTGAGGCGGTCCGCGAGCGCGCGCTCGACCGGTCGGCCGACGAGCCAGAACTCACACGGGAGGTCCCGACACCGGCGTGCAACCTCGACGAAGCGTTCGGGCTGTTTCCAGGGTTTGATGCTCGCCAGCCAGAGGACCACCGGGGGGTCGTGTTTCTCCGGCGGCGTCTCGGGGACCGGCTGCCCGTTGCCCGTGAGCACGCCGGTGAGTCCCCGGTTCTCGCGCAACAGTCGTTGCTGGCGCGGCGTCTGGACGAACAGCGTGTCCGGCACCGGGAGGAAACTCCGCCGGAAGCCGAGTTTGGCCCGCCGGTAGGCGGTGTGGACGATGGTCTCGTCGGGCTTGCCGGGCCAGCCGGCGAACCGCGGGAGACACTGCGCGTCGTGGGAGACGTTGTAGACGACGTGGGCGTCGGTATCCAGGCGGAACAGCAGCGAGAACGGGATGTCGCCGAGGTTGCGCAGGTAGAGCACGTCCGGCCCGATCCGATCGACCGTCTCCCGGAGCCGTCCCCATCTGTCGAGGCCGCCGTCGGTGTCGAGCCGATGGACGGTCACCCCGTCGTGGTCGGTCACTCGCTGGCTGTCGGCGTCGAACGCGACGTAGGTGCTCTCGTGGCCCCGATCCGCCAGTTCGGCACAGATCAACTGCGCCTGTAGCTCTGCCCCACCCGGCGTGTCCGACGGGTGTGTCCCGAGGACGGCACAGAAGTGCATTTCCCGGGCGTAGCCCGCCACCGAATAAAAGTATGGTCGGCGTACACGCGGCGATCGGCACAAGTGGCTGTCACGCGGCCAGTCGCGCCGCCGGCGCCGTAGGTATCGGAGTCGTAACTAAACCGGGATCGCCCGATTACCGGGCACATGGTTCGAGCGGCCCTCTCGTCGATGGCCAGCGGTTCGGTCGAGAACGTCCTCGTCTACGTCAGCGACAGTCTGCGCTTCGACGCGCTGCCGGCGTCGGTCGCCGAGGTCGGCGTCACCGGCCGCGGGATCGCGACCAGCACGTTCACTGCCTCGGGCTTCCCGTCGATCCTCACGGGGACCTACCCCGCGACCCACACCGTCTGGTCGTTCGAGGACGCGCTGGCTCGCCGGCCGGCCCTGCTGGCGGCGTTCGAGCAGTCCGGCATCGACGCGACCCACGTCTGGAGCAACGTCGACGACCCGGCGACGAAACCCCCGCTGCGCATCTGTGGCGAGTCCGCGGAGACGACCCTCTCGGACCTCGATCCGCCGTTCTCGCTGGTCGTCCACGACCGCGGGGGACACATGCTGTACGGGCGGCGCGAGCGGGCCGACGAGTGGGCGACACACGGCGAGTTCTTCGACGAGTTCGGCGGGGATCGGGCGGCGATCAGGGAACTGTACGGGGAGGGTGTCGCGGAGTCCGTAGAACGGTTCCTCGATATCCGCGCGGCGCTGGACTCGCGGGGACTGCTGGAGAGCACGCTCGTCGTCTTCACGAGCGACCACGGGGAGTTGCTGGGGGAGTACGGCGGGCTCTACGGCCACGGCACACCGCTGGTCCCGGAACTCGTGACCGTCCCCGTCGTCTTTACCGGGGCGGGTCTTCCGGAGGGGGTTCGGTTGAACGGGTGTCTCTCGACGGCGGACATCACGCCGACCGCGCTCGGTGCGGCCGGTGTGGGCCACGGGCGGACGGAGGGGCTCGACCTCTGGGACCAGGCGCCACCGCCGGGCCGCCTCGCCCGCGCGGAACTCTGGAAGGAGACGACTTACGACGGCGTCGAGTACAAGGCGACATCCGTCTGGACGGACACCGGCGGCTACGTCCGCCATCTCAACCCGCTGCACGGACGGCTGGCACACCTCCTGGGGACCAAGTTCTACCTCGCCGACTACGCGAACATCGTCCGGCGACCCTCGCGTGGCTACCTCCCCCTGGCCGGGAGTTTTCTCCGGACCGAACGCACGTACGGCGAAGCGCCCGACCGGGAGCGCATCGAGGAGGCGCTCGTGACGACCTTCGTCGAGAACGACGGGGCGACGACCGCGCCGGCGACCGACCGGGAGCACCTCCGACAGCTCGGCTATCTGGAGTGAGTCGGGCCGGCCTCGATCGCCCGCGAGCGGTCACGACGCGTCCCGGGCGGTAAGCCGAGCTTACTCGCCGCTGTGATCGGATCTCCGTCTGTGCGCGTCCGATGGTACAGGGTGGCTAACTATGCCGGTCGTATAAAAACGAGGGGGCATGATACGGGAGTACCTGGATGGGGACTCGCTCCGTCGGTTGCTCGGGGGGCTCGCTGATATCGGAATCGTCATCGGACTGGTGGTCGTCGCGGACTTCTCGTTGCTGTACACCGGCGGCGTCGAATCGCCGGGGCGACTCGCGTTCGAGGTCGCCGTCGTGCTGTTCGGTCCCGGGTATCTGGCTGTAGCGGCCCTGTTCCCGGCAGCCGGGCGACCCGCGACGACGGGAGCGGAGAGCGACCACGCCGGCGGGATCACCCTGCCAGAACGGCTCGGGCTCTCGTTCGTGGTCGGTATCGCCCTGGTTCTGCTGCTCGGGTTCGTGCTCAACCTCACGCGCTGGGGCATCGCACGGCGGCCGCTCCTGGTGGGGATCAACGCCCTCGTCGTGCTGGCGGCGCTGCTCGCGGTCGTTCGCAGGGCCGCGCTTCCCCCGTCGGACCGGTTCACCGTGGCGGTCCGCGGGCGCTTCGCTGCCATCGCCGGCAGTGCGGTCCGACGGGACTCGGTCGTTACTGTCCTCCTCAACGTGCTCGTCGTCGTGAGCCTCCTGGTCGCCGTCGGGAGCGTCGGCTACGCCATCGGCGTCCCGTCGTCAGGGGAGAACTACACAGAGTTCTACCTCCTGACCGAAGCGGACGACGGCACGCTCGTCGCCGACGACTACCCGACGACGATCCAGGGAGGCCAGTCCGAACAGGTCGTACTTCGCGTCCGGAACAGGGAACACCGACCACAGCGGTACACGGTCGTCGTCGTCGAGCAGCGGCTCCGGAGGGACAACGGCTCGGTCTCGGTCGCCGACCAACGCGAACTCGACCGCGTTCGGGTCTCCCGACTCGGACACAACGAGACGTTCACCCGCCCCTACGACATCGCGCCGACGATGACCGGCGACATCCGGATCGCGTTCCTGCTGTATCGGGCGGACCCGCCAGAGACGGGGGTCGGAACGGACCCCTACCGCCGCCTCCAGCTCGGCGTGAACGTGACCGGCCAAGCATGAGAACAGTGAACATCCGACAAACGGTCGTACACGGCGCTTCGGGCGGTTTCGCCGGCACATACACGGTGACTAACTATACACCGGTCGCTACAACTGCGGGACAATGAGGGAGCACCAGACAGCCACAGACGGCGTGAAACCACCGATATCGGCCAGTATTGGTTCGACAGGACGACAGCAGTCAGTGGCCGGGCCGATAGCCCAGTCGTACCGGGTGTCGAGGACGGATGAGTAGTGGCTATCAGCGCCGCGTCAGTGCAGTCGTCAACGTGGACCTCGACCGGGTCCGGGTTTCGAAGCTGCTGTACGCGCTCGCGGGGGTCCAGATCGCCGCGCTGGCGATCCTCGCTCACCGGCTCTACCCGCTGACGTATCTCGATACCGGCCTGCTGTGGATGTACGAGTACTGGCTGTTGCTGGTGTCGCTCATCGTCTCGGCCACGCTGATCGCGTACTACGGGAAGACAGCGATCAGCGGGTTCCTGGCGACGCTCCTGTTCTATCTGACGCTCAACATGAACCAAGTGCTGTATTTCAGCGTCGTCGGCGGCGATACGACCGGCGAAATCGCCGATCTGACCGTCCTCTCACGGTTTAGCCACGTCGATCCGGGACTGTCGGTGAACTACACCTTCGCGCTGACGCTGTTGCGCCTGTTCGAACTCGACGGTGCGGTGGCGACGGTGAACGTGGGGTATCACGTCTACTTCCTGCTGTTGACCGTCGGCGTCTGGCTGTTCGCCTACCGGTTGGGGAACGGCTTTTTCGCCTTTCTCACCGCGGCGGCGTATCTCGTCGTCTCGCTGGTGCCGCTGAACAACCAGTTCGTCCCGCAGATGCTCGCGCTCGTCTTCCTCGTCTTCCTGTTCTACCAGATCGACCGGACCGGTCGCCACTGGCGGGTGTTCGAGTTCGGCGTCTTCCTCTGTCTCTCGCTCTCGCATCCGGTCTTCCCGCTGTTCTATCCACTCGCGTTGATGATTCGGCCGACCGTCACGTCGCTCGTCGACAGCTACGCCGACGATCAGTCGTTCACGACGGCCTACGAAGTGTTGCTCCACCCGATAACCCTGCTGCGACGGACGCTGGCACCGTCGACCTGGCTCCCCGACGACCGGTGGATGTACCTCCGGCTCGGCGGGCTCTGGTTGGTGTACTTCCTCGGGACGACACCGACGGATCTCTACGCGCTGGTGGTCGGCCCCCGGGTCGAGACAACCGGGAATCCGCTCGCCGATATCGCGAACGCGTTGCTCTCCGGCGGCGGTTCCGGCGGAGCCGACGCCGGCCCGCAGCTGCTCTATCACCTCGTGCCACAGTCGGTCGACGCCGCGGTGACGTGGGGAAGTCGGGGCCTCGTCGTCGCGATGCTCGGCCTCCTGGTGGTCTCGTTGCTGTTCAACGACCTAGAGTCGCGGGTGCTGGCCGAGTATCGCCTGGAACTCCTGCTCGTCTGTGTCGCGCTGTTCGTCGTCGGCTGGGGGATCCAGTCGACGTACTCGACGCGGGTGTTACAGGTCGCGTTCCTCCCCGTCGCGCTGTTTTTCTACGGACTGAAGAGACACCGAAAGTACGCCGTCGTCCTGGTGGTCCTCCTGGCGCTGTGCTCGCCGGTTCTTCTGGCGAACAACCACGTGAACAACACGATCACCGCAGGCGGATCGACCATCGGCTATCACGAGACACGGGCCGGACAGACCATCGACCAGCACTACCGGGACGCGGACGCCGTGGTCGTCCCGCCACACACCCCGTATCCGGTCGGCACGTTCGACGAGCGCCGAGCGGCGGACATCCAGTTCATCCTCGACGGGGATATCTCCGCACCCGACACCGGGCTGATGATCCACTCCGAACGGTTGGCGTACTACATCCAGTATCGCAATCGTGACTGTACGATCCGGGCGGAAAACGAAGATATCGTCTACGACAACACGGTACAGGTCGTCTGGCAGTCCGGTGATCGAGCGTTGCTCGACTGTCAGCCAGTATAACTCTCACAGAACGCGTTCACGAGCTAGCCGATGGATTTCAGAAAAGTCCTCACCGATTCGGGCGTCTCCCTGTTCCGGCAGATCGTCTCTCTCTCCAGGGGCATCCTCGTCGTCCCGATCATCACGAAACTGATCGGCGTCGACACCTACGGGGTGTGGACGCTGGTGTTCTCCGTCGTCACGATCTACGCCGGCGTCGGGGGGCTCCACCTCCACGGCGCCCTGATCCGGTACGGCCCGAACGAGGAGACCGACGGCCAGACCGTCTCGGACCTGCTGGCGATGGCGGTCGTCACGGCAGCGCTGGTCGGTCTGTTGGTGCCGGTCACGATCGATCTCCTGGATGTCGTCCAGCTCAGCGAGACGGTGGTCGGGCTGTCGATCCCCGTCATCGCGGCGATGCTCGTCGTCGCACAGATATTCGGCCAGATCGTCAAAAACATCCCGCGCGCGCAAAATCAGGTGAAACGGTACGAGCTCATCACACTGGTGACACAGACGTTCCAGACGGCGGCGCTCGTGGCGACGCTGACGATCACCCGCAACATCGCCGCCGGACTGCTGTCGATCGTCGTCGCGATGGTCGTGGTCTACGCGGTCGTCGCGCTCATCTATCTGCCACAGCGGCTCCGCCTCCCGGAGGTCGGGAACGTCAGACGATATCTCTCCTACTGCTCGCCGATGGTGTTCAAGGAGTTCTCGCACAAGATGCTCTCCGAGTCCGACCGGTTCATCGTCCTCTTCTTGCTCGGTCCGACGGCGGTCGGGATCTACTCGGTCGCCTACGGCGTGGCGGCGCTGTTCCCGAACCTCACGAACGTGTTCAACTCCACGCTGTACCCGACGATCACGTCGGCTTGGGACGAGGGCGACACCGCCGACATCCGGCGGTTCTACTACAACTTCCTGATCGGGTACGTCCTGTTGACCATCCCGATCCTCTTCGGATTGACTCTGCTTGCCGAACCCGTCTTGCGTCTGCTCGCTACCGAGACGGTGGCGACCGAGGGGTGGCTGCTGGTCCCGGTCGTGACCGTCTCGTTCATTTTCCGGGGGTTCGAGACGGTCCTGACCTACGTCCTCAACGCCGCCGAGGAGACCGGCAAGGTCGCCAAGGGCACCATGATCGCGTTCCTCACGAACTTCGGGCTGAACGTCGCGCTCATCCCGGTGGTCGGCCTCATGGGGGCGGCGATCGCGATGGCAGTCAGTATGGCCATCCGGCTGGGATACATCTACTACTACGTACGCCAGCACATCGCGATCCCGATTCCGACCCGACGGATCGCCAAGTCCACCTTTAGCTCGGTCGTCATGGCGGTCGTTCTCGTCTATCTCGTCGTCACGCCCGACAGCGCGATTCTCCGGCTCGTCGTCTACCCGCTCGTCGGTGCCAGCGTCTACTTCACGGTCGTCTACTCCGTCGGCGGTCTCACGCGGCGGGACATCAGACAGATCCGCGCGTTGCTCTGATCCGAGCGGCGACCCCGTCGAGGGGGCCGCTCAGTTGGTCACGGACGTGGTGACGTTCTCACCGTCGACGAAGATCGCGTAGTCACTGGCGTCGACCTCCGCGGAGAAGCCGACGATCTCGCCGTCGAAGTCGAAGTAGTCGCTGCCGCCGTTGCCGACGACGCCCTGTGCGGTGTAGCTCCCATCGCCGTTCTGCGTGATCTCTTCCTTGTCGCCGCTGTATTTGTTCTCCAGGGTCCCGTCGGTGGTCAGCGCGTAGCTCCACCAGCCGGTGTCGTTGGCCGAGCGGACCTCGATGGTTCGGTTCTCGTACTGCGTGGTGTCGCTGTCGTCGCTGGTGTCGGTGTCGCTGGAGGAACTGTCGGTCCCAACGCTGTCGGTGACATCCTCGCCGTCGACGAGGATCGTGTAGTCGCCGGCGTCGACCTCCGCGGAGAAGGCCGTGATCTCACCCGTGAAGTCGAAGTAGTCGCTGCCGCCGTTGCCGACGACGCCCTGTGCGGTGTAGCTCCCGTCGCCGTTCTGCGTGATCGGTTCCTCGTCGCCCGAGTACGTGTTCTCCAGGGTGCCGTCGGTCGTCAGCGAGTAGCTCCACCAGCCGGTGCCGTTGGCCGAACGGACCTCCAGGGTCCGTTCCGTCGTCGAGTCGGTCGTGTCGCTGTCGTCGGTGTCGTCGCCAGCGGAGCTGTCGGTCGTGAGGGTGTCGGTGACATCCTCGCCGTCGACGAGGATCGTGTAGTCGCTGGACTCGACTTCGGCGGAGAAGGCCGTGATCTCACCCGTGAAGTCGAAGTAGTCGCTGCCGCCGTTGCCGACGACGCCCTGCGCGGTGTAGCTGCCGTCGCCGTCCTGCGTGATCTCCTCTTCGTCACCCGAATACGTGTTCTCCAGCTGTCCGCTGGTCGTCAGCGTGTAGTTCCACCAGCCGGTGCCGTTGGCCGAGCGGATCTCCAGAGTCCGAACTGTCGCGTCGGTGTCGTCTGAGGGTTCCTCGGTCGAATCGTCCGTGTTGTCGTCGGTCGAATCCGACGTATCATCCGTCGAGTCGGACGTGTCGTCAGTCGAGTCCGACGTGTCGTCCGTCGAGTTCGACTGCCGGTTCGGCGTCTCGGGGTGGGTCTGTGACCAGTCGAACGTCGCGTTCGTCCCGGAGGTCGAGACCGACCCGGGATCGATGTTCGACGCGACCCGGTTGTTGTCTCCGGGGATCGACCCCGAACCCGCGATTGCACCCGATGCGGAGCCGGCGAAATCGGAGTTGCGGACCGCGATCTCGTAGTCACCGGGCTGGACGCCGGTGATGTCGGTCTCGAGGAGGAACTGGCTGTCCTCGACGGTCATGCTGTCGTTTTCGAGCATCGCGGCGAGTCCGGAACTGCGCTGGTAGCTCCGGATGATAAACGAGACGTTCCGGGCGACCCCGCCGTTGGATCCGGACGAACGGCTGTCTCCCCAGAGTCCGCGGGTGTTGTGTACCGAGGCATCCAGCACTCCGTCGCCGTCGGTGTAGTCGTCGACATCGATGACGACGGTCGTGTCGCGAACTTCGACACCGCCCCCGACACGGACCGCCGAGACGTTGTTGTTCATCAGCAGGCCGCCCTCGACGACTACCGTCCCGGGCTGGCGCGAGACGTAGCAGGCGTTGTTCGGGAACCCCTGGAGGACCGGGTTCTTGAGGTGGATCGTCCCGTCGTTCTGGCCGCCGACGAAGATACCGACACGGCTGTCCCCGCCGGCGTAGCCGCCGATGTCGCCGTTGTTGAACTGTCGGTAGTCGTCGATGCGGAAGATCCCGTCGGAGTTGAGCGTCATCGCGGCGATCCCGTTGCCGTGTTCCTGGAAGGTCTTGGGCCCGTTCATCGCGTAGTTGAGCCCGCGGATGTGGGCAGCCTTCCGGGTCGACAGACGCATCCCCGGTGCGGCACGACCCGACGAGTCGAAGGTCAGGTTCTCCAGGAAGTAGTTGTCCGCGGAGAGGCTCCCGGACTTCGTCCGGAGGACCAGCCCCTTGTCGCCGTCGCCGTAGCCGGCCGGGACTTCGAACACCGTGTCGCTCTGACATCGGATCCCCCAGTCCTCGGCGAAGACCTGTGCCTCGTCGGACCACCGGAATCGCCCCGACGGGAACACGAGTATCTCGCCGTTACTGACGTTCTCGACGATGCCGGACACTTCCTCACCCTGGGAGACATCGACCTGTGTCTCGGACATCACCGACTCGTCGACCGGTGAGTCCGTCGCCGCCGCGACGGAGCCCGTGCCGTACAGGCCGGCGAGCGTCGCCGCCACCGTCCCCTTCAGGAAGCCGCGGCGACCCAGCCCGTCGGCCAACCGCCCCGTTTCGATGTCCTTACTGTCACTACTCTGACTATCAGCTCCTGTGTCGTCAGCCGAACTAACGTCCTCACGGCCAGGTATGCGGACCATACCAGGGGTAGGAAAGACCT
The DNA here is from genome assembly GCF_030127105.1 of Haloarcula pelagica. Taxonomy (NCBI): domain Archaea; kingdom Methanobacteriati; phylum Methanobacteriota; class Halobacteria; order Halobacteriales; family Haloarculaceae; genus Haloarcula; species Haloarcula pelagica. The sequence continues at coordinate 316,862 of NZ_CP126162.1, read as the reverse complement.
AAAACTTAAGCGTATGTACAGGTTGGATTCGACTCTGAGTTCAGTGGATACCTGTTACGTATCACTTTACGGCGAGCTACACTGATCCACCCGGGTCGATATGTAGAAATTACTACTGGTAAGACGGTCGTATCCCGTCGTTAGGGACTGCCTGCGACGTTCGTCGGCGGCGCAGGCCTTCGCGACTGCGATGTTAGTGTAACACACCTATCAATAACTCGCTGCGGTCAGGCCAGGGTATCGACACCGGCGGAGTCCTGATCGTCGCCTCGCTGGGTACCTCGCCGACGACGTAGTCTGTCACCGCCACCCATCGGGAGACGGTCAGCGAGTCGCTACGTGCTACGTCCCGTCGCGAAAATGAGCCACCGTGGGCCGCTCGTTCGCCGCCGATCGGGACGGGGCACGGCGTCCGCAGTCGCCGGGGTCTCGATTCGGCCGGATCTCAGTCGAGGAGTTCCTCGACGTAGAGTCGCTCCAGTCGAGTCTGGATGCTATCCCAGTCGTACTCCGTTTCCACGAGCGTTCGGTTGCGCCGCCCCATCTCGGCGACGGCTTCGGGTGCCTCGATCAGTTCCGAGAGAGCTTCGGTCAGGGCGGCCGTGTCGCCGGGTTCGACGAGTCGGCCGTTCTCGTCGCCGATCACTTCCGGGATCGAACCGACCGTCGTGGAGACGATCGCGTTCCCGCCGGCCATCGCTTCCAGCATCGCGATCGGTAACCCTTCGGCGTGTGTCGGGAGGACGTAGATCGTTCCCTGCTCCAGCAGTTCGCGCTTGCGCTGCTCGGAGACGTAGCCGTGGTACCGGACGGCGTCGTGGCGCTGGGCCAGGGCCTCGACCTGGTCGACCAGCGGTCCCTTGCCGGCGATCTCCGCCCGGAACTGCGGGTCGTCGTCGGCGAGGGCATCAAGCGCCTCGACGAGCGTCGCGACGCCTTTGCGTTCGTAGAGGTTCGACACGAAGACGATCCGCGGTCGGTCGGCCTCGTAGGCGGGTGTGTACTCGTCGGGATCGACGGCGTTTGGATACACGCGGAGTTTCTCGGGGTCGGTCCGGCGGGACAACACCTCCCGCCAGTACTCCGAGAGGACGACGATCCTGTCAGCGGCGTCGAAGACGAGGTCCTGGAGCAGCCTGACCCCTTGGTCGGAGGTCCGTGCGAACTCGTCGAACGACGAGCCGTGGATGTGGAGGACGACCGGACACTGCCACACGTACGCGGCAAACAGGACGTAGAACGCGGCCCGGTAGAAGGAGAAACGGTGTGACGCGTGGACGTGGACCAGGTCGGGTCGCGATCGGAACGGGAACCGAAGGGCCGCCGAGAGCGAACGCAGCGTCGACGTGAGAAACCAACCCGGACCGCTCCCCGTCGGCGCGGCGATCATGTCGAACGTCGAGACGGCGATCCCGTCCGAGAAGCGGTCGACCTGTTCGTCGATGTACTGATGGATCCCGCCGCCGCCGAACGTGCCGACGACGAGCAACTCGACGGGGCGGTCGTCCGCCCTGTCGTCCGACTCAGCCTGTCCGGTGCTCGGCTCGCGACGCATCAGGAGTAGGGGAGGGAACCACGTTGTTTTGTTATGCCCAGATTTCCGGAGTACAGCCGCCAGAGGGGGTATGTTTCAGCGAACGGGCGAACACCGTATACCGTCGTAACCGCGGGATGAAGTGGCATAACAAAGTAGATCAGACAAATTTGAGCCAGTGATGAAAGACGCCTGGACCGCTCCGCCTACGATCGTCGAGACGGGCCATCCAGTGGCTGATCGAGTGGATTTCCGAGCGTACTGGCGGGACGTGGCACCCGAGCGGGCAGGCCCGACGGAGGCGCCGAGCAGATGAACATCGAACGCATCTCGCTCTCGGACTGGGCGGCGGAGCTGCCCGAGACGGGTCATCAGGTGTTTCACCGTCCCGAACTGCTCGAACTGCTGGCCGAACACAGCGGCACCGACGAACTCACACTCTACGCCGGCTGGAAGGGCGATCATCTGGTCGGGCTGCTTCCGGTGTTTATCAACCGCAACCCGCTCGGTATCCGGACCATCTCGTCACCGCCACCCGGGATGCACGTCCCGTACCTGGGTGTGGTCTTGCAGCCGACGAGCCCCAAAGTGCGGAAGTGCGAACGCGTCAACACGCGGTTTACCCGGGGTGTCCTCGACGATCTGGAGATCGACAGCCGAACCCTCGTCTTCCTCGTCAACGGCCCGGAGTACACTGACCCGCGGCCCTACGAGTGGGAAGACCTCTCGGTCGACACGTCGTTCACCTATCGCCTCCAGATCGACGGGCGGTCCGCCGAGGAGATCATGCAACGGTTCTCGAAGTCCCGTCGCCGTGAGATCCGGAAGGGGAACGACCTCGACGTGATCGTCGAGCAGGGCAACAGGGCCGACACCCGGCGTGTGTTCGAACAGACCAAAGCCCGCTTCGCCGAACAGGACGAGTACTACGGGCTCACCTGGCCGTTCGTTCGCGGCGTGGTCGAAGCCATCGACGACAAGAGCCGGACCTACGTCGCACGGCGCCCGGACGGGGAGTTTCTCAGTGGTATCGTCGTCCTCTACTCCGGGGATACGGCTTCGTTCTGGCTCGGTGGCGTGCGCGCGGAGTACCAGCACATCTCGATCAACAGCCTGTTGCACTGGGCGATCATCCGGGACATCGCCGACGACCCCGAGCTGTCGGGGATCACGAACTACGACATGGTGGGTGCCGGGGAGTATCGGCTCTCGAAGTTCAAGTCCAAGTTCGGCCCCGAACTGCGTCCCTACTACGTCGTCAACTCCGGTGGCGTACAGATGTGGGCCTCCGAGTCGGCCTACAGCGTCCTCAAGAACGTCCGGACGTGGTTCCAGTCGACGCCGACGGTGGATCGAAGCGACTGATCGGCGCTCCGAACCGAGATAGGTGTGGCATAACAAACTGCCGGGACGGGAACTATCGGGCACCGATGGGGCAGTCCGACCGGTCGATACTGATGGTACAGTCGCGGGATCTGACATCGCCGTTCGGATCGACACAGGGGTACTACCTGTCTCGGTCGCTCGCGGAGTCACACACCGTCCACGTGGTGTGTCGGCGGCGCCCGAGCGGCCGCGACGACCCCGGCGGCCCCGACGGACTCGTCTTTCACGTGCTCGACACCGGAGAGGTGCCGGTCGTCTCGGGAGCCCTGTTTATCCTCCTATCGACCGCCTACGCCGCCGTCCTAGCGCTTCTCACAGGCTTCGACGCGGTGTACAGCTACAAGAGCGAACTGCCACAGGGGTGGCTCGCGTCCCGTCTCGGTCGGGGACGGTTCGTCGTCTCGCTCCAGGCCGTTCCCGTCCGCCAGGCGGACGACCTGACGGCCGAGTCAGGGACCGACGAGTCGATCGGAGCGAGGATCGCGGCGGCGGTGCGCCGGGGCTACGGAGCGGTCACCGGGTGGCTCCTGGCCGACGCCGACGCCGTAGTCTGTCTGACCGAAGGGATCAAGCGGATCACCGAACGGCAGTACGGGATCGATCTCTCGGACGCAGCGGTCGTCCCGATGGGGGTCGACACCGACCGGTTCTCGATGGAAGCGCCGGCCCGTGCCGAGCGGGACCCGGACGCGCCGTGGCGACTGCTCTACGTCGGGACGGTCCACCTGACCCGCGGGCTCGACAGCGTGTTCGAAGTCGTCGCCGAATCGGCGTTCGACCTGGAGCTACACGTCGTCGGGAGCGGCCCCGAGAGCCACGTGCGTGCCCTGCGCTCACGAGTGCGCGAACTCGGGATCGAGGACCGGGTCGTCTGGCACGGGTTCGTCGCCCACGAGGAGGTCCCCGGGCTACTCACGGAGACCGATGTCGCGCTGTCGCCGCTCTCGGACATCGAGTCCTACCGGATCAGCTTCCCGGCGAAACTGCTCGAATATCTGGCGGCCGGCTGTCTCGTCGTCGCGACGGATATCGACCCACATCGGCGGCTGATCGAGGACGGTGAGAACGGCTACCTTCACGCTCCGGGGAGCGAGGGGCTCCAGGAAGGGCTCTCGCGGTGTCTCGCCGACGCCGACCGCCACGCTGCGGTCAGACAGGCGGCCCGAGCGACGGCGCTCCAGTACGACTGGGACGCGGTCACTGCCGAGCACGAACGCGTGCTGTGGCCGGCCGACGGCGGCAGCACCGAGCGCCGACAGCCCCGGCGGGTGTCGACTAGCGAGTGAGTAACAATGTCCCCCGTCTTCGACCGCGGAGCCATGACCGACCGGCCGGACGTTCTGTTCCTCGTCGTCGACTCGGTCCGCAAGGACCGGACCTCGACGTACGGACACGACCGCGAGACGACACCGAACCTCGACGCCCTCGCCGACGTGGCGACCCGGTACGACAGCGCGTACGTGCCGGCCCCCTGGACGCTTCCCTCGCACTGCTCGATGTTCACCGGGCTGGCGCCGTCCGAACACGGCGTGACCGGCGGGTTCGCGGACTCGACCAGTCGGCTCCCGGAGGCGACCCCGACCCTCACCGAACGGCTGTCCGAGGCCGGCTACCGGACGGCGGGCTTCTCGAACAACCCATGGGTCGGCTCGCTGTCGGGGCTCGACCGCGGGTTCGAGGAGTTCGTCGAGTGGGACCTGGAACTCACGAGCCGTGGCGGACTCGGAGTCCACAGGCGCCGCGACCGGATGCTGTCGGCGGCCCACAGGCTGCTGGCACAGGCCGCACGACAGCCAGTCTTCCTCCTGAAACGCCGGTTTTTCACCGACCGGCTCGTCGACCGCGCCGAGCGGTGGTTCGCACGGACCGCACCGCTCTCGGCGCCGACGTTTACTTTCCTGAACCTCATGGAGGCCCACAGCCCGTACTTCCCGCCCCGGTCGGCGTTTCGGGCGCTCGACCTCGATCCGCCCTCGGTCGTCGAGCCGCGGCTGTTGAACACGAAGCTCCTGGCGTACGTCCTCGGGAGGCGCGACCTCGCGCCGGCCGAGCGGCGCCGCGTCATGGAGTACTACGACGCGAGTCTCCGATACCAGGACCGCCGCGTCGAGGAGCTGCTGGCCGCACTCCGACACCAGGGCCGGTTCGACGAGACGCTGATCGTCGTCTGCGCCGATCACGGAAAGACCCTCGGCGAGTACGACCGTGACGGGACACCGCCCCACTACACGCGCCAGCTCAACGTCACCGTGCCGTTGTTGGTCAAAGCACCGGGCCAGTCCTCGTCCGAGCGGGTCGAAGCGCCGGTCGAGCTGGCGGACGTGTTCGACCTGCTCGTCGGGGCCGGGACCGAAGCGGACGGGGACGGGCTCCGGCCGGACCCGTCCGGAACCGCACTCGTCGAGGACTTCCTCCCCCACACCGGCGGCGAGGAGCCGGCCGACCGCGAGCGGTGGCGTGTCCTCGCCGACGGGGTCCACAAGTACGTCACCGACGGTGACAGGGAGTTCCTCTTCGATGTCCGGGCCGACCGCGACGAGCAGCTCAAAGACCCCGGCCCCGACCGCCTCGAATCGTTCCGGACAGCGTTGCGCGACCGCGTCGCCGACCTCGATACGGCGGCGGCGGGAGAGAGCAGGTCGATCGGCAAGAGCACTCAGTCACAGCTCCAGGATCTCGGTTACATGTGAGCGGGCAGCACCGCTGGACGGTGGAATCGGTGTGTAGCGGTTCCGGACGGTGAAGTCGGTCCCTACCGGTACTGGACGGTGAAATCGGTCGGTTCCGTGGGGCTCGCTCGATCGAGCATCGAGGGCGTGACTCGGAGGAGCGCGCCGTCGAACTGTGCCGTGTTGTACGGGTTGAGGACGAGCCCGCGGTCGGGGTCGCTGGCGAGGAAGACGTAGGCGTTCGCCGACGGGACGACACCGCCCAGATCGACCGTGTCAGCCGGGACGGGCCGCTTCTGGAACGCCGCGAGTTCGATCCACTCCGAGTAGTCGGTGGCCGAACTCGCCGCCACGACGCGGGCTCGCTCCGAGTAGGACGTTTGCGCTCCCTGCGGAGCGGTGCTGTCGCTGCCCGGCTCCATCGCGGTCGAGAAGACGATCCAGTGGGCATCGCCCGTCTCCAGTGTCGTCGCGTAGTAGACGGAGCTATCCAAATCGTGGACGCGCTTGGGTTCGGGCCTCCCGCCGAACGCCGAGCGGTCGACCCTGAAGATCGGTTTCTCGGCCTCGTAGACGCTGTCCATGCCCCAGAACACGGCCGAAGGCGTAAACGCTAGCTCGACGGCACGCCAGCGCTGGTCCCCGCTGCCGAGCCGCTCGACGGTGCCGTCACGGAGGCGCCCGATCGCGCATCCGTCGCCGCTGTCGCCCGTCGTGAGCCAGACGGCCCCGGTGTAGGGATCTGTCTGGACACTATGGACGTGTCGGACGGACGGGAGCGAACAGACCGTCGACCAGGATCGTCCGGCGTCGGTCGACCGCCTGACGCGGGGAGTGGCGTCCGTGTCGAGCGGGTACTCACCGACGTACCACGCCCCGTTAGCCGCACAGAACGCGCTCGGGAGCACGCCCATCGGGCCCGAAGACTGCGGCAGCGTGAGACTCGTCGTCCAGGTGCGACCGCCGTCCCGCGAGACGAACAGCCAGCGATCGGCCGACGCGACCAGTGTCGTCGCGGAGACGGGCCAGACGTTGACCGACGCGACTCGCCCGACGTACCGGCCGAGGAGGGACTTCGCCCGGCCGGTCGTGAGCCTGTACGAGAGCCCGGCGCGACCACCGGCGGGGACCGGGAGCTCCCCGACTCGCGTGAGTCCCGCTGTCGTCTCGGTGAGGACGGCCCGGTTCTGGCTGACCGACAGCGTCCCGTCGTGGAATCCGCCGAGTTTCATCCGTGTGTCCGTGTCGGTGTGACAGGTAAATCTGCCGGGTTCATCTGCTCTCAGACTACTCCCGTACGATTAGACGGCCGTTGAACACCAGCTTGTAGCCGTCCGGCGGGCCGGTCGTGTTCCAGGATTGGACCCGGCCGTCGAACGTGTACGTATCGAAATCACCGCTGTCGACCGCACCAGTGGCCGTCCAGGTGCCGTCGCTGTTTTCGGTCACGTCGTCGCTGCCCTCCGTCGCCGACCCTTTGACCAGTTCCCCGGTGGTCGTCAGTTCGTAGTCGACCCGGTTGGTGCCCCAGATCGAGAGCGTGTGCTCGTAGCTGGGTGTCGACGCCCCTTCGATCGGTGTCGCCTCGTGGACGGTCCGCCAGTCGAACTGGTCGTCGGCGTTCGACGAGACGGGGAGCGTGCCCGGATAGATGTTCGGTGCGACCGTGTTTCCGCTGCCGAGGATCGTGCCGACACCGGCGATCGAGCCGACCGACCCCCCGTCGATCGTCGATCCCTGTACGTTGACGGAGGCCGTCTCCGCGTTGACGGCGATGACGTTGTCGTCGAGCAAGAACTGGGAGTCTCGGACCGTCACGACCGGGTTCTGGAGGATATCGACGAGGCCGCTGGACCGTTCGAAGTTGTGCAGGACGAACGACGAGTTCGTCACCAGTCCCCCGTCAGTCCCCGCCCCCCGGTTGTCGCCCCAGACGCCGCGGGTGTTGTGCTGTCCACCGTCGATCACACCGGGTCCGTCCGTATACCGCTCGGTGTCGATGACGATGGTCGTGTCCCGTACTTCGACGCCGCCGGAGACACGGACCGCCGAGACGTTGTTGTTCATCAGGAGTCCGTCCTCGACGATCACCGTCCCCGGCTGGCGCGAGACGTAACAGGCGTTGTTGGGGAAGCCCTGCAACACGGGGTTCCTGAGATGGATCGTCCCCTGGTTTCGCTGCCCGGCGAAGATACCGATTCGACTCTCCCCGCCCGCGTACCCGCCGATATCGCCGTTGTTGTACTGTCTGAAGTTGTCGATCCGGAGCGTCCCCGAGGGCTCTGTGACCAGCACCGAGAGGGCGTTCTCCTGAGGTCCCTGGCTCTGTGGTCCGTCGAGGTCGTAGTGGAGTCTGTCGACGTGTGCGTTCGTTTCGACACCGAGTCGCATTCCGGGGGCGGCACGTCCCGGGGACTGGAACCACAGGTTCTCGAGCAAGAAGTTGTCGGCGACATCGTTGTTGACGATGGTCCGGAGGAGAAGCCCGTTGGAATCGTCTCCGAGTCCGGCCGGGACTTCGAACTTCGTCCGGGGGTTACAGCGGATTCCCCAGTTGTTGGCAGTGACGACGGCTGTCTCTTCCCACCGGAACGTCCCCGCCGGGAACACGAGCAACTGACCGTCCTGTATCGTGTTGAGCACGTCGGCGGCATCGTTGATCGGTGGCTCGACGTACCGTTCGGTCATCGTCGACGTATCGACGGTCGTTTGTCGCGCGCCGGTGGCGTCTCCACCGCCGACGGCGCCGATAATCGGTGCCACACACGCCGTCTTGAGGAACGTTCTCCGATCGACTCGGTCCGCTGTGTTCGACCCGGTTGCGGCTCGGTTAGCAGTTACTCCGTCGTCGTCTTCGGCGCCCTGATTCATGGATGGATAACTGTCACGTCCATCGAATCCGGTCAAGATTGTTATGACCGTCTTTGTCAGTCGCGGGGACACGTAAGCGGAGCTTACGAAAACGGCACGTCTCGTCCGGTTCCGGCGACAGCGGTAGGATCGGAATTACAACGACTACGGCGTGTCCTCAGACATCGGTAAGATGGGTCCCCCAGCACAGACCCAGGGAACCGCACGGTGAGTCACGTGACTGAGATATACGATACATCCACGACGGAAGCTGTCGACCCGCTCTTTGACCTCCTCGAACGGTCGCTTGCGTACGCTCGCGAGCGGGAGTATCTGGGATGGGATTACTGCGACGGGATGAGCAGCCGCGTCTGGCGTTCGGTCCCCGTCCAGACCAAGTGGAGCAACCTCGCCTTCCAGGAGGTCATCAAGCGCGGCCCGCCGTTTCTTCGTCGGTTGTTTCTCGTCGAGCCACGCCGAAACTACAAGGGAGCGGCGCTGTTCGCGATGGCGAATCAGAACGCCCACGAACTGCGACAAATACGCGGGCCCACGAGGAACACGGACATCGACTACCTCGGCGAGACACGAGACCTCCTCGACTGGCTCGTCGAGAGCAACGACTCTGGAAACAGCGGGTTCGGTCTCGGACATCCCCACGCCGTGCAGGACCTCCAGGGGTACGCCAGCCCGAACACGCCCGACTCCGTGGTCACCTCCTACGCGGTGAAGGCGCTCCTCCGTGGCGCGACCCTCGATCCCGCGTACGCCCGTGTAGCCGCCAGTTCCGCCGAACTCGTCGAGAACGAACTCGACTACACGGAACTCGACGACGGAACCGCGCGGATCACGTACAGCCAGAACCACCCAGGAACGTACTACACACTCAACGCGGGCGCCCTCGGTGCGCGGTTGCTCGTGGATCTGTACGCGTACTTCGGGGACGACCGACATCGGCGGCGCGCCCGGAAACTCCTCGATCACATCGTCGATCGACAAGAGCCTATCGGCGGCTGGAAGTATCGCGACCCACCGGACGCCTCCCACCTCTCGATGGACACCCACCACAACGGGTTCATCCTCGAATCGCTCCAGTACTACCGCACCGTGACGGCGGACGGCCGCTACGACGAGGCGATCGACGACGCGATGACCTTCCATCGCGAAACGCTGTTCACCGCCGACGGCGCGCCCAACTTCGACGAGAACGACGCCTACCCGCGGGATATCCACGCCGCTGCACAGGGGATCCTCGTGTTCAGCTACGCCGGGGAGTTCACGTTCGCGAGACGGATCATCGAGTGGACGCTGGAGAACCTCTTCGACGGCGAGGAGCGGTTCTACTTCCGCAAGACGAGATATCGGACGCGACGGATCACGCTCATGCGCTGGTGTCAGGCGTGGATGGCCTACGCCATCTCAGAGTATCTGGTCGAACGAACCGGTGTCCGCGAGACGCAGGCCCCGTAGCGACGTTCCGCCTGACTGGAACGCCCCGCTGGTCGGCACCGCGGCCCCGAACCGGGCCGTCGACAACAACGAGCACCGGACCGTTCCTCCGGTCCCGACACCGACGTGTGAATACGGGTCCGTGTCGACGGATCTCCTGTTTTGGCTGCCCATCGGCGATCCCAGAGTGAGTTTCTACAGTGGAGACGCGTGTGCTTCCGAGAAGCGTGAGCGGTTGGCCGGGCGCTGTACGCGAAGTTCGATCGGATCCACGAGTGTCTTAACCAACAGCTCGCGCGTGTTCGACCCATTGTTGGTTAAGACCGGGAGTGCTCCGTCAGTTCGATTCTAGTACTATCCCGGCCAAATCTAGAGATAGTAATCAGACGCCTAGCTATCGAACACATCGATACAGGGACGGGACGCTTGTAAGACACTTGTCAGCCAGGCGTATGCCGTCTCGTCGCTGTCAGACACCGATATTCACCCACAGGCGTCCGTTTCGAACACATCGATAGCGGTGTGTGAACACACCGAGATTGTCCAGCAGCCACACGAACACATCGATAGAGGGGTGTCCTCCAGGCGAGAACCTATTCAGTCGTGGTGAACACCGCCGGCAGAGAAAACAGTTCGATACCGGTGTGTGGCGGGGAATGAACACTTCGATAACGGTGTGTGGCTCGGGACAGACAGGTCGATACCGGTGTGTGGCAGGGCAAGGACAGTTCGATACCGGCATGTCACGGACCAGTGCTGTGGCGTTCTGGTCGACCGCAGCGGGCGAGGTCAGGTCTCGTTGCGGAGCTGTGCGGTGACGACGCTCTGTACTTCGTCCGACGCGGCGACCTCGATCCGGGAGTCCTCGCGCAGCGTCTCCAGGATCGTCGCCGGCCGCTCGCCGAACTGGAACTCCAGAAACATCCCCGAACTCGGCCCGTGGCTGCGTCGCTCGAAGTCGACCAGCGAGTACGTCGTCATCTCTTTCATCTTGTTGACGTACGTCTCCTGGTGGTACTGGTCGGCGTCGATCGAGTCGGTGAGGAACTGATACACCTTGTAGCCGGTCGTGCTGCGAGCCGTGCCGTCGTCGGTCTGGTCGGCGACGGCGGCCGTCGCGTAGAGACAGAGCTTCTTCTGTTGGCTGATCCCCCTGACGACCTCCAGAACGCGGTTCTTCTCGACTTTGTCCTGGGCCGCCCTAACGTGTCGTTCGCGCACGCGCTCGTCGCCCTGGCGTTCCGCGAGTTCGCCCGCGACACGCATCAGATCGATCGCTTTCCGGGCGTCGCCGTGGGTCTGTGCGGCGAACGCTGCCGCCAGCGGGATCACGTCGTCGTCGAGGACATCCTCGTGAAACGCGTCGCGGCGTCGACGGAGGATCGCCTGGAGCTGGTTGGCGTCGTAGTCGTCGAAGTGGACATCCTCCGGCGTGAAGGAACTCAGCGCGCGACTGCCGACCGACTCCATCATCTTCGTGTCGTTCGAGATCGCGACGACAGAGAGATACGCCGTCAGCTCGTCGTTTGCTCCCGCCCGTGACAGCTGGTACAGGAGCCGCGAGAACGCCGGTTCCTGCTTGTCCCGCCGGCCGACGAGCATGTCGAGTTCGTCGAGGACGAAGACGACCGAGTCGAAGTTCTCGTTGACGATCCGGAACAGCTCGTCCCACTTCTCCTTGGTCGCGACGCCGTGTTTCGGGACTTCGACCTCGACGTTTGCTTCGTCCGCTGCACGGCAGGCGAGTTCGTAGACGCCGACACCCAGGGTGTCGATATCCTGGCAGTTGACCTCGACCGTTCCAAAGCGGATGTCCCTCGACTCGCAGATCCGGCTGATGTTCTTACACACCGCCTTCGTGATGAGTGACTTGCCCGTCCCAGACGGCCCGTACAGGAACAGATTCGGCGGCCGGTTGTCTCCCAGCGCGACGCGGAGCATCTTCGTGACCTCCTGAAGCTGTTTGTCGCGGCCGACGATCCGATCCTCCTCGACGACGTGGTTCGGATCGATGAGCGAGCGGTCCCGGATCAGTCCCTCCTGTTCGTCGAACTCCAACAGCATCTCCTCGATGGACTGTGATCCCTCGCTGTCCGAGTCGGCCGGCTCCTCGGTCGGGGAGCCAGCGGTCGATTCGGCCGGCTCGACGGCGTCGGGGTGTTCCGACGGTGGCGGCTCGGGCGACTCGTCCGTGGCACCGATCGGGTCGGAAAGACTCGTCTGTTCCGAACTGCCGTCCTCCGACGCCGCTCGGTCCCCGGTGTTGTCCTGAGCGTCGTCCGTATCCATGGCAGTCACCAACAACGCCGGGGATAAATAACTTCCCCACCCCTATCGATGTGAGATCGGGCTTCTAAGGTGGGTGATATTCGGCTCAATCGACTCCCGGGGACGAGACCGTGTGAAATCTGCGATCGGTCTGACGATGTGTCCGACTCCTGGGGACACAGACACCCCTCTATCGATGTGTTCGGGCGAGCGGAGGGGAAGGGGGTGAGAGCCGCGGACGGAGTGGTACCGGCAGTGAATACGATAGTATCATATTCACCATTCTCAGTCTCTAAGACAGCATTTTTCGTCCATTTAGTGCGAGTGGCACTGTGACGATATGGCTGTATAGAGCGCTCTCCGGACGGTTCTCGGCCGTTCTTTCTTCTTCTAGTCTGTTCTAGTAAGCTAGTTCTAGTAGACCACCCCCACCCACCTCTATCGAAGTGTTCGATGTGTTCGCTCGACCTTGCCTCGTCAGGGGGAGGGATCACTCGTACGTTCCTGGTTGTCTCTTATCTTGGAAGACACCTCATCGGGCCGTTTCAGTCCGTCTCGTCCGCTTCAGTCGCCGTTTCCCACTCTTGTCCTCCGTCTCCACGGTACTCTCGGTCTCCGGTCGGCGGTTCTCCCCCCACACAGCGACCTGTCGAACACATCGATAGAGGGGTGTGTCTGTCCCGTCCGATGGCCGACTCGATCCCAAAGTGGGTATCGGTTACCGACCGACGATCCCGGTCTCAAGGCCTCTACGTTCCATATCTGAGTGTTACGACTGTTCAGATACCGATACCGGCCTCCGGTATCGGCAGTTCTCACATGGGACTCACCGTCTCCGGGAGTTCCGTGATCGCGACCACGACCGGCCGGCCACACACCTCTATCGATGTGTCGGACCGACCGATCGCCCATCTGTCATCGACTGGAACACTTCGATAGAGGTGTGTCTGGGATCACCGGACGATCCGGAGCCGAACCGAACACATCGATAGAGGTGTGTCGGCAGCTTCGACGGCGAATTAACCAACACATCTATTATCCTACGACGATTGTTGGTTAATACTGTGTCTACCGACCCACCCACGCCTCCCGATGACCTCACAGAGCCCGTTCTCGACGAGCTCCGGACTGCGGACCCAGCGTACCTCCGGCGGATCGCCGAGTACGCGACCGACCTCGCAACCTACCGTGAGCAACAGGGAGTGCACGACGACCAGAGGGGGCGAGACGAGCGGCACGGGAACGATAAGCGGGGGGAAAACGACGAGCAGCAAGAAAGCGACGAGCAGGAGGGTCGGGACGCCGACCCGAGCGACCGACTGGACACACCCGAGGGAGTCCCGGCCAACGCGACCCTCACCGAGAAGACGATCAACGATAATCGGTATTACTACTGGCAGTGGCGGGACGGCGACCGGATCAAGTCGAAATACGAAGGCCCGGTCTCGGAGTGACCGGACCGGTCTGGCGACGAATTCGTCGACGGATCAGGCCGGTGCACGCTCGCGATGCCGGTCGGCGCCAGCGTCGAGTGCCAACCGCACGGCCTCCGCGAAGGGTGTCAACTCGACATCGACGAGGTCAGTAATACTGTCGTCGGTGACCACGACCCTGTTTTTCAGTCCGTCGACCAGCGGCTTCGCGACACTGACGGGCACGTCGGTGACCAGTCCGAGCCAGCGTGCGGAGAGACCCGGCGACAACACGGGTACCGGGACGATCAGCGGTCGACGCCCCACGTGAATCGACGCCGTCCGGACGAGTATCTCCTGGTAGGTGAGCACCTCCGGGCCGCCGATCTCGAACGTCCGGCCGGCCGTCGCCGGTTCCGCCAGGACACCGACGAGGTAGGCGATCACGTCGTCGATATAGATCGGCTGGCAGTCCGTCCGGACCCAACTCGGTGTCACCATTACGGGGAGTCGTTCGACGAGCTGTCGGATGACGGCGAAACTCGCCGAGCCGTCACCGATGATGATCGCGGCTCTGAGAACCGTCAGCGAGGCTGCACCCTCGCCCAGGAGTCGTTCGACCTCACGTCTGGACCGCAGGTGTTCCGAGAGGTCCGCGTCGTCCTCTCCGAGGCCACCCAGGTAGACGATCCGGTCGATTCCGGCGGCGTCCGCCGCGGCGACGAAGTTCCGCGCGGCCCGTCGGTCGAGTTCCGAGAAGTCGCCGTCGGCGGCCATCGAGTGGATCAAGTAGTACGCCGCGTCGACGGTGGGAAGCGTGAGGCCGGGGTCGAGGACATCGCCCTCGTACACGTCGACGCCCGGCGGCGGATCGTATCGGTCGCTGTCACGGACCATCGCGACGACCGTGTGACCAGCGTCGACTAACGCCGGGACGAGATGCCCGCCGACGAACCCGCTCGCTCCCGTCACGAGGACGCGCATACAGCCGTTTCGTACTGCCGACAGTTAATTCCGCCCCCGGAGACGAGGCGACCCAGGCGTTCGAGAACCTCGTCGGTGTGCGCGACGACGACACGTCACGCGGCCGAGCCGACGACGATAGGCCACAGCAGTCGGTCCGCGGACGGTTAGGTCAGCATCAGCGGTCGGGTGGTCGAGCGGGCGACCCGATCCGCGACACTCCCGATGTGGTGGCCGGTGTGTGAGAGCCCGTGTGAGCCAAGAATCACGACATCGGCGTCGATCGACTCCCCGTAGCTCACGATCTCGTCGTGTGGAACCCCGTGGACACACCTCGTCACTACCTCGATGCCGGCCTCGTCTCCCTGCGAGCGGATCGTCGACAGGACTTCGTTCGCACGGTCTTCCAGCTCGTCGATGACCAGTTCGCTGCTGCTAAGCGCCGGTTCGCCGTAGCGGCCGGTGTCGACGACCGCGAGCGCGTGGACCTCGGAGCCGTGTTTCCGTGCGAGGCTCAACGCGTGATCGACCGCTCTGTTCGCTGGCTCACTGCCGTCGGTGGCGACGAGAACACGCTCGTACATATTGGTTCAGTAACTAGTTCTGTGCGAGGGGTAGTAACTATTGTGCGGGGTCGGCCTCACGACAATCGGGGCCGTCGGCGCGGAGTCTGGGCTCACAGCGGTCGGAGCCGACCGATCTCCTTCCGGTGGGCGCAAATCAATATGTAGCTGGGGGGAGAGGTTCGACGCGTGCCGACGCCACCGCACGCCCGGGAGACCGACGCAGTCCTCGACGAGTTGGGATCGAGCAGCGACGGGCTCACGCCGGAAGAGGCAGCGTCTCGGCTCGAAACGCACGGGCGAAACGAGGTCACCGACGGCGCACAGCGGAGCGCGTTCGACATCTTCCTCACGCAGTTCGACAGCGTCCTGATCTGGGTCCTGCTGGCGGCCGCGGCGCTGTCGCTCTGGGCCGGCCACGCGGTCGACGCCGTCCTCATCGCGATCATCGTCGTCGCCAACGGCGTCTTCGGGTTCGTCCAGGACTACCGCGCCGAGCAGAGCCTCGAATCGCTGCGCGAACTGACCGCACCGACCGCGACGGTCCGCCGCGACGGGACGACCGCCGAAGTCGACGCCGCGACGCTCGTGCCCGGCGACGTGATCGAACTGGCGGGGGGTGACGTGGTTCCCGCGGACTGTCGGCTTCTGGAGACGACTTCGCTGGAGGTCGACGAGGCGGCGCTGACCGGCGAGAGCGTCCCCGTCTCTAAGTCCCCGGCGCCCGTCCCGGAGGACACCCCGCTCGCCGAACAGACCTCGATGATCTACAAGGGAACCAACGCCACGCGCGGGCGCGGCGTGGCCGTCGTGACCGCTACCGGGATGGAGACGGAGGTGGGGGCGATCGCCCGGGAGTTGGCCGGCACCGAAGAGACGGAGACGCCGCTCCAGGGCGAACTCGACCGACTCGGTCGGCTGCTCGGCCTGGGCGTGCTGGGGTTGACCGCGTTGGTGATCCCGGTCCTGTTGGTTCAGGATACGCCTGTGATCCAGGCCGGACTGACCGCGATTTCACTGGCCGTCGCGGCCGTCCCCGAGGGACTGCCGGCCGTCGTGACCCTGACGCTCGCGCTCGGCGTCCGCCGGATGGCCGACGAGAACGCGCTCGTCCGGCGACTCCCGGCAGTCGAAGCCCTGGGCGGTGTCGATGTCATCTGTACCGACAAAACCGGGACGCTGACGGAAGGCGAGATGGTCGTCAGCCGCGCGTGGCTCAACGACACCGTGGTGGACCTCTCTGGTGAGGAGGTACCGACCGCGACAGCCGACCAGCAAATGCCGACCGCGACAGCCGACGAGGGAACGCCTGTCGCCGCCTCCGACGACGACCGACTGGACCGCCTCTTTCGGGCCGCCGTGCTCTGTAACGACGCCACGGCCGAGGAGGGCGATCCGACCGAACAGGCGCTGGTGACCGCGGCCGCGGACTACGGGCTCGATGTCGGGACGGTCCGCGAGGAATCGCCCCGGACCGACGAGGTCCCGTTCTCCTCCGAACGCAAGTGGATGGGGACGATCCACGGCGATGTCGGCTACGTCAAGGGTGCGCCCGAGGTGGTCGTCTCGATGTGTTCGGAGGTGTCGACCTCCGACGGCCCGGCGGCGCTGACCGACGAGACGGCGACCCGGATCCGCGAACGGGTAGACGCCTTCGCAGACGACGCCCTTCGGGTCCTCGCGCTGGCCGCCCGGTCCGACGTGACCGACCAGGCCGACATCGAGACGGGGCTGACCTTCCTCGGACTGGTCGGGATGATCGACCCCG